>DAIRWG010000059.1:0-15212 GCA_036802405.1 Alloprevotella sp.
GCCCGCCGCGATCTGGACAAGGCCGTCAGCATGGGCATGCCCATGGGCATGGTGCAGGCCCTCTACAATCTCACACGAAAGAAGTGACCCTTTCATTTTGCCCAGCATCCGATTTGCATTACCTTTGCATTCATGTTCACACACCCTATTATCCGCTTCCTGGCAGCCGTATGGCTCATGGGCGGTATCCTTCAGTTTCCAACGGCTGAGGCCCAGCGACCGCAGCATTCGCCCGTTGCCGCCGACATTCGCTATGAGGTGCGCGCCGTGTGGCTCACCACGCTGATGGGGCTCGACTGGCCAGCCCGTCCGGCCTTCACCCCACAGGCGGCTGAGGCCCAGCGGCAGGACCTTTGCCGCATGCTCGACCAACTTCAGGCAGCAGGCATCAACACCGTGCTTTTCCAAACGCGCATTCGTGCCACCACCGCCTATCCTTCCGCCATCGAGCCTTGGGACGGTGCCTTCACCGGAACTCCCGGGAAAGCACCGTCCTACGATCCGCTTCTCACCGCGGTGCAGGAGTGCCACAAGCGCGGCATGGAGTGCCATGCCTGGGTGGTGGCTTTCCCTGTGTGTAAGGTCAATGTGGCCAAGCAGCTTGGCCGCCGTGCCTTGCCGCAGCAGCATCCCGAACTCTGCCAGCGCTGCGGCGACCAGTGGATGATGGATCCCGGTGTGCCCGAAACGGCCTTCTATCTGGCCGGCATCTGTCGGGAAATCGTGCAGCACTATGCCGTCGACGGCATCCACCTCGACTACATCCGCTATCCCGAACCCGGCATTCCCTTCAACGACAGCCGCACCTTTGCCCGCTATGGTCGGGGCGTGGCCAGCAAGCAGGCATGGCGCACTGCCAATGTCGACCGCTGTGTGCAGGCCATTCACGATGCCGTGAAATCCGTGCGTCCGTGGGTGAAGATGAGCTGTTCGCCCGTAGGCAAATATTCCGACCTTTCGCGCTATTCCTCGCACGGCTGGAATGCCCGCGATGCCGTTTCGCAGGATGCCCAGCGTTGGCTCCGCGAGGGGTGGATGGACCTGCTCTTCCCGATGATGTACTTCGACGGCGACCACTACTATCCCTTTCTGGCCGATTGGCACGAGAACGAATACGGACGTGAGGTCATTCCCGGCCTTGGCATCTATTTCCTAAATCCCCGCGAGAAGGACTGGCCACTGCTCACCGTGCAGCGCCAGATGAATGTGGCCCGTTCGCACGGCTTAGGCGGTCAGGCCTTCTTTCGGGCCAAGTTCTTGCTGCGCAATGAGAAAGGGCTGCTCGACTGGCTGCGTACCGATTTCTACGCCCATCCGGCCCTCGTGCCCCCCATGACGGCTTCCGACAGTGTGCCGCCCGAATCCCCCATAGTGACGCAAACGCTGCAGGGGCTGCATCTTCAGCTTCGCTGGAACGCCGTGAGCGATCGGGGCCCCGTCACCTACAATGTCTACCGTCTCGATTCCATCCACGGCAACCGTATGCTCTCCGTGCGCCAGCCTTCCACTTCATTCTCCACCACGCTTGCTTTGCCCGCCTTGCGCCACAGCCGCTACGTGGTGACGGCCGTCGATGCCTACGGCAATGAGAGCGCTCCGGCTTGTGACGGAAAGCAAGGCGAGTAGGCGAGTCGGCAAATAACTGCGCCGACATGCTTTCCCCGTCACATTTCGCATTCCTCCTTCTTCCAAAATTCCCGAACCATTGAACGCAACAGATAATCCTCAGATCGAGCGGGCACGCCAGATCATCGAATATACCGACACCAGCCTCTTCCTCACCGGTCGGGCCGGAACCGGAAAGACCACCTTCCTGCGCCGTCTGCGCCAAGAGTCATTCAAGCGCATGGTGGTGCTTGCCCCCACGGGCATTGCCGCCATCAATGCACAGGGTGTCACGCTCCACTCCTTCTTCCAGCTTCCCTTCTCGCCCTATGTGCCTGGTGCCAGCTACTCCTCCCGCCAGAAGCGTTACGCCATGTCGAAGCAGAAACTCAACATCATCCGCACGCTCGACCTGCTGGTGATCGATGAAATCAGTATGGTGCGTGCCGACCTGCTCGATGCGGTCGACGATGCCCTGCGCCGCTATCGCCGCAGCAGTCTCCCCTTTGGCGGCGTGCAGCTGCTGCTCATCGGCGACCTTCAGCAGCTCGCCCCCGTGGTGAAGGAGGAAGAGTGGGCACTGCTCAGCGAAACCTACGAAAGCCCCTACTTCTTCAGCAGCCAGGCATTGAAGCATACCCGCTACGCCACAGTCGAACTTGAGAAAGTCTACCGTCAGAGCGATCCACGGTTCCTTGACCTGCTCAATGCCGTGCGCGAGGGAAAGGCCGACCGTCCCGTGCTCGATGCCCTCAACAGCCGCTATGTGCCCGGTTTCGTGCCGCCGCCCGATGAAGGCTACATCCAACTCATGACCCACAACTGGAAGGCCAACGAAATTAACCAGCACGAGCTGCAGGGCCTTCCCGGGCAGGCCTATCAGTTCACAGCCAAGGTGGAAGGCAATTTCCCCGAAATGTCCTATCCCACCGATGCCGTGCTCACCCTCAAGCGTGGAGCACAGGTGATGTTTGTCAAGAACGACACGAACAAGCGCTACTTCAACGGCATGATCGGCGAAATCATTGACATCACCCCTCAGGGCTTCTCTGTGCGTCCCAAACTGCGCCCCAACGACCTCATACCTGTCGAACCCGAGGTGTGGACCAATTCGCGCTATGTGCTCGACGATTCCACCGGCGAGATCAAGGAAGAAGTGGAAGGTCAATTCACCCAGATGCCTGTGAAGCTTGCTTGGGCCATCACCATCCACAAGAGCCAAGGCCTCACCTTCGATCGCGTCATGATCGATGCCGCCCGTTCCTTTGCCCACGGACAAACCTATGTGGCCCTCAGCCGATGCCGCACCTTGGAAGGCATCGTGCTCACTTCGCCTATTCCCCCTTCGGCCATCATTGCCGACACCGATGTCGACCGTTTCAATGCCGACATGCGCGAGCATCAGGTCGACGACCACCAGCTGCACGCCATGCGCAACAGCTACGGTCTGCATCTGCTTGCCGACCTCTTTCTCTTCCAAAAGGAACACTACGGACTCCAACAAGTCACGCGTCTGCTCCTCGAATTCCTTTCGCGCATCTATGGCGAAACCGCCTCACGCTACGAGTCCACGCTCCGCGCCTTCGAATCCGAAGTGGTGCAAGTGTCCACCCGTTTCCAGCATCAGTACGGTGAGTTGCTCGCCAAGGCGGAAGGCAATCTGGAAGATGCCACCCTGCAAGAGCGCATCTGCAAAGGGGCCGAGTACTTCTACGAGAAACTCGTGCCCGTGCTCTCCCTCGTGCAGAACACCCGCCTCGACATTGACAATGCCACAGTCAGCAAGCGCATGAAGGCTGCGCTTGACGAGCTGCGCCCGCAGCTTCTCGTCCGCACCCGTTTGCTCGATCATGTGCTTGAGCACGGGTTTCACATGAACGACTATCTGCAGGTGCGTGCCAAAGCCATTCTCGATGCCGAAGGGCTTCAGGCCTCCACCACCAAGAGCACCAAGTCGGCTGCCGGAAAGGACAAGCTCGACGTTCCCACCGAAGTGAAACACCCTGAACTCTATCGCTGGCTGCAAAACTGGCGTCATGCCAAGGCGCAGGAAGAGGACATTCCAGCCTACCGCATCGCGCCCAACCGTTGCCTGCTCGGCATAGCCAACTATGTTCCCACCGACGAGAAGGCGCTCCTCCGCATGCCCTCCTTCGGAAAAGCCACAATGGAGCGCTACGGAGGCGAAATCCTCGACATCGTGCAGAAGTTCGACCAATACCTTCGCGAAGGAAAAATTCAGGAATCGCCTGAAAAGACGGCCGAACTGACCGCACCGAAGCCCAGGGCCGAAGAAGCCAATCCGCTCAAGTCGCGCGCCAACACCGTGCAAGTGAGCTTCGATCTCTATCGCCAGGGCCATTCCGTGCCCGACATTGCCCGTATGCGCGAGCTGACGCCCGACACCATCATCGGCCATCTGCTCCGACATCTGCCTTCGGGTGAAGTGAAGGTGGAAGATCTCATCCATCCCGACCGCCTGCAGTCGTTGCTCCGCTATTTTGAGGCCAATCCCACGGCACCCAGCTTGGCTTCTTCCACACTTCGCGGCAAACTTCAGGCCGAAGCCTTCACCTATGCCGAGCTCAATGTGGCCAAAGCCGTTTGGAACATCCGGCATGACACCCCTCGGGAAAATTCTTAATTTGAATGTTGCAAAACACGTGAACGACCAATCCTATGGAACAAGAGCCCATCAAGCGAGTGCCTTACGGAGTTTCCGACTTCGTGCAGGTAATTGAACAGAATAACTACTACGTCGACAAGACCCCCTTCTTGCCGATTCTGGAAGCGCAGCCTAATTTTCTGTTTTTCATCCGCCCACGCCGTTTCGGCAAGAGCGTTTTTCTGAGCATGCTGCATGCCTACTATGACTGCCGCACGAAGGACAAGTTCCAACAGTGGTTCGGCAGTTTGTGGATTGGCCAGCATCCCACGCCGCTTCAGGGGAAATATCAGGTGCTGCATCTCGACTTCTCGCAGGTGGGAGGGACGATTGATAATCTGGAGGACAATTTCAATTTGTATCTCGGCACGGAGATTGATGGTTTCGTGCGCGACTATGCGGAATATTATTCCGATGAAACAATTCAAAACGTGCGTGCCACCAAGAATGCAGGCGGTAAATTGGGTTTTATCCAGAATGAGGCTCGCCACAAGTCCTATTCCCTCTACCTCATCATCGACGAGTACGACAACTTTACCAACACGGTGCTCAACGAGCAGGGCGAGAAGGTGTACTGGGCCATCACGCACGCCGAAGGCTTCTACCGCGACATCTTTAAGAAGTTCAAAGGATCGTTCGAACGCATCTTCATCACGGGAGTGAGTCCCGTGACGCTCGACGATGTGACGAGTGGCTTCAACATCGGCTGGCACATTTCCACCAAAAGCGAGTTCAACCAGATGCTTGGTTTCTCCACCGAGGACGTGCGCGAGATGTTCACCTACTATCAGCGGGTGGGCCGTCTCCCGGCCGCTGCCGATGTGGAGGGCATGATCAGCGAGATGAAGCCCTGGTACGACAACTACTGCTTCTCCGAAGGCGCATTGCGCAAGCAGAGCCGCGTGTTCAACTGCGACATGGTGCTCTATTACCTGCTCAACTACCTGTCGGACGGCCATGCTCCCGCGGAAATGCTCGACCCGAACACCAAGACGGACTACAACAAGATGAAACGCCTGCTCCAGCTCGACCGTCTCGACGGCAACCGCAAGGGCGTGATTCGCACCATTGCCGAAACGGGCGAGGTCATCACCACCCTGCAGGAGTCCTTTCCGGCCCACGAAATCACGAAGCCCGAAGTCTTTCCCAGCCTGCTGTTCTACTACGGCATGCTCACCATCAAGCGCACCTATGGCCGCCAGCTGGTGCTCGGCATCCCCAACAACAATGTGCGCAAGCAGTACTACGGCTATCTGCTGGAGGAATACCAGACCCTCAAGCATGTCAACCTCGATTCGCTCGAAACGATGTTCACCCGCATGGCCTTCGATGGCTGCTGGCGCGAAACGCTCCAGTGCATGGCTGACGACTACGAGGCAGTGTCATCGGTGCGCGACGGCATAGAGGCGGAGCGCAACCTTCAGGGCTTCTTCATGGCCTATCTCAACCTCAACGGCTACTACTACACCGCCCCCGAGCTGGAACTGAACCACGGCTATTGCGACTTCTTCCTTCTGCCCGACCTCACGCACTATCCCACGCGTCACAGCTACATCCTCGAGCTCAAGCTAGTGCCCAAGCGCGAGAAGAGTGAAACGGAGGCCGCCCATGCCGCGCGCACGGCCCGCCAGTGGCAGGAGGCCGTCGACCAGATCCGCCGTTATGCTGCGGCCCCGCGAGTGGAAGCCCTGCGCCAAGGCACCGAGCTGCACCGCATCATCATGCAGTTCGACGGATGGAAACTCGTGCGCATGGAGGAGGTGGAATAAACTCCCTTCTTCCTCCCCACTACACGAATAAATCCCCTTGCAGAAAGTTCTTCCTGCAAGGGGATTTTTCGTCATTTGAGAAGTCAGCCCCACCATTCAAGCATCTTGTATTCGCGCACGAGATGGTAGAGGTGCCAGGCCTTGGCACTTCTGACATCCTCCTTGATGTGTTCGGCCCAGTATTTTCGGTCCTCTTCCGTTTTCGCTTCCAAGTCGAGGCGACGTGCACGGGGCAGAAAGCGGTCGGCATTGCGGAGGTTGACATACTTTGGAAAATCTGGAATCAACCCATGAAGCACGTGGTCGAATTGATAAAGCTGCTTGCCCTCTATCTGAGTGAACTTCGTTTCGCATAGCTTCGACACTTCCTCGCTCCACACATCGCGGAAGCGTTCTTTGTCCAAAATGATGTCCAGCAGTCT
Source organism: Alloprevotella sp. (assembly GCA_036802405.1). Lineage (GTDB taxonomy): Bacteria > Bacteroidota > Bacteroidia > Bacteroidales > Bacteroidaceae > Alloprevotella. The sequence goes on from DAIRWG010000059.1 coordinate 6,462, forward strand.
GACACAAAGCGTCACCTCCCGTGCCACCAAGGCATCGTTGTCGGTGAAGCAAGCTTCCTCGAAATATTTGGCCATTCGCTGCAGCTTCTTCCGTTCCAGCTCGAGCAGAAAAGCATAATCGCAGTCTTGGTCTGCCTCCAGCAGTCTTTTGTAGGCTCTGACCACATTCGTTTTCTTGTGTTTTCCCATAGTCGTGAGTTTTTTGTCCGATCAAAAGCCAGAGCACGCGGCAAGGCATCGCCGCCCTGCCGCGCGCTTCAGAGTCATTCTTAGGTTCGCTTCATCGGGTCAGTGCCACCTTGGCGGCCTGTGCGCTGCGCAGCACATAGGCCCCCGTGGGCAAGCCGTTGCTCCAGCGCGCGTAAGTCGTGGTGCGGAGCAGCTGTCCGGCGATGGTGTACACCTTCACCGGTGTGGTCGACTGCCAGAGCGATTCCTGTGCGCTAGCCTGGCTGATGCCGTCGGCCGTTCCGGCCGTGACAGCCATCGGGGCCGACCAGGCCGAAGTCTGGCAAGTCTTGTGTGCACGCACCTTCAGCAGGTAGGTCTTTCCAGCCACCAGTCCCTCGATGGAAGCTGCAGGTTCTGCGGCAGCTTTCACCACCTTGGGCTGCACGTCAGCCTGATCCAAAGCCTGCTCCAGCTGGTCAGCCGAGAAGGTGCCGTTGAACACGGCGCAAAGGCCCGAGAAGTACACATATTCCTTCGATGTGGTGAACGCCAGACGGAAGTCCTTGTTCACCCCCTCGAAGTGCAGCGTGTGCGTGTCGTCGGTCGGAGTGACAGTCTGGCTCTGCAGCGTGTTGCCCTGTGCATCCTGCAGCTGCACGCTCAGCGTGTTGCTCACGTTGCTTTCGGGCGAAATGGCCACGCTCAGCGTCACGGCTCCCGTGCTCGGTGCCGCATAGAGCGGAGTGTTCAGCAGGCCGTTGTGGTCCTCGTTGCCCACCTTCAGTCCCAGATCGCCCAGATAAATGCGTTCGCCGCCCCATCCGATGGAAGTGCCGTTGTCGTTCAGCCGTTTGCTGATGTCGGTGTCAGGGTCGTCGGTCACGTTCATGCCCATCATGCCCAAGTCCTCAGCACCGAGGAGTGCCTTGTCGGCATCCGTGGCGCCGATGGCTTGCAGTTCCACATCGTAGGCATCGGCGCCATCCACGCCCATCCAGCTCACATTGGCCGCAGTGCCGTTCATCTGGCAGGCCACAGCCTTCGGGGCCGGCAGCACATCGCCCCCCTTGAAGTTGAAGGAAATGAGTCCGTCCTTCTCGGTGATGTCGGTGATGGGCTTGCCCATGTTGTTCGTGCCGTCGGGCTGCGTGGCATAGAGCGTGGCGGCCGGCAGCGACAGGCTGGTGAGCGCCGTGTTCAGTCCGCCGTTGGGGTAGAGGTCGCCCGCCTCGTCGGCGGCCAGCAGCGAATTGTCGGCAGCCAGCACGGTGCAGTGAGGCGTCGTTTTGCTCACGTTCACGTTGTTGTCGGCCCAGAGGCTTTCCACGTAGTCCACGTGCGTCACCAGCATGCCATGCGTGGCATCCTTGGCAAACCATCCGTCCTGTTGGCGGTTTTCGATCATGTAGAACTCGTTGGGGTTCGCCTCGCTGTACACCACGTAAGCCTCGGGGTGCGTGTCGAGCGAAGGCAGTGCGTTCACGGTGCAGGCATCCTGCAGCACCTTCGGCTCCAGCCATCCGCTGAACCATCGTTCGTAGGCATTGTAGCCCGCCGGCACATAGCCGTCGCCGTTGTAGCTGCCGCTGCTCATCACGCTCCAGTGGCCCATGCCGAATCCGCCGCCATAGTTCTTGTCGTAGAAGTCGGGCAGTCCCATGCAGTGCGAGAATTCGTGGCACGACACGCCGATGCCGTCCATCTGCGAGTCGCTCGTGCCGTAGAGCTCTGTGGAGCATCCGTAAGTGTCGATGTCCACCCCGTTGAAATGGAGCTTTCCGTAGGTCGTCTTACCCAGTTTCGACTCGTGTGGCCAGATGCAGTCGGAGGCACCTCCGGCAGCTTCGCTGTTGCCGGCGCAGATGACGAACACTTGGTCCACCTCGCCGTCGCCGTCCCAGTCATACTGGCTGAAGTCCACCTGCGGTGCCGCCAGCTGGCAGGCTTCGTACACCATGCCCTGAGGGTCCACGTCATCGCCCATCGGTCCATAGTTGCCGCCGTAGTCGGCCAGGTTTTTCGACACCGTCACGGGGCCCACCACATCGAACGTGAGGTCAAACTTTCCGTAGCTCTGCGCCAGGAAGTAGTCGTGCACGCTGCCGGCATTGCCGTTGTCGTGGTATCCCACCTCGTTCATCATGCGGTCAAACTGCTCGCGCGTGTTGTTGGCATTCATCTTCTTGTCCTGGAAGTTCACCAGGATCACGAGTCCCTTGCGCTTGCCCGTGGTCACCCCCGGTTTTCCCACCTTCTGCGGAGCCTTGGCGCGGTCGGCATTGCGTGCCTGCAGGCGTTCGATGCCGAGCGAGCGCAGGCGTGGAGCCACATCGGCATGCTGCGTGAGAAACAGCCGTTCCGAGTCGGAGCGCAGGTGCGCATCGTGTGCCAGCAGGGTGGATGGCACGAGCAGTTGGCCCTGCAGGGTGGCGTAGCAGTAGGCGCCGGAGGCGTTTTTGGCCACGGGCACGCCGTCGGCCGTTTCGTAGAAGTGGAGCGACTCATCGCCGCTGAGCATCACGGTGACAGTCGTGCCGTCGGGCTGGGTCACCACCACGGGCACGCGGCGTGCCGGGATGGCCGATGCGGAGAGTGCCAGCAGCATTCCGGCTGCCAGGGTGAGTAGAGGTTTACGCATAAGTCTATAATCGTTTATCTTTGGGGTTTATCTTTGGGGTTTATCTTTGGGGGTTCTCTTTTGATTGATCGGAGTGTGCACGCATTCTTTTGCCGGCCGCAAGACCCGGCATTTCGTCCTGTGGACTGAAGAACGCTTTCTCTGGGCAAAATTCGCAATTTTCTTCGAGGCTGCCAACATCGTGTGGCGGAAATCGGATTTTTCTGCACAAATTGGGTGCAGTTCGGGGAAGTGCAGGCAGTAGCGTGCTTGTGTGTGCTTCTTTCTCACTAAGAGCCGCGATGCCGTTCGGAGGAGTTTTCCACGAGGAGGATGGATAGCCTCGGCTTCCTGACCGCGGTCGCGGTGATGAATGAACCATGCATAATTTTTCTGACACAACAGCTGACACTTTTACTGTCATCCTATTTTCACGCGCGCGTGCGCGTATATTACATGGTTAATTGCTTTTTTTACTGTCATCTGTCATCACTCGCATGGAAATGCAGTGCATATTTTCAGCATATGTAATGTGCAAAAACAATTACTTCGGCACCTTTTCGCTTCGCCTCTCAATGACTTGTCATGACAGGCTCCGAGTGTGATTGTGCCAAAGCACCGCGGTGCACAAGTCCCCGACTTTTTCAAATTCCACCACGGTACCGTAAATACACTACCGCGGTACCGTAAATACACCACCACGGTGCTGTAAAAATTCCACCACGGTACCGTAAATACACTACCACGGTGCCGTAATTACTCCACCGCGGTGCCGTAAACTATGGATTAATTCATAAATAGTGGATGGTAAGTTAAAGAATTGAATCATCCTAAGGCTTTTACTTGGGCTTGTCGCTGGTGTGAGGAAATACCGCTATATGCAAAACGGAATAATCCTTGGAAAAGGATGAAGAATGACAGTTGACAGCAAGATGTCGAATTCCCAGTATACGCGCGCGTACGCGCGAGAACCAGGTAGAAGTGACAGCAAATGGCGCACCCATTCCTGTCATTTTGCGAGGACTGTCAGCATGAACGAGCCAGCGGTTCCCCAGCATTTCCATTGATGGCTCCATCGCATGGACTTCGTGCATTTTTGTGCACTATTCCGTTTCGGAAAAGTCAAGCATCCCCCGTCATCACTCCGCTTGCAGAATTGTGCAACACTCCGACAGAATTGTGCAACGATGGTGTGGAAGGAAAGCCGTAATTTTGCACCGTGAATAATCCACCATGGTTTCAACCGGGAAAAATTCACTCCAGCGGTTCAACCACAAAACTACACGCACTTATGACACATACCCGACTTAGCCAAACTACCGCCCGCCTGCTCACGGCAGCAGCCTTGATGACGGCTGGCGCATCCGTGCAGGCACAGAACATAACCGAACCTTCCGACACCATTCGCCACGAGTCGCCCGAGCAGCAGGTGGGCGAGGCCACCGTTTCGGCACGCCGCAAACCCCTTTCGCGACTCGGCGGCGTGCAGAACGGCTACAGCCTTTCGCGTCAGGAAATTTTCAAGGCGGCTTGCTGCAATCTGGGAGAGAGTTTCACCACCAATCCTTCGGTCGACGTGAACTATACCGATGCTGCCACAGGTGCCCGACAGATCAAGTTACTCGGACTCTCGGGGTCTTACGTGCAGATGCTCACCGAGAATGTGCCCGCCTTCCGTGGCGCAGCGGCTCCCTACAGTCTGGGCTACGTGCCGGGCCCCTGGATGCAGAGCATTCAGGTGTCGAAGGGAGCGGCTTCGGTGAAGAACGGATTCGAAAGCATCACGGGCCAGATCAACGTGGAATACAAGAAACCACAAACGCCCAATTCGATGGAGGTGAACCTCTTCGCTGACTCGAAGAGCCGCGTTGAAGCCAACTTCGATGGCAATGTGCACTTGTCCGAAAAGCTCAGCACGGGTATCTTGGCGCACTATGAGGATGCCTTTGCCCACCACGATGAAAACAACGACGGATTCATCGACAAGCCCAATGTGCAGCAGTATCACCTGCAGAACCGTTGGGCGTGGATGGGCGACCGCTACATCTTCCAGGCTGCCGTCAATGCCTTGGGCGAAGAGCGCGACGGCGGACAGACGACTCACGCCCATCTGCCAGAGGGACAGGAGCGCTACACCATCGGCATCAGCACCCACCGCTACGACGGATTTGCCAAGAATGCTTTCGTGCTTGACAAGGAGCACGGCACCAATCTGGCGCTCATCCTCTCGGGGGCACTTCATCATGAGGAGGCCAATTATGGCCACCGCCTCTACGATGTGCACCAGCGTGAAGGCTACGCTTCGCTCATGTTCGAAACGAACTTCACGCCGCAGCACAGCCTCTCCACGGGCATGAGTATCGTGCACGACTACTACGACCAGCGCTACCGCCTCACCCACGACCTCGCGCAGCAGCCCGTCAAGGCTCAAGAGGACGAAACGACCCCAGGCCTTTATGCACAGTACACCTTCACGCCAAGCGAGAAATTCACCTTCATGGCCGGACTGCGCTTCGACCACAGTAACATACGCGAGACCCCGAATTTCTTCACACCCCGATTCCATCTGAAGTATTCGCCCTCTCATGCAGTGAGTTTCCGCCTTTCGGCCGGCAAGGGTTACCGCACGGTTCATCCGCTGGCTGAGTACAACTACTTGTTGGCTTCGGGCCGCCAACTCTTGGTGGACGACAACCTCAAGCAGGAGGAGGCTTGGAACTATGGTGCCAGCGCCAACTTCAAGATTCCCCTCTTCGGACACATTCTCGACCTGAGTGCTGAATACTACTACACGCATTTCCTCGAGCAAACGGTGGTCGACATGGATGCCGACCTGCAGACGTTCCGCATCGGCAATCTCGGCAACGGACGTTCCTTCTCGCACACCGTGCAGGTGGAGGCTTCCTATCCCTTGCTCAAGGGACTGAACGTGACGGCTGCCTATCGCTACAACCATGTGCAGCAAACCACCGCCGGTGCCCTGCGTGAACGTCCGCTCACCAGTCGCTACAAGGCCTTGCTCACGGCTTCCTACAAAACACCGCTCGAGCTGTGGCAGTTCGACCTCACGGCCACGCTCAACGGCGGCGGACGCTTGCCGCTTCAGCGTATGGCCGACGGCACTACAAGCCTCGACGAGCGTTTTCCGGCTTATGCCCAGCTCAATGCGCAGATCACCCGATGGTTCCGCCACTGCAGCGTGTATGTGGGCGGTGAAAACCTCACCAACTATCGTCAGAAGAATCCCATCCTTGATGCACACAATCCCTGGAGCACTTCCTTCGATGCCACCCAGGTGTGGGGACCGGTGCATGGCGCGATGGTCTATGCCGGCGTGCGTTTCCGCTTGGGAGGACTCGGATTCTGAATCCATTGAATTAATTTTTCCAAAGAAATGATACATCAGAAATATCCCGTAGAAGGCATGAGCTGCGCATCGTGCTCGGCCCATGTGACGAAAGCCCTGCAGGGGGTTGAGGGAGTGACCGAAGTGAATGTCAATCTGCCGATGAACACGGCTGAAGTGACCTACGATCCCGCCCGCTGCACCCCCGACGACCTCCGTCAGGCCGTGGAGCGTATGGGGTTCGGATTGCTCACCGACCGTCCGTTGCTGGCAACTTCTGCAGATGAAGCTCCAGCAGGGGCTGACGTTGAGCAGCGCACCGATGCCGGTAGGGCCGAAGCGGAGGCCGAAGCACGCTTCCAGCTGCGCTATACCCAACTTCGCCGCAGTGCTTGGGGCGCCTTGGCCGTGGCCGTGCCTTTGCTTGTGCTGAGCCTTGTGCCGCATCTGTTCAGCGGACAGGAATTCCTGCTTTTCCTGCTGGCTTCGTTTTCCCTTTGGCGCTATGGGCGTGAGTTCTATCGTGGGGCTTGGCGTTTGCTGCGCCACGGCACATCCAACATGGACACGCTGGTGGCCATGAGCATCAGCGTGGCCTATCTGTTCAGCTGCTTCAACTTGTTCTTCCCGCAGTTCTTCACCGCACGGGGCATGCAGCCGCAGCTCTATTTCGATTCATCGGGGGTGATCACCGCCTTCATCCTGTTGGGCCGCCTGATGGAGGCCCGTGCCAAGCGCCAGACGGGGCGCAGCATCCGCCAGCTCATGGGGCTGCAGCCCAAGGAGGTGACGCGCCTCGGTGCCGACGGAGGTGCTGAGCGCGTGGCCGTGACGGCCGTGCGCGTGGGCGACTGCTTGCTCGTGCGTCCTGGCGAACGGGTGGCTGCCGATGGTGTGGTGACGGATGGCTGCTCGAATGTGGACGAGAGCATGCTCAGCGGCGAACCCGTGCCGGTGAGCAAGCAGCCGGGCGATGCCGTGAAGGCTGGCACGGTGAACGGTCAAGGCACGCTCACCTTCCGTGCCACGCAGGTGGGGGCCGACACGTTCTTGGCGCGCATCGTGCAGCTGGTGCAGGAGGCACAGGGATCGAAAGCTCCCGTGCAGCAGCTGGTCGACCGCATTGCGGCCGTGTTCGTGCCCGTGATCATCGGCATTTCGGTGCTTGCCCTGGTGCTCTGGCTCTGCTTCGATCCGGCCGAAGGCTGGGTGCGCGGCCTGCTCAGCATGGTGAGCGTGCTGGTGGTGGCCTGTCCCTGTTCACTCGGACTGGCCACGCCCACGGCCCTCATCGTAGGCATCGGCCGTGGGGCGCGCGAGGGCATTCTGGTGAAGGATGCGGCCTCTCTGCAGGTGGCTTGCCGCATTGACACCGTGGTGCTCGACAAGACGGGCACCGTCACCGAAGGGCATCCCCGCCTGGTGCGCACGGCCTTTGCCCCGGGGGTGGATGCCGACCGCTGCCGCCAGATGTGTCTTTCGCTGGAAAGTTTGGGCACGCATCCGCTCTCCGAAGCCTTGTGCGAAGGGCTGAAGGAGGTGACTTTGCTGCCCGTTGAGGATTTTGAGAATATGCCCGGCGAAGGTGCCTGCGGCATGGTCGGCGGACATCGGTGGCACGTGGGTTCGGTGGCACTGATGCAGCGTTTGCACTGCACCGTGCCCGAACCGTTGAAGCAAGTGGAGGAAGAATGTCAACGCGAGGCCTTCAGTCTGGTGGCCCTGGCCGACGAGAAATGCGTGGTGGCTCTCTTTGCCGTGGCCGACGAGGTGAAGCCCTCATCGGTGCAGGCCTTGGCGCAGCTGCGCGCCATGGGCATCCGCACGCATCTGCTCACCGGCGATGCCGAGGCTCCGGCGCGGGCTGTGGCGGAGCGGGTGGGTGCCGACGAGGTGAAGGCACGCGTGATGCCAGCCGACAAGGCAGCCTATGTGCGGCGCCTGCAGCGCGAAGGACACTGTGTGGCCATGGTGGGCGATGGCATCAACGACAGTGCTGCCTTGGCCCAGGCCGACCTGAGTGTGGCCATGGGGCAGGGGAGTGATGTGGCCATCGAAGCGGCCATGCTCACACTCCTCTCTTCCGACTTGCAGAAGTTGCCTTCGGCCATCCGGCTGTCGAAGCTGACCACGCGCACCATCCGTCAGAACCTCTTCTGGGCGTTCATCTACAATGCGGTGAGTGTGCCCATTGCTGCCGGACTGCTCTATCCCGTGTGCGGTTTCATGCTCAGCCCCATGGTGGCGGGTGCGGCCATGGCCTTGAGCAGCGTGAGCGTGGTGAGCAATTCGCTCCGCTCGCGCAGGGCAAGCATCAGCCAATGAGGTGCGGGGAGGCCAAGGGAAAGCACACAAATGTTAGGAAAACGAAAACATGCCGAATTCATTTGGCTCTTCGTGGGGCATCCGCTATCTTTGCATAAGATAGGCTGCGGCTCTGCAATGAAAAGGAAAAAGCTTTTCCTTTTCACTGCTCTCGCCTTGCACTATCTTTACAATCCAATTTTCTATAGGTTCATTTGACTATGAAATTTCCCATCGGCATACAAGACTTCGAGAAAATCATCAATGGAGGTTTTGCCTACGTCGACAAGACGGCCCTCGTATATGATCTCGT
>DAIRWG010000060.1:0-15082 GCA_036802405.1 Alloprevotella sp.
TGCCCGGTTTTCCGGAACTGAAATCGCTCGCCGTGTTGCGTTCGATTTTCTGAACACCGAACCCCACCGCCACACCCTGACCCTCACTGGGGCGCATTACCCCCGTGATCAGCGCTTCGCGCTTACGCGCGCACGCGCACATATACTAAACAAGCGCAACACGTTTTTTGCTGTCACTCTGTCAGTGCCCCTTTATTTAAAGGTGAAGTGCCCGTTTTTACTGTCAGCGCAGTGACAGCAAGCCATGATGCCCATTTCCTATTGATGAAACGTGGATTTTTACACCTTGCCGGAGTAGGATTTACACTACCGCGGTAGTGTTTTTACAGTACCGTGGTAGAATTTTTACGGTACCGTGGTAGTGTTTTTACGGTACCGCGGTACAATTTGAAAAAGTCCTAGGCTATTTCACCGCGGTGGCTCGACCGACGAGCAAGGAATGACACGTGACAGCAAGTTGCGCAATTCCCTGTATAACGCGCGTGCGCGTGTATACCTGCATTTTTACTGTCAGCCTCAACGCAAGAATACCAGTTTCGCCCGCAATCAGTCCTCCCTTGCCCAGCCGCAAGGCAAAGCCCGTTTTCCAAAAAACGAGCCCCACTCCCACCCCGCAAAGCCACAAAAACCACAGAATTCGCCAAGAAACGCCAAAATGCACACTAATCAGACACACTTTTAAGATGGAAAAGCAAAAATAATTTTGTTTCTTTGCAGACGAAACAACAACCTATTCACAGACACCTTCCCGCGCGCACGACGGAAAGCAAGTTTTCCGTCACCCACAGAAAGGAAAGGCAGCCGAACGACTGCCCACAGATGAAACAAACAGCAACCTTTAACCCCCCCACGAAAGATGATGCATTTAGGCACAGCTATCCGCAGAATTCTGAAAGAGAAAGGCCATACCGTGGTGTGGCTTTCCGAACAACTCTCCTGCAGCAGAACAAACGTTTACAAAATCTTCGAAAAACAAGACCTCGACACCGAACTGCTTCGGCGCATCTGCACCACCCTCGACACCGATTTTTTCAAGCTGCTCTCAGAAGACTACAAGAACTCCAAATCACGCTGAAACGAACATTCGTGGCCGCGCCCGCCATTCCACAGCGTGTCGGCCCCCAATGTCCGCCAGCAAGGCCCACTTTGGCATTCTACGGCCGAAGATTCAAAAAAAAATATGGGCAGAAACCTTGCAAATGTAAAAACGAATCCTTACATTTGCAATATAGAAAAAGCAATCTTTCCTGCGTGGAGCATCTGTTCGGATTCCAAACAAGAATACAAATAGCAAGCAAACCCACAAGAAAGCGAGCAAAAGGCTACCTTTCTATCCCGTTTCGTCAAGAAAACAAAGCCTTCCGCCAAATTAATTTGCAAGTCAAATCCATTTGGACTATTTTTGCATAAGATAGGCTGCGGTTCGGCACAACGTTCAAGTAAACTTGACGTTCTGCGCTCACCTTGCACTATCCAGCAAGCAAAACACGAAACTAAAAACGGAAGGACAATGAAGAGAGCCAACTACACACGAGCCACCGTGGCCGCATTCCTGGCACTGACAAGCCCCATGATGGCCTGGGCACAGGATGTGGTGCAGATTCACCGGCACGATGGCGTGACGCTGCTCACCGACATCACCTCCACCGACAGCATCGACTTCAGCGACGACCGGCTCACGGCCCGTTTCCATCTGAAGGACACGAGAGGCGAGGTGTCCGTGGCCGACATCGACAGCATCACCTTCGGTCCGGCTGCCAGCGAAGTGAGCGTGGCCTACACCGCCACGGGAGTGAAAGCCGTCAATCCCTATGCTTTCCGCGGACTTGACCTCAGCATCACGACCGACGGGAAAGTAGTGGCCAACGCGCAACTCGACCAGGAAATCACCTACAGACTTTCAGGCCAGGGTACGGGAACGTTCAAGCTCTACAGCACCCACAAGCAAATTCTGCTGCTCGACGGAATCAGCCTCACCGCTACGGACGGCCCGGCCATCAACATACAAAGCAAAAAGAAAACCACCGTGCAGCTGGCCGACGGACAATCCAACGCACTGACGGATGCCGCCACCTATGCAGATGCCGGAGAAGAGGACCAGAAGGGCACGCTCTTCAGCGAAGGCCAGCTGGTGTTTGAAGGGAACGGGGCACTCGATGTGACCGGACACTGCAAGCACGCCATCTGCTCCGACGACTATGTGCGCATCAAGCAAGGGCACATCACGGTGAAGGCCGCTGCCAACGACGGCATCCATGCCAAGGACTACTTCCAGATGGACAACGGCGAACTGACCGTGAGCGGCACCACCGGCGACTGTGTGGATGCCGGCGAAGGCACCCTCTGCATCGGCGGAGGAACGCTGCTGCTGACTGCAGCCACGGCCGACACCAAAGCACTCAAGTGCGACTCCACGCTCAGCGTGACGGGCGGACAGCTGACCGTCAACCTGACGGCCGACCAGACGAAGGGTCTGAAAAGCGGCGGACGCATGCTGCTCAGCGGCGGCACGCTGCTTGTCAACGCCTCGGGCAATGCCGTGGTGGCTGACGGCGACGTGAGCTACTGCGCAGCCATCAAGTGCGACTCCACACTCACCATCGACGGGGCCGACATCCGCATTTCCCACTCGGGCAAGGGCGGCAAAGGCATTTCCACCGATGGCGACACCCGAATCATCAGCGGCAACATACAGATGGAGCTGACGGGCGACGGCGACACCTACACCGATGACTCCAACAGCAGCGACACCTACTGCGCCACGGGAATCAAGACCGACGGCAACCTGCTGGCCGAAGGAGGCACCCTCGTGATCAAGGCCACGGGCAAGGGAGGCAAATGCATCTCGACCGACGGCACGACCACCCTGGGCACCGAAACTGCAGGGCCGTCCATCACAGCCACCACCACTGGCTCGAAAATCAGCAGCAGTTCCAGTGGAGGCTGGGGCGGCGGAGGCGGATGGTGGGCACCGGCTGCCGGAAGTGCCACGACGCAGGCAACCGGCCCAGTGAGCTGGGGCGGAGGACCCGGCGGTGGACCCGGCGGTGGAGGCGGACAGCCCGGTGGAGGTCCCGGCCAGCAAGGCGGGGGCGGAAACCCGAAGGCCATCCGGGGCGAAGGCACTGTGACGGTGAACAACGGCACCTACGTGATCAGCACCGCACAGGACGGCGGCGAGGGCATCGAGAGCAAACAGACGCTCACCATCAACGGCGGCACCCTTGAGTGCAACACCTACGATGACTGCCTCAATGCCTCCAAGGCCATCGTGATCAACGGCGGACAAATCTACTGCTATGCCTCGGGCAACGACGGCATCGACTCCAACGGCACGCTCACCATCAACGGCGGCCTCATCGTGTCGAGCGGCACCAGCGCGCCGGAAGAAGGATTTGACTGCGACAACAACACCTTCGCCATCAACGGCGGCACCCTCGTGGGATTCGGCGGCGGCACATCCACGCCCACCGCTTCGGCTTCCTCGCAATGCTCCGTGGTGTGGAGCCGCGCCACGGCCTCCGACGGATTGGTCTACACCGTGTGCGATGCTTCGGACAATCAGGTGATGAGTTTCACCGTGCCCCGTGCCTACGGCAGTGCCACCATCCTGTTCAGCACACCCGCGCTGAAGCAGTCGGCGGCCTACACCATCCGCACCGGAGGCACCTTGAGCGGAGGCACCGCCTTCCACGGCCTGACCACGGGAGCCACCTACTCGGGCGGCACCACGAGCAAGTCGTTCACCACTTCATCGAAAGTGACCTCGCTCTAGTCGGAGCGGAAGCCTCGGCCTCGGGGCTTTCAATACAAAAAAAGGAAAAGATAGATTTAATCAAGGTAATAGTGTTTTTTAGGTAAATGACGAAGGAGTAGCACCCGCTGTGAAGCACGTGCTACTCCGCTTTTTTGTCCGCCAATCTGCGCCTTATCGGCCCGGGGCTACCCCACCCGAGCGCCGAACAGAAGAAAAGCTGCAAGGGGATTTGCCAATTCAAGCGTTTTGCACTACCTTTGTAGCATCCATCCATAACAAACAAATACTTTCGCATGAATTTCAAACTGACGATTGCCGCTTCGCTGGCAGCGCTGGCCATGCTCTGGCCCGCCACCAGCCGCGCACAGATGGCCGACTTCCATGTAGTGCCCATGCCGCAGAAGGTGGCCAGCACGCAAGGCGGAGCCTTCCAGATCACGCCCTCCACACTCATCTGCTACACACAAGGCGACAAGGCGCTCAAGCGCCATGCCGAAATGCTGGCACAATACGTGAAGGAAAGCACCGGGCTGGAGCTTCGCGTGACGGGCACGTTTCCCGCCCAGCGCAACTGCATCCGACTGACCATCGGCTACAAGAGCCAGAACCCCGAAGCCTACAACATCCGCACCAACAGCGACATCATCCTGCTGGACGGTGCCACTGATGCCGGCCTGTTCTATGCCATCCAGACACTGCGCAAGGCCCTGCCCACCGGACAGTGCGGCACACGCGGCATCACCGTGCCGGCCACTGAAGTGACCGATGCACCGCGCTTCAGCTACCGCGGAGCCCATCTCGACGTGTCGCGCCACTTCGTGACGACCGACTCCATCCGCCGCTTCATCGACATGCTGGCCCTGCACGACATCAACCGCCTCCACTGGCACCTGACCGACGACCAGGGATGGCGCATCGAGATCAAGAAGTATCCGCTCCTCACCAAGATCGGTTCGCACCGCGACCAGACCGTGATCGGACACAACACCGGACGCTACGACGGACGTCCCCACGACGGATTCTACACGCAGAAGGAAATTAAGGAACTGGTGAAGTATGCCGCCGACCGCCACATCACCATCGTGCCCGAAATCGACCTGCCGGGCCACATGCAGGCTGCCCTGGCTGCCTATCCAGACCTGGGATGCACGGGCGGCCCCTACAAGGTGTGGGAGATGTGGGGCGTGTCGGACAACGTGCTTTGCGCCGGCAACCCCAAAACGCTGAAGTTCATCGACGATGTGCTGACGGAAGTGGTGAAACTCTTCCCCTCAACCTACATCCACGTGGGCGGCGACGAATGTCCGAAGACGGTGTGGAAGACCTGTCCCAAATGCCAGGCGCTCATCCAGCGCGAACAGCTGCAGGCCGACGGAAAGCACACGGCTGAGGAGCGCCTGCAGAGCTACGTGATCAAGCATGCCGAAAACCACCTCGGAAAGCTCGGCCGCCGCATGATCGGCTGGGACGAAACACTGGAGGGCGGACTCGCCCCCAACGCCACCGTGATGTCGTGGCGCGGCGAAGCCGGAGGCATCGAGGCTGCCAAGCAGGGTCACGACGTGGTGATGACGCCCAACACCTACCTCTACTTCGACTACTACCAGAGCGCCGACGTGAAGAACGAGCCGGAGGCCATCGGCGGCTATCTGCCCATCGAGCGCGTGTACAGCTACGAACCGATGCCCAAGAGCCTCACCCCCGCCGAGCAGAAGCACATCATCGGCGTGCAGGCCAACTGCTGGACGGAGTACATGCCGACCTACCGCCAGATCGAGTACATGGAGCTGCCGCGCATGGCTGCCTTGAGCGAACTGCAGTGGTGCCAGCCTGAGCACAAGAACTTCGACCAGTTCCTGCAGCGCCTCTCACGATTGATCGACCTGTACGACGTGAAGGGCTACAACTATGCCCGCACCATCTACAACGTGAAGATGGACCTCGCACAGGACACCACGCAGCGCGCCGTGAAGGTGACGCTCTCCACCTTCGACAACGCCGACATCCGCTACACACTCGACGGCTCTGAACCCACGGCACAGTCGCTGAAATACAACGGCCCCGTGCTGGTGAAGCAGACGTGCAAACTGCGTGCGGCTGCCTTCCGCGGCAGCCACCGCACACCCGAGGTGCAGGAATCCTTCACCTTCAACAAGGCCACGGCCTGCCCCATCCGCCTGGCCGAACCGGCCAACAGTGCCTACACCTACAGCGGCGCACCGCTGCTCGTGGACGGACTGGTGGGCGAATCGACCAACTACCGCACGGGACGCTGGATTGGATTTGCCGGCAACGACCTGGATGCCACCATCGACCTCGGCTCGGCCACGGAGGTGAGCAGCGTGAGCTTCAACACTTGCGTGGAGAAGGGCGACTGGATTTTCGATGCACGCGCCATCGAGGTGTCGGTGTCGGCCGACGGCAAGGACTTCCAGAAGGTGGCTTCGCAGGAGCTGCCCGCCATGAAGGAATCGGATGCCAACAAAATCTACCCCCACGCCCTGACGTTCACCCCGACTTCCGCCCGCTACGTGCGCCTGCACGTGACTTCGGAACACAGCATGCCGGCTTGGCACGGCGGACACGGCAAGACGGGTTTCCTCTTCGTGGATGAAATCTGCGTGAAGTGACCGGCAGCCCTCCGGCGGCACAAGTCTACATTTTTTGCACAACGGTCCCCGCACGTTTCGGCTGAAACGTGCGGGGATTGTCTGTTTTCGAACTGCCGACGGGCTATGACCGCCCGACGGCTTTGAGAACCTCCTTTTTCGGCCTCTGATGTGTCATTGCACCTTTTTCTGCCATTTCACTTGCATCCCCCGTCATTATCGTTTAAATTTGCAAGACTAAAACTTGAGGACATGGCTACAGAAAAAGACATACGCTGGATACAACGTTTAAACAACTACAACAAGGCTCTTGAAAGACTTTCCAGGACAAAATGATAGGGCGTCCAGTTTGATGTTCGCATTTTTGATTCAACGAGCATTCGTGTGAGTACACATGGAATGGGCGGGCTGAAAGCCCAGTTGTTGCTTTCAGCCCAGGGCAACGCCCTGGGTTTAGGTGAGTTCATGCCTTTTCGCCCTGTAAGGGCAAAAGCCCTACCGACTCCGTTGTACTTGAAAAAGCCTCTTCTTTTCGGCCATGCTTTTGCCCTTTCAGGGCGAACAGCCATCGAAGAATGGTCTAACCCAGGGCGATGCCCTGGGCTGAAAGCTTCAGTTGGGCTTTCAGCCCGCCCTTGACGCATGCGAAATGAGAACATCAAACTGGACACCCTAACAAAATGAACAAACTTAGAGCGACTGAATCATGAACTATGGCATTCAACAGAAAGACTGGGATCGTGTGTTTTCCATTTTTTCCCATTATCCCCACATCCAGAAGGCCATTCTCTTCGGATCAAGAGCAAAAGGCACACACAAGCCCTACTCGGATGTGGACATCGCCCTGGAAGGAACTGAAATCAGCCTGCACGACCTGCTGCAAATCAAAACGGAAATAGACGACCTTCTACTGCCCTATGAGTTCGATTTCTGCATTTTCCACCATCTGAAAAATGCAGACCTCGTCAGCCACATCCGAAGAAGGGGGCAAACGTTGTATGTACGCACCCAAGACTGACGGAAAGCCCATCGGAACAACAATCTGACACGAATGACAATGAAACGCATCTCACAATGGGTGGCCACGGCCTGCTGCGCCGCTTGCCTCCTGCCGCTGCATGCACAACGCAGCGAAACGCTGCTCGAAACGGGCTGGCGATTCCATCGGGGCGATGCCCCAGGCGCAGAAGCCGTGGACTACAACACGAAGAAATGGCTACCGGTGAACGTGCCACACGACTGGGCCATCAGCGGCCCCTTCTCGCGCGACAACGACCTGCAGCAGGTGGCCGTGACGCAGAACCTCGAAACGGAAGCTTCGGTGAAGACGGGTCGCACGGGTGGACTGCCCTACGTGGGCGTGGGATGGTACCGGCGCACGTTTCGCTCCACTCCGGGCAAACGCACCACGCTGGTGTTCGACGGAGCGATGAGCGAGGCGCAAGTGTACGTGAACGGGCAGAAGGCCATCTTCTGGCCCTATGGCTACAACTCCTTCTACTGCGACGTGACGCCCCTGGTAAAGGCCGACGGCGGGGACAATGTGCTGGCCGTGCGGCTGGAAAACAAGCCGCAGTCGAGCCGCTGGTATCCGGGGGCCGGGCTCTACCGCCACGTGCACGTGGTGGAAACGGAGCAGATGCATGTGCCGGTGTGGGGCACGCAGGTCACCACGCCGCACGTGGACAAGGACTATGCCTCTGTCACCCTGCGCACAACGGTGGAAAATGCCGACACTTGCCTGCTGACCCTGGAAACGTGCATCCTCGACAGCGAGGGCAACGAGGTGGCACGCAAGCGCAACGAGGGACGCATCTGCCACGGCGCACCCTTCGAGCAGCACTTCACGGTGGACAAGCCGCACCTGTGGTCGCCCGAAACGCCAGCGCTCTACAAGGCTGTGACGAAGGTGTTTGCCGCCGGAAGGCTGCAGGACACTTACGAAACGCGCTTCGGCATCCGCTCGCTGGAATTTGTGGCCGACAAGGGTTTCTTTCTGAACGGGCAGCACCGAAAGTTTCAAGGGGTGTGTCTGCACCACGACCTCGGGCCGCTGGGTGCGGCCGTCAACGAGAGTGCCATCCGCCATCAGCTGCGCCTGCTCAAGGAGATGGGCTGCGATGCCATCCGCACTTCGCACAACATGCCGGCACCCGAACTGGTGCGCCTGTGCGACGAGATGGGATTCATGCTGATGCTGGAACCGTTCGACGAATGGGATGTGGCGAAGTGCCCGAACGGCTATCACCGGTTCTTCAACGAATGGGCTGAGCGCGACTTGGTGAACATGCTCCGCCACTACCGCAACAATCCGTCGGTGGTGATGTGGAGCGTGGGCAACGAGGTGCCCACGCAAGGCTCGGCCGAGGGCTACAAGGTGGCCACCTTCCTGCGCGACATTTGCCACCGCGAGGACCCTACACGCCCCGTGACGTGCGGCATGGACCAGGTGTCGCGGGTGATGGACAACGGTTTTGCCTCGGTGTTCGACATTCCGGGCTTCAACTACCGCACCAACCGCTATGTGGAGGCTTACAACCGGCTGCCGCAGAACATCGTGCTGGGATCGGAAACGGCCTCGACCGTGAGCTCGCGTGGCGTTTACCATTTTCCGGCCACGCCCAAGGCGGATGCCGTCGCGCCCGACCACCAAAGCTCAAGCTACGACCTGGACTACTGCTCGTGGTCGAACATTCCCGATGCCGACTTTGCCATGGCCGATGATTATCCCTGGGCCATCGGGCAGTTTGTGTGGACGGGATTCGACTATCTGGGCGAGCCTTCGCCCTACGACACGGATGCCTGGCCCAACCACTCTTCGATGTTCGGCATCATCGATCTGGCTTCGATCCCCAAGGACCGCTACTATCTCTACCAGAGCCAATGGCTGCACGAGGAATGGGGCACGCTGCACATCGTGCCTCACTGGACTTGGCCGGGACGCGAGGGAAAAGTCACGCCGGTGTTTGCCTACACTTCCTATCCTTCGGCAGAGCTCTTTGTGAACGGCAAAAGCCAGGGACGCATCTACAAGAAATCGAAGGAAGAGGCACGCAACGTGCAGGAACGCTACCGCCTGATGTGGGACAGCGTGCGCTACGAACCGGGGCAGATTCAGGTGGTGGCCTACGACAAGGACGGCAACCAAGCCTTGCAGCAAACAGTCTGCACGGCGGGAAAGCCTCACCACATCGAGGTGTGGGGACGCGACGGCGAAGGACTGGTGGCTGACGGACGCGACCTCTACTACCTGACAGTGCACGTGGTGGACAAGGACGGCAACCTCTGCCCCGACTACAACGGGCTGCTGAAGTTCAAGGTGAAGGACCACGGCATCTTCAAGGCGGCGGCCAACGGCGACCCCACTTCGCTCGAGCCCTTCCAAGCCCGGCAGATGCATGCCTTCTCGGGCAAGCTCACCGTGATCGTGCAGGCAGCCACCACACCGGGCACCGTCACGCTCGAGGTGACGGGCAAAGGGCTGCAAAAAGGCACGGCCACCGTGCTGGTGGCCCCGAAAGAGTAAAAAAACACACGGGAAGAGGCGGGGATTCATGTCCCCGCCTCTTCCCGTTTTTGCCGGGTTGGATAAGTTCTCTCTTGTTGTTGCTTATCTGTGGCTACTCTTTTTGTGACCGCAGTGCTTGCAGTAAGCCTGCTGCCATACCTTTCCATTGGTGATGGGAGAGAATCCTGAGCAGCTGCATCCCACCGAACCGCTGCAGTGCTTCCCCTGCACGACCATTCGGGAGGCATTTGCCTCATCATGGTGTGCACAATTATTCGTCATCTGGTTCTTAGGAAGCAAGACTGCTGAATATGCCATAGCTATCACTACTGCAAGTTGTGTCGTAAATGTTCTCATCTCCTCATTGTTTTAGTTTATAGAGTGTACAGTTTGTTGTTCGCATTATTGATTCAACGAGCATCCGAATGAGTGGGCATGGAATGGGCTTTCAGCCCGCCTTTGACGCATGCAAAATGAGTACATCAAACTGGACACCCTATTTAGTTTATCATTCGTTTCATTTAGCCCGCTTCAGCGCATTTTCGGCCTTGCGCATATAATCCTGCGCCCGCGTTCGGGCATTTCTGGCCTTACGGGCATAATCCTCGGCGCGGTTGGTGGCATTTCTGGCCCATTGCTGGTAAGTTTTCACGCGGTCGTAGTCCTTGCGCTTCGAGTAGTACTCCGCATTCCGCAAATGGGCTTGCGCCTGGCGGTTGTAGTAGTCCACTTCACGCTCATAGCCAGCGGCCTGACGGGTGTAGTATTCCGCCTCGCGCTGATACGACTGTGACTGCCTGATGTAGTAGTCGTTCTGGGCATGGAGGGGCAGAAAAGCGAGGAGTAGGAGAAGGAGGGTCAGCAAGTGTTTCATATCCAAGTGGCTATTAAGTAGGTGTTCAGAATTATTTTATATCGTATCTCACTCTGATTACTTTCTGCTTAGAAGCACTTTCTCGGGCGCATCTTGCTCCTTGCCTTTCAGTCACATAGCCCGCTATGCTCCCGAAAGCCAAGAAGCAAGCTGCATCCCGATAAAGCACTTCTAATCTAAAAATAATTCTGAACACCTACTTACTGTAAGTTTATGGAAAGAGAGAGAGATTTGTAACCTCTTCTATCAGTAATTATTTCGCATGAAGCGAGAATAGGCCGGGAACCCGTTGATGGATTCCCGGCCTTTTCAGTATGGAACTCCTACCCGAAGCGGAAGTTCATTTGCGTTGTGCCTTATAGGCTTTCTTCGTCATGAGGCCGTTCAGAATGTCGGCTTCCGAATGCACCAGCTTGGTGAGCACCCAATGCACATCGCTGTCGGGACGGCCGTTGGCAGTGGCATCTACCGTGGTGTAGGTCTGCACCAGTTTCCAGCCGCGTCGGCTCATGTAGTTGAGTCCGTCGATGATGTTGTTGAACTGGAGGCGGCGGCCGGTCTGCGGATCAACGATATCGTTGGCCCATGGCCAGTCGTAATCGGTGGCATTGGAACCGAAGTTTACCCCCAAATGCCCCATGCCGGAGTGGTAAATCTCACAGTAGACGTTCCAGACATTCGGGCGGCAAGCTGACGACTGCGCGGCAGGCACTTGGGCCGAATCGGCAGGAAGCGGTGTGACGGTGGACTCGGATTGTGCGGAAGCTTCCACTCCGCTGAGTAAAAGAAGGGCGATGGTGCCTCTTGCGATAGATCGTATCATGGCAAAATGTTTTTGTATTCACGTTTATGCACCACAAAGGTACAGACTATTCCATCGGCCACGGATGCGCATTAACGTATTTAACCTACTGAAAAACATTTCGTCAAGCAAAAGCAAGCATGGAAAAAGCACGGATTTTGGTCTACTCTCCACACAATCAGCCGAAAAGCCTTGGTGTTGCACCCCGAATGTCGTAACTTTGCCGAAACTATCCGAAGGCGGTTTCCGGCCGATTCGGATTCATGCAACCTACAGTCAAATCAAGCTTATGAAACTCTTGCTTTTGGGCAGCGGCGGCCGCGAGCACGCACTGGCCTGGAAAATCGCACAAAGCCCGCGCATCGACAAACTCTTCATCGCTCCCGGCAATGCCGGAACGGCTCTCGTGGGCACCAACGTCGACATCAAGGCCGACGACTTCGACGCTGTGGCACAGTTCGTCATTGACGAGGAAGTGAACATGGTGGTGGTCGGCCCCGAGGATCCGCTGGTGAAAGGCATCTACGACTACTTCCAGCACCACGACCTGCTGAAGGACATTCCCGTGATCGGCCCGTCGAAGGCCGGAGCCGTGCTGGAAGGCTCGAAGGACTTTGCCAAGGGTTTCATGAAGCGCCACCACATCCCGACGGCTGCCTACGCCACCTTCGACGGCACGCAGGTGGAGGAGGGATGCCAGTTCCTCACCACCCTGCAGCCTCCCTACGTGCTGAAGGCCGACGGACTCTGCGCCGGCAAGGGCGTGCTCATCGTGCCCACACTGGAGGAAGCGCAGAAGGAGCTGCGCGAGATGCTCGGCGGCATGTTTGGCAATGCTTCCAGCCGCGTGGTGATCGAAGAGTTCCTCTCGGGCATCGAATGCTCGGTGTTCGTGCTGACCGACGGCAAGCACTACCAGCTGCTGCCCGAGGCCAAGGACTACAAGCGCATCGGCGAGGGTGACACGGGCCTCAACACGGGCGGCATGGGTTCCGTTTCGCCCGTTCCGTTTGCCGACAAGGCCTGGATGCAAAAGGTGGAAGAACAAATCGTGCGCCCCACCGTGGAAGGACTGGCCGCCGAAGGCATCGACTACAAGGGCTTCATCTTCTTCGGCCTGATCAACTGCGACGGACAGCCCAAGGTGATCGAATACAACTGCCGCATGGGCGACCCCGAAACCGAAACCGTGATGCTCCGCCTCAAGTCGGACATCGTGGACCTGTTCGAAGGCGTGGCCGAAGGCAACCTGAACGAGCGGAAGGTGGAGTTTGACGAACGCGCTGCCGTGTGCGTGATGTGCGTGTCAGGCGGCTACCCGCAGAAGTACGAAAAGGGATTCCCCATCACCCATGCCGAAGTGGAAGGCAGCGTGGTGTTCCATGCCGGAACTGCCCTGAAGGACGGCCAGCTGGTGACTGCCGGCGGACGTGTGATCGCCGTCAGCTCCTACGGCAAGGACAAGGCCGAAGCCCTGGCCCGGTCGATGAAGGGGGCAGAGCAAATCAAGTTCGAAAAGAAGTATTTCCGCCACGACATCGGTCAGGACCTCTGATTGCACGCATTTTCCCCCAAAACATGCCATGAGGAAGCCGCCGGCTGTGGCCCAAAGTGTGGGCCGACAGCCGTCGTCTTCCTCATGTTGGCCTAAGCGGGTGTTCTGAATCATATATTTTAGCTTACAAGCCTAACTCAATTATCCTCGTGTATTCCCATACATTTCGCAACACCATCGTCACCGGCAGTTTCACCCTGCCCATCATGATGGCCCTCACGCTCGCGGTGTGGGTGCTGCCCGATGCGGGCGATTGGAGCCTCTGGGCGGGCATGCTGGCGACAGGGCTCACGGCCTACCTCATCATGGAGCTGAACAACCGCAATGCCCTGCTCAGGGTGCGTTCGCGACTGATGAGCACCACCTACCTCATGCTCATGCTGGCCTGTCCGGCCCTGCATGCCTGGCATCCCAACATGGTGCCGGTGCTGTGCTACGTGATGAGCTATTTCCTGCTCTTCTCCTCCTACCAGTGCACACGGCCCGAAGGCCGCGTGTTCCATGCCTTCCTCTTTGCCGGCATCGGCAGCCTGCAGTTTCCGCCCATGCTGGTGCTTGTGGCGGGCTACTGGGTGAGCATGCTCTTCCAGCTGCGCAACTTCAGCTGGAACTCGTTCATGGCCTCGGTGATGGGACTGGCCGTGCCCTACTGGTTTGTGGCGGCCATGGCCATCTGGCAAAACCATCTCGACACGGCATTCCTCTATCTGGAGGAATGGTTCACGCCCCAGCTGCCCGACTACTCGCAACTGCTGCTGCCGCAGCTTGTGACGGGCGGACTGTTCATCGTGCTGGCCATCATCGCACTGGTGCACTTCTTCCACACGGCCTACAACGACAAGATCCGCACACGCATGCTCTTCTACGTGCTGGCCACGCAGGAGTTCATCCTGCTGGCAGGCATGGTGCTGCTGCCCTCGCACTTCGATGAGCAGCTGCGCCTGTTCATCGTGAACAGTTCGGCATTCATTGCCCACTACTATGCCTTGGCTCGCGGACGCTTCTTCGACCTCTGGTTCTACTTCACCCTGCTGCTCATCGTGGCCTTGGCGGTGTTCAACGACCTGTGCTTCTACGGCCCGCTCGATGGACTCCAGCAGCTGCATCCGCTCGAGGGCATCACCCTGTGGAAGACGGGGTTGCTGCCCTGAACCCACATCTCCGCAACCAACTCAAGCACATCAGAAAACAACGAAAATGGACGCTTTCATCGCACTTCTCATTCACTACGGCGCTGTCGGCATGTTCGCATCGGCCTTTCTGGCCGGAAGTTTTTTACCCTTCAGCTCGGAGGTGGTGATGCTCGGGCTGCTTGCCGCTGGAGCCGACCCCATCGAGCTGCTGGTGTGGGGCACGGCGGGCAACACGCTGGGCGGCCTGTTCAACTACGGCATCGGCAGCCTGGGGCGTGACGAATGGATCGCCCGCTGGACCAAGGTGAAGCCCGAAAAGCTGGAGCGCGCCAAGAGATGGGTGCGCCACTACGGTGCCTGGGCCGGACTCTTGGCGTGGGTGCCGATTCTGGGCAGCGTGATCACCGTGGCCTTGGGATTCCTCCGGGTGAAACTCATCTACAGCATGCTGGCCGTGGCAACGGGCAAATACATGCGCTACTGGCTGCTCATCCAAGCCTATCTGGCCGGATCTGGAATGGGCGGATAAACCGCGGCGCGGAAAGGCAAAATCTGCCCTTTTCATCGGGCCGGCGGCATCGAATACTTTCAGAATGGCCCGTTTCATCGAATGAGGCATCATGGAAAGCGCGCATGTGCAGAAAACGCCCATTTCATCGGGCTTAAACGCCCGAAATCCCCGATTTCATCGGGCCATACCCCAATTTAAATCTCCACACCGACCAACACATTTTTCCACACTCCACGCTATGTTTCATCTTCTTCCCAAACTCCGCCCCACGGCGCTCCTGCTTTTCGGCATCACGCTGTGGCTGTGCGGCTGCCAATCCGCGCAACGCTCCGA
>DAIRWG010000061.1:0-194 GCA_036802405.1 Alloprevotella sp.
ATACGAAAAGTAACGTGGCTGACTTTTCCAAAACCATTCTTGCCTGACTATAAATCAAAAAGTGTGTACTCTCCTCGCGCGCACGCGTATACACCGCAATCATGTTTTTTGCTGTCACGTGTCACGTACCCGCTGTTTAGAGGCATTTTTCAACAAGTCTCAGGCTTGTTCGGACACTACCGCGGTACTCTCTC
>DAIRWG010000061.1:294-15051 GCA_036802405.1 Alloprevotella sp.
CACACTACCGCGGTACTCTCTCCACACTACCGCGGTACTCTCTCCACACTACCGCGGTACTCTCTCCACACTACCGCAGTACTCTCTCCACACTACCATGGTACTCTCGCTACACTACCGCGGTACTCTCGCCACACTACCGCGAGATGTGACGGATGAAAGCAAGAAGTGCAATTGCGCTGTAACGCGCGCGTAGGAAGCGCGGGTTTGTTGTCAGTATCCCATCGTGTGACATTCGTACGAAAACGCGACAGACGGCTTGGTCATTATTGGAAAAGTTGCTATATTTGCAAGCAAAATAACCACAACCTACTTTTCCATCGCGCAAGAGCGTATGGTGCGAAGGATTCGGATGCCGGCCTGCAAAGGCCATCGCAACATCATACAGTGACAATGGCTCGGCCATCCACACATTTTCCGTCACCGCGCGCCGATGGAAACTGATGAAAAAGAAAAGAGATGAACATGAAAAACAAAACCATCCCCTGTTTACACTATACGATGCTGGTGTCGGTTTTCCGGAAAGTAATAGTTCTGTTGGCATGCTGTGTCTGCCTCATTGTGGAAATGGCAATTGTCATTGTGAGCCGACAGCGCGAATGCGGCATACAGACCGTTTCTGAGCCATGTTTTCTGCCTTTCGGTGATAGGGTGCTAAACAAAATTGCGACGATACCTTTGTGTGGGGTATCGTCGCGTGTGATGCTTGTGTGTTTCGGTTCTTCTGTCGGCGCGCTGCGTTGCGTGGGAGGGGGAAACATGATTCGTGCCGGATGTTAGCTTCCGATTGGATTCTTGCGGAAAGATGTACATCCTTGGGAGTGACACGCCTTTCACTTCATTTCATTTTCTTCCTCCATGGAGATTTCTTCTCCATTCTTGTCGAAGAATGCGTATTGCAGGAATGCGAGTTGCTGGTTGGCGATGACTTTCACTCCAAATCCGTATTTGAATTGCCATTGGCGGCGGATGGGGATGATGCCTTTGCTGAGGTAGGCAGCTACGAACGGATGTACGTGTAGCGTGAATCTCTTGATTTTCAGCTTGTTTACGAGAATGCTGATTTTGCTTTCCAGTGCGTCGGTAAACAGCAGGCTTGACTTGATTTTTCCTGTTCCTGCGCAAGTGGGACACGTTTCTTCTACGTTGACGGCCATGGCAGGACGAACGCGCTGACGGGTGATCTGCATCAGTCCGAACTTGGAAAGCGGGAGAATGCTGTGTCGTGCACGGTCCTTCTTCATGTTTTCCACCATGCGCTCATACAGTTTCTGGCGGTTTTCGGGTAATGCCATGTCGATGAAGTCGACCACAATGATGCCGCCCATATCGCGCAGGCGCAGCTGACGTGCCAATTCATCGGCAGCACCGAGATTGACGTCAAGCGCATTGACTTCCTGTCCCTCAGGCGACTTGGAACGGTTTCCACTGTTCACGTCCACGACATGGAGTGCTTCGGTCTGTTCGATGATGAGATAGGCTCCGTGCTTGTAGGTGACGGTTCGTCCGAACGAGCTTTTCAGCTGTTTGGTAATGGAGAAATTGTCGAAGATGGGCACCCGGCCCTTGTAGAGCTTGACGATGTCTTTGCACTCGGGGGCAATGAGCGACACGTAGTTTTGCACTTCGTGGAACACGTGTGTGTCGTTCACGTAGATGTTCTCGTAGGACGGGTTGAACAAGTCGCGCAGCAGTGCTACGGTGCGGCTGGTTTCTTCGTAGGCCAGACAGGGAAGTTTGGCTTTGCCCTGCCGCACCATTCTCACTTGGGCCATGGTGTGCTCCCATCGGCTCAGGAGAATGTCCATTTCCTGTTCGAGTTCCGCAATTCTTTTGCCTTCTGCTACGGTTCGGATGATGGCTCCGAATCCTTTAGGCTTGATGCTTTGGATGAGTTGTTTGAGTCGGGCGCGTTCGGCTCCGCTCTTGATTTTGGACGAAACGGAAATCTTGTCAGAAAATGGAATGAGCACCAGAAAACGTCCTGCGAATGAAATTTCGCTGGTGAGTCTGGGGCCTTTGGTGTTGATGGGTTCCTTGACGATTTGTACGAGGATTTCTTGTCCCACCTTCAGCGTGTTGGCAATGGACCCGTCTTTGTCTAACTCCGGCTGCTTTCCGATTTTGTCGAGGGTGACGTTGCGACGTCCGTCACCGAAGAGCTGGAGATATTTCTCCATGCTGTGGTATCGGCTGCCGAGGTCCAGATAGTGCAGGAACGCATCGCGTTCGAATCCGACATTCACGAAACAAGCATTCAGTCCTGGCATCAGCTTCCTGACTTTTGCCAAATAGATGTTGCCCACGGAGAAGTGTTCCGTCTTTCCTTCCTTCTGGAACTCAACGAGCCGTTTGTCTTCCAGCAGGGCGATGGACACGTCTTTGGGACCTACATCGACTACTACTTCACTTGTCATGAATCTAAAATGAGTTAGTTGTGTTGCATGCGCCGAACCTTAAGTTGGAGGGGGAGGCGCCGCATGCATTTGTTGATAAAAGCAAACGAGTAAACGAGAGCGTTTCTATAAAAGAATGCATTTCACTCGTTTACTCGTCATGCAGACTCCGTTGGAAGAAGTCAAATGAGCGGTTTATTTGCTCTTATGACGATTCTTGCGCAGTCTTTTTTTACGCTTGTGGGTAGACATCTTGTGTCTTTTCTTTTTCTTACCGTTGGGCATAGCTGTAACGTTTAATGGTTAATTATGTTGATTTTAATTATTCTTCCTCGTTCGCGATGGGCGCTTTCGGGTCGAATCCCTTTGCAGGGCGGAATACCGTCACGTTGTGAGCGGGAATGATGATCGTGGTGTTTTTGGAAATGTTTCGAGCGGTCTTCTGTGCACGCATCTTCTGAACGAAGCTGCCAAACCCGCGCAAGTATACATTTTCCTCGCGTGAAGCTGCTTCTTTGATGCATTCCATGAATGCGTCAACGGATGCGATCACGATTTGCTTGTCAATGCCAGTGCGTTGGCAAATGTCTGAAACAATATCTGCTTTTGTCATGTTGGCCTTGTGTTGTTGTCGTTTACCTTTTTAGCGGCTGCAAATTTACCGATTTTGATTGGATTGGAAAAGATTTTATGGAAAAAACTTTGATTTACAGTCCTTTATAGCAAACGTTGGCCCAGACATCCCTATGTGTTGGGGAATGTGGCAGATGTGTCCTTCCTTATTTCCTTACGGGGATTTTTTCGATGCGGCGGATGTGTCTTCCTCCTTCGAAGGGAGTGCTGAAAAACTCATCCATAATGGCCCGTGCCGTGTCGGTGCTGATGTAGCGTCCGGGCATAACGAGCACATTGGCATCGTTGTGCTGGCGGGTCATGTGTGCGATTTCGGGCATCCACACCAAGGCGGCCCTCACGCACTGATGCTTGTTGAGCGTCATGCTGATGCCTTCTCCGCTTCCGCAGATGGCGATGCCTGTTTTTACTTCACCTTTTTCCATGCCTTCAGCCAAGGCGTGGGCGAAGTCGGGGTAGTCGCAGCTTTCGGTGGAGTAGGTGCCGTAGTCTTTGTAGTCCATGCCCTTTTCCTCCAGATACTGCTTGACGAACTGCTTCAGTTCGTATCCGGCGTGATCGCTGGCAAGTCCGATCAATTCTTTCATTGTGGTTTTGTTATGCTGTTATGGTTTCGGTGCGGTTGGTTGGATTGGGGCCAACTAACCGCACCGAGGTTGGGGTTAATGCTTTATTTGGCAAGGAAGTTGAGCACTTCTTCGTGGATGTGTTCGGGGGTGTAGCCTAACTTTTCGTCAAGCACCTTGTAGGGTGCGCTGAATCCGAAGCTTTCCAGACCGTAGACCATGCCTTTGTCACCGACGAGTCCTTCGAAGATGACGGGGAGTCCGGCCGTGAGGGCAAATACTTTGGCTCCTTCGGGCATCACGCTCAGCTGGTAATCCTTGCTCTGATGACGGAAAAGTCCTTCGCTCGGACAACTTACCACGCTGGCTTTCACGCCATCGGCTTTCAACATTTCGGCAGTAGCAACGAGGGTGCTTACTTCAGAACCGGAGGCGAGAAGCACTACATCGGGTTGGGCTGCAGGCACAACGACATAGGCACCATGCTGGATGCCTTCGCTGTAGGGAGTTCCCTGTGGAAGGTCGTTTACGTTCTGACGGCTGAAGATGAGCGCTGTCGGGGTGTCCATGTTTTCCATGGCCATTTTCCAGCATTCGGTCACGGCATGTACATCAGCCGGACGGAGCACTCGTACGCTATCTCGACCGCTGTGGTTCTTGAGCTTTTCCATGAGTCGGATTTGCGCTTCCTGTTCCACCGGCTCGTGGGTGGGACCGTCTTCTCCTACACGGAATGCATCGTGTGTCCATACGAATTTCACGGGGACTTCCATGAGTGCGGCCATGCGGATGGCGGGCTTCATGTAGTCGGAGAATACGAAGAAGGTGCCCATGGCGGTGATGATTCCTCCGTGGAGCATCATGCCGATGCACACGCAGGCCATGGTGAGTTCCGACACGCCTGCCTGAAGGAATCCACCGGCAAAGTTGGTGCGTGTGATCTCAGTGGTGTGCTTGAGGAATCCGTCTGTCTTGTCGGAGTTGCAGAGGTCGGCCGACGAAACGATCATGTTGGGCACGTATTCTGAGAGCAGGGACAGGCAGGCTGCAGAACCGTTGCGGGTGGGGGAGTTCGGCTTTTGCTCTATATTCTCCCAAGGTATGGCGGGAAGACGGTTGTTCATCCAATCCTCCAGCAATGCGGCCTTTTCGGGATTGGTTGTTTCCCATTCCTGTTCTTCGGCCTTGCGTTCGGCCACGAGCTTGCGGAGTTCGGCCTTGCGGTTCTCGTACATGGCAGCCACTTCCGGGCGGATGACGAAGGGGTTTTCAGGGTCGGCACCCAAGTTGCGGATGGTGTTGGTGTAAGCATCGCCTCCGAGTGGTGCCCCGTGTGTCTTGCAGTTGTGTTCGTAGGAAGTGTTGTCGGCTTTGCGGCACCCTTTGCCCATTATGCAGTGGCCGATGATGAGGGTCGGGCGGCAGGTTTCTTCGTTTGCTTGTGCAAGTGCATGGCGTATCTGCTCGCAGTCGTTGCCGTCAATCTCAATGACGTTCCAATTCCATGCGCGATATTTCATGGCCGTGTCTTCAGAGATGACAGCTGATGTCTCGGTGGAGAGCTGAATCTCGTTGGCATCGAAGAACATGATGAGGTTGTCCAATCCGAGGTGGCCGGCGATGCGTCCTGCTCCTTGTGAGATTTCCTCTTGAACACCACCATCAGAGATGTAGGCGTATATTTTTTCCTTCTTGAATCCGGGGTTTCCGGTGCGGGCATAGAGGGCTTTTGCTGCAATGGCAGCTCCTACGGCATAGGTGTGACCCTGGCCGAGAGGGCCGCTGGTGTTTTCTATGCCTCGCTCTTGGCATTTTTCGGGGTGTCCGGGTGTGGGTGAACCCCACTGGCGGAACTGCTTGAGCTCATCGATGGTGTAGTTTCCGATGAGGGCAAGCTGAGAGTAGAGCATCGGTGACATGTGGCCGGGATCGAGGAAGAAACGGTCGCGGCAGCGCCATGTTGGTGCGTCAGGGTCGAAGGTGAGGAATTCGGAGTAGAGTACGTTGATGAAGTCGGCTCCACCCATAGCGCCTCCTGGGTGACCTGATTTCGCACGTTCCACCATACTTGCGGCCAGCACGCGGATGTTGTCGGCTGCAAGATTCATGAGCTCTTTTGAATGTTCCATTTCTGAAAACTTATTCTGATAGGTTTGTTCGTAGTTCTTTTGTAGTGATTGGCGGGAAAAGGGTGCAAGAACATGAACACGCACTAATCCGCGAGGCAAAGTTACAAATTATTTATTGATTGAGGTGGTTTTCATGAGCATTAAGTAGGCGCTCTCGGTTATTTTGTAGTTTCAGGATTTGCTTCTTTTCTGTTCGAAGAAGCTATAATTGATGCATCTTGTGTCCTAGTTTTCAGTAATGTAACTCATAGAGCTTTCTGGAATGGATGGAGCGCGGAGCACTTCATGATGCGCATGCTTGTTCTTGGCAACTGGGGCGAAATGGCGGGCCGTAAAAAGAAAAAATTCCCCTTTCGCCACGGACGAAGGGGGAATTTCCTTTGCAAATGTAGTGCGGAATCAGTTGGCCGACATGAATTCGTCCAAGAATCTGATGTCGTTTTCAGAGAAGAGGCGGAGGTCCTTCACTTGATATTTGAGGTTGGTGATGCGCTCCACACCCATACCGAAAGCATAGCCTTTGTAAATGGTGGAATCAATACCGTTTGCTTCGAGCACGGCGGGGTCAACCATTCCGCAGCCCAGAATCTCTACCCATCCCGTTTGCTTGCAGAAGGCACAACCCTTTCCGCCGCAGATGTTGCAGGAAATGTCCATTTCGGCGCTGGGTTCAGTGAATGGGAAGTAAGAGGGACGAAGGCGGATTTGCGTATCAGCTCCGAACATTTCGCGGGCGAAAGTGAGGAGCACCTGCTTGAGGTCGGCAAAACTTACATCCTTGTCGATGTAGAGTCCTTCCACCTGGTGGAAGAAGCAGTGGGCGCGGGCAGATATGGCTTCGTTGCGGTAGACACGTCCCGGGCAGATTACTCGGATGGGCGGCTGGGTGTGTTCCATCACGCGACTTTGAATGGAACTGGTGTGCGTGCGGAGCAGAATGTCGGGGTGCTGCTCAATGAAGAATGTGTCCTGCATGTCGCGTGCGGGATGGTCTTCAGCGAAATTCATCGATCCGAACACGTGCCAATCGTCTTCCACTTCAGGGCCGTCGGCCATGGTAAATCCCAATCGTGAGAAGATGTCGATAATCTCGTTCTTTACGATGGAGAGGGGGTGGCGGGTGCCCAATGCAATGGGGTAAGGGGTTCGGGTGAGGTCAATGTCGGAATGGTCGCTTTCCTGGCATGCCAATGCCGCGCGCAACTCATTCACCTTGTCCTGAAATGCGGTCTTCAGCTCATTGATCTTGATGCCGAGCTCTCGTTTCTGCTCAGCGGGCACCTCGCGAAACTCTGCCATGAGTTCGTTGATGACACCTTTCTTGCTAAGATACTTGATACGGAGTGCTTCAAGGCTCTTCTCATCGGCAGCCGAGAGGGTGGCTGCTTCTTGGAGCAATGATTCTATTTTATCTTTCAGCATATCTTAATTTTGCTTGTATTATTCGTTTCCTGATTGTGCAATGTGGGGCCTCGTATGGATGTGTCGTAGGAGGTGCCCTAATTTTTTCCGTGCAAAGATAAAGAATTCTTTGCAAATGAGTGGCGACATCCATTTAAAAGAATTACTTTTGCCATCCAAATAAAAGGAATCGAAAGTGAAATGAAAGCGTTTGTATTTATAGCACTGTCGGTCGTATTGCTTGTGGGATGCCGCAAGGCGGTACCTTCCGACCCTCAGCCCCAGACTGAAGATTCGTCGGAAATGACGGTTTTGGATAGTCTGCCCGCAGACACGACAAACATCACCCCGCCGAAGAAAGCGGATGGGTTGTTCGATGATTTTGTGTTTTCCTTTATGAAAAATCCCAAGTTCCAACTCTCGCGCATCTGTTTCCCTCTTCCGGAATACGATGATGGGAAGTGCCATGAAGTGAGCCTGAAGGCTTGGCATTATGACCCGATGTATCTGAAGCAGGATTTTTACACCGTGCTTTTCGATTCGGAACATAGTATGAAGGCCGAAAAGGATACATCGCTTGACTCGGTTGTGGTGGAATGGGTCTACCTCAAGCAGAATAAAGTGAAGCAATATGTGTTTGAGCGTATGGCTGGGGTGTGGCATCTTACAAAAATCGTGCGTCACAGCCTTTCGGCTAATGTGAACAGCGATTTCTATAGGTTTTATGCCCGTTTTTCTTCGGATCAGCATTACCAGATGGCTCACGTGTTAGACCCCTTGCCGTTTAAAACCTATGATGAGGACAATTTCCGTCCCATCGAGGGGGTTCTTGGGGTAGAACAATGGCCCGATTTTCGTCCTGAATTGCCAAATGGTATGATTACCAATATCAATTACGGGCAGCACTATGCCAACAGCAAGCGTCGCGTGATGGTGATTGCTACGCCTTCGGGGGGCATGGGATGCCGTTTGGTGTTTGAACGCGGAAAACGTGGATGGAATTTGGTGAAGTACGTAAACTGATTGATTTTATATCACAAAATTAAGCCTGACATTTGCTGCCGTTGTGATCAGCTGATTTGATTGGCAATGACGCGTTCTGAAGAACTGAAGCCTTTAGAGAAGTGTGCTGGTTGTCGGGACGCTTGGTAGCGCAAATAATCGAGATTTCTTATGAACAATAGTATCCCCAATACGTTCGGCCTTAAAGTGAAGGCCAAGGATTTCTATGAGTACTCAACCGTTGAGGAACTTCAGGCGGTTCTGCCTCGAGTGCGTGGTCAGCGTTGGATTCACGTAGGTAGCGGCAGCAACTTACTCTTTACGCATGATTATGAGGGCATCGTGCTCCATTCCCGCATTGTGGGAGTGGAAGAGGTGAAACATGACAATCAGAAGGTTTGGCTCAAGGCTGGCGCCGGGGTCGTATGGGACGATTTCGTGGCCTATACGGTAGCTCATGGTCTTCATGGTGCAGAAAACCTCTCGTATATTCCAGGTGAGGTCGGAGCAAGTGCCGTGCAGAACATTGGAGCTTATGGCGTGGAGGCAGGTGACTTGATATCCGAAGTGCATGCTGTGGAGGTCTCGTCCGGGAAGTTGCGTGTATTTCAAGCAGATGAGTGTGCCTATGCCTATCGCAGCAGTGTGTTCAAGCAGGCTTTGAAAGAACGGTATGTGATTACCCATGTGGTGTATGCTCTCAGTCGGAGTTTTAATCCAGATTTGGAGTATGGCGCTATTCGCCGGGAATTGGATTCCCGTGGATTGTCCGCCTCATCGCTAACGGGTGAGAGCCTCCGACAACTGGTGATAGATATACGCCGTTCCAAGTTGCCTGATCCCAAGGATTTGGGCAGCGCGGGTTCGTTCTTTATGAATCCGGTGGTTGATCGGGCTACTTTTGAAGCGCTTCAGAGGCAATACCCCGATATGCCTCATTATGATATGCCGCAAGGAGTGAAAATTCCCGCCGGATGGATGATTGAGCAATGTGGCTGGAAGGGCAGGGCTCTTGGCAGGGCAGGTGTGTATGACAAGCAGGCGCTGGTGCTCGTCAACTTAGGTGGAGCGACAGGCGAGGAAATATTGGCTTTGAGCAATGCTGTTCGCCAATCGGTGAAAGAAAAGTTTGGCATTGGAATTCATCCTGAAGCGATCATTATTTAGTTCTGCCAGTACGGGGCAAGTGATAGGACTTTTGGGAAAACTCTGATTGGCATTGAAGGCGCATGCAGTATTTTTGTGGATTCGTCAATGTGCTGAGATAGAAACAGTAGAAACATGAAACTTCGTTTTTTGGGCACCGGCACCAGTACCGGGGTGCCTCAGATCGGTTGTGATTGCGTTGTGTGCAGTTCGAAGGATCCTCGTGACCATCGGCTTCGCACTTCAGCTTTGCTTGACACAGATACGGGCGAGCGAATTCTGATAGACTGCGGGCCAGACTTTCGGCAACAAATGCTGCCATTGCCCTTTCGTCGTATTGATTCCGTGCTGATTACCCATGAACACTACGATCATGTGGGCGGTTTGGATGACCTTCGCCCTTTTTGTGCCTATGGGGATGTGCCGTTATATGCTGATGCTTTTACCGTCGGCCATATTCGTCAGCGGATGCCCTATTGTTTCGCAGAGCATCTTTATCCAGGGGTGCCGCGTATCCCGCTGCACATTGTCGAACCAGGTATCCCCTTCCAGGTTGGCCATACAGAAGTCCTTCCGATTCAGGTGATGCATGGGAATCTTCCTATTTTGGCATACAGAATAGGTCCGTTGGCCTACATCACCGACATGAGTGTCATGTCTGCTGAATCTCGGCAGTTGTTGCAAGGCGTACGGGTGCTTGTGGTAAATGCATTGCGTCCTCAGCAACATCCCACGCATCAGACGTTGCAAGAGGCTGTACGGTTTGTTTCACAAATAGCTCCGGAACGGGCCTATCTCATTCATATGAGCCATCAGATGGGGCTTCATCAGGTGGTAGACAAGACATTACCAAGCAATATAAGTTTGGCATATGACACGTTGGAAATCAATGTGTAACAGCCTAAATAAATTCTTAAATACGAACAGTGCAAACATATCATCTTCATACCATGGGCGGCTGTACCGCAATGAAGCATTTCCGAATGCTAGCTTGTCTCATGGTCTTGATCCTTCTTGCTTTGGGGTGTAAGCGCGCGGCACGTGAAGAGCAGGATGCCAATGGCGCATTTCGCAAAGAACGGCATGCTGGCTCCTCGCAGGTTGACCGTATCGTGGAATCGGGTGAACTGATTGTAGCCACGTTGAGCGGGCCTGACACCTATTTTGAATATCAAGGCCGAGGGTTCGGGCTTCAGTATGCTTTGGCAGAGAACTTTGCCGAATCCTTGGGAGTTAGCGTGAGGGTAGAGATTTGTACCGATACGTTGCAGATGGCACGGCTTGTGGAAAGAGGGGAGGCGGATGTGGCAGCGCTGCAGATGCCAGTGGACGAGGTCGGAAAAATGGGTCTCTGTGCAGCAGGCGCAAATTCAAAGGACAAGTCGGGACGCAAACTTTCTTGGATGGTGGGGGCTGAGTCTGGCGACTTGGCTCAGGCACTTGACGCGTGGTATGGTGACGGTGTGGAACTGAAGGTGGAAAAGGTTGAGCAGAAACGTTTGCTTCAGCGTCGAGAAGTGCGAAGAAAGGTGCGTGCCCCATTCATTTCCAGAGAAAAAGGCATTATATCCATCTACGACAACTATTTCCGTCAGGCAGCGACGGTGCTTGGGTGGGATTGGCGGCTGGTGGCAGCACAATGCTATCAAGAGTCGGGCTACGATCCCAACGCAGTGTCGTGGGCGGGTGCCTCCGGGCTGATGCAGCTCATGCCAGCCACAGCCGCTCAGTATCATCTTCCACAAGAAAGCATTTTCCAACCTGCTGAGAATATAGCTGCTGCTACTCGGTTTCTCAAACATTTGCAAGGGACATATAACGGAATAACCGACCCCATGGAACGGGTGAAATTTGTGCTGGCTGCTTATAATGCAGGCCCTGGACACATTGCTGATGCACAGGCATTGGCCCGAAAATATGGGCGTAACCCAAACTCTTGGGAGGATGTTGGCTTTTTTGTGAAGAATTTGAGTCAGGTTCAGTATTATCGTGATCCTGTGGTGAAACATGGGTATATGATTGGAAATGAAACGTTTAATTACGTGACATCCATCATGGACCGTTGGGCTCAGTATGGAGGAAACGCCACTTACTCCATGGTGCCACATGCGTCCCCAGCTGGTGGGGCTGGTGGAAATCAGCGTAGCCTTCACAAACGTAACCGTTATTCGCAGCAACAGAAAATCTTGGATGCTGACAAGTTGGCTGGAGCATAGGACGTTTTTTAGAACGAAGGTTCGGCAATCTCGGCATTAATTCGTATATTTGCATATATAACGGCAGTTGCATCTGCTTATGGTTCTTGTTTAGCTGACTGAGTGTAAGCAAAGGTCCTTCTGCCAGAAGTCATAAATGAACTCATGAGAAAAAAAGTCATTCATATACTGTGGTCCATCTATGCGTGCATACTGCTGATTTGTGTGCTTGCCGTGGTTGGTATCGAAAAAGGGTGGATTGGATATATGCCAGCCATCGGCGAACTGCAAAGCCCAATCAGTAAGTATGCCTCTCAGGTGATCAGTGCCGACGGCCGGTTGCTTGGCACTTGGTCGCGCAGTGAGAATCGCGTTTTCGTACCGCATGACAGCATATCTTCCTATATGTTCGATGCTTTGGTGGCTACCGAAGATGCCCGTTTTTATGAACATTCGGGCGTTGACGCCAAAGCGTTGGGCCGAGCAATTGTGAAAAGAGGTCTTATGGGACATAAAGAAGCCGGAGGCGGAAGTACCATCACACAGCAACTGGCCAAGCAACTTTATTCTTCTACAGCCTCTTCTTCGCTCCAAAGGGTTTTCCAGAAACCTATAGAGTGGGTGATAGCCGTGGAGCTGGAACGAAGCTATACAAAAGATGAAATCCTTACGCTCTATCTCAATTACTTTGACTTTCTCCACAATGCGGTGGGAGTGAAAACAGCGGCTAACGTATATTTCGGAAAATCTCCCAAGGATCTGACTTTGCTTGAAAGTGCCACCTTGGTGGGCATGTGCAAGAATCCTTCTTATTTTAATCCGGTTCGTGAACCGGAACGCTGCCGGGAACGCCGAAATGTGGTGCTGCAACAAATGGTGAAAAGCGGCAAGCTTTCAGAGGCTGACTATGCTTCATTGGCTGATCAGCCGTTGGAATTGCATTTCCACCGGATAGACCATAAGGAGGGGCTGGCTGCCTACCTGCGCGAATACTTGCGTCGGGCCATGATGGCTAAGAAGCCCGATCCGAAAGATTACAAGGATTGGCAGCGTCAACAGTATTATGAGGATTCGCTCGCTTGGGAAACGGACCCCCTGTATGGCTGGTGCAACAAGAACCAGAAAAAGGATGGCTCCAACTATGACATTTACACCGATGGCTTGAAAGTCTACACAACGATTGACTCGCGTATGCAGCAGTATGCTGAGGATGCCGTTTATCAGCAGGTTGGCTTGAAACTTCAGCCTCTTTTTGAAGCAGAGCGCCGTTCATCTCCTAATTTCCCTTATAGCGAGAAGCTGAAACGTTCGGATGTCATTCGCCGTTTGAAATCAGCCATGCGCCAAACCGACCGTTTCCGCCAGCTGAAAGCCTCTGGCGCTTCGAACGAGGACATCGAAAAGGCGTTCAAAACGCCTGTGCAGATGACTGTATTCTCCTTGCATGGCGATGTGGATACGCTCATGTCGCCCATTGACTCTATATTGTATTACAAGAAGTTCCTGCGTGCGGGTTTGGTCAGCATTGATCCAGTCACAGGCTATGTGAAAGCTTACGTCGGAGGACTGAATTATTCCCACTTTCAGTACGACATGGCTATGGTGGGACGCCGACAGGTGGGTTCCACGATGAAGCCATTCGTTTATGCCATGGCCATGCAGGGAGGCATGAGTCCGAACTCTACGGTACTCAACGTTCAGCGCCGTTTTGGCGATTGGATGCCACGTAATGGTAGCCGGGCTCGCTACGGACAGCATGTAACGCTCAAATGGGGCTTGAGTCAATCCAACAATTGGGTTACAGCAGCCTTGATGTACGACATTGACCCTACGGGCCAGGGCTTGGTGCGTGACCTGCAGGCGTTGGGTGTGGCTAATGACAATATGCAGCCTTCGCTTCCTTTGTGCTTGGGCACTTGCGACATCACGGCTGGAGAGTTGGCTTCTGCTTATACAGCTTTTGTTGAGAAGGGCATCAGACGTGCCCCCCTATTGGTGTCACGTATCGAAGACAGCGAAGGTAACGTGGTGGCAGAATTCACACCGAGAATGAACGAGGTGTACAATGAAACGACGGCCTACAATATGATAGACATGATGAAAGCCGTAATAGATCAGGGTACAGGTCGGAAACTCCGTTACGCCTTTAAAATGGAAGGACCTATAGCAGGAAAAACCGGAACAACCAATAGCAATAGCGATGGTTGGTTTGTGGGTTGCGTTCCTCAGTTGGTCACTTCTTGCTGGGTGGGAGGTGAAGAGCGCGACATCCATTTCAACAACATGTCGTTGGGCCAGGGGGCCTCATCAGCCCTTCCGATTTGGGCACTCTATATGCGTAGGGTGTATGCCAACAAGGCATTGGGCTATGATCCAGACTTGGATTTCGAAAAGCCCGCCAGTATGGAAGCATCAGAAGGCTCACATAGACACCGTTCACAATCGGAAAATGACGAAGATGAAGCTTACCACGACGAAGATGAAAGTGAAACAGCCTCGCCTTCCGCTAAGAAGCAGCAATCAACAGTATCTTCTGAAAGCTATTTCGAGTAGTGAAACCGAAAATGCTGCCAAATGATAATAACAGACAACCTATGAAATATTTAGCAATAATTCCAGCACGATATGCTTCCACCCGTTTCCCCGGCAAACCGCTGGCACAGCTTGGAGGCAAGCTCATAGTAGAAAGAGTGTATGAACGCGTAAGCAAAGTGTTCGATCATGTTTGTGTTGCCACGGATGATGAACGCATCCAACGCGCAGTACATGACTTCGGTGGCGTGGCTTTGATGACTTCTTCTGCCCATCGGAGTGGCACAGACCGTTGCTATGAGGCTTATCAGAAAATGGGAATTGATGTGGATGTAGTGGTCAATGTGCAAGGCGACGAGCCTTTCATTGCCGAATCGCAATTGCGCACAGTGGCGCAGTGCTTCGAAGATCCCGATACTCAGATTGCCACCCTTGTAAAGCCATTTCCTTCGGACTCTTCCATGGAGGCCATTGAGAATCCC
This sequence comes from Alloprevotella sp., assembly GCA_036802405.1. Classification (GTDB taxonomy): domain Bacteria; phylum Bacteroidota; class Bacteroidia; order Bacteroidales; family Bacteroidaceae; genus Alloprevotella. Next base: position 14,777 of record DAIRWG010000061.1, read on the forward strand.
AATTCTCCCAAGGTGGTTGTGGATGACCATTCGTATGCCTTGTACTTCTCCCGAAGTGTAGTTCCTTACCTCCGGGGGGTGTCGAGAGAGGAATGGCCGAAACACCACGAATTTCTGAAGCACATTGGTCTGTATGCCTATCGGGTGGACGTACTGAAGAATATATCTTCGATGCCGATAGGAGATTTGGAGTCGTGCGAATCACTTGAGCAGCTCAGATGGCTCCAAGCGGGTTGCAAAATCAAGGTGGGGCGCACCGATGTGGAAACAATTGG
>DAIRWG010000062.1:0-15032 GCA_036802405.1 Alloprevotella sp.
CTGCATCCCGATAAAGCACTTCTAATCTAAAAATAATTCTGAACACCTACTTAAAGAATAAGTTGGGCCACCAACTATGGTGGGTCAACTTGTTCTTCAACCATTATGAAACAGGCTCATGCGACCGCAAGACTTGCTATTATCGTTGAGAAATATTATCTTTGCATAAGATAGGCTGCGGTTCGGAAAAACGCTCAAGCCGAGCTTGGCGTTCTTCTCTCGCCTTGCACTATCTTTGTCGACGATAATAAATTCAGTCCATATGGAATTCCAGATACTAATCGACAGACATGCAGAAAAGGACAGGATTGCCCATGCTCTTATGCGGGAAAATCCTCAGTTCATCGTCATCTACGGAAGGCGGCGCATCGGTAAGTCCACGCTCATCCGACATGTTGTGGACGACCATTCCCATGCCATATATTTTCTGAGTGACACTTCCGCCGAAGCAGTACAACGCGATGCTTTTTCAAAATCAGTTTCTTATCTGATTCCAGATTTTGACAAGGCCAGCTATCCGTCATGGGAAGTGCTGCTACGCAGTCTGAACAACCAACTGAAAGAAAGAGTGCTTGTATGTCTGGATGAATTCCCCTATCTGGTTAAAAGCTGCCCTTCACTCCCTTCCATTCTCCAAAAGCTATTGAACGAAAGAATTCTGAAGTTCGACTTGCTCCTTTGTGGTTCATCGCAGCAATTGATGCATGGATATGTACTGAATCGGCAATCCCCCCTCTACGGCCTGGCTCATGAAATCATCCGAATGCGACCAATACCGGCTCCATACATAAGGACGGCACTGGACTGCAATGCAGTTCAAGCAGTTGAGGAATATGCTGTCTGGGGCGGAGTGCCACGATACTGGGAATTGCGCCGAGACTATCCCGACATGGAGTCTGCCATACGGAAGATTCTCCTTGACCCGCAGGGCGTACTGATGGAAGAACCGCAAAGGTTGCTTCGCGATGATATGCGCGACACACTGCAGTCGTACACATTGCTCACGATTATAGGCAATGGAGCGCATAAGGTGTCAGAAATTGCAGCCAGAACGGAAAAGGATGCCAACGCCATATCTGAACCTTTGGCCAAATTGAAAGACCTCGGCTACATTTTCCGGGAAATTCCATTCGGCGAAAACCCCAAGAAAAGCCGAAAGGGACTTTATTATATCGATGACTCCCTGCTTCGGTTCCATTATCATTTCATAGTCCCGTACCGCTCCCTGCTGGAAATGGGGAAGACGGAAGTTGTGGCGCAAGTGATTCAGACCCAGCTTCCCCAATTCATCGGACAATGTTGGGAGCTCCTTTGCCGTCAGTTTGTCAGTGGCAACATCATAGACGGCATAGCTTACAATGTGGCCTCCAGATGGTGGGGAAAGGTCTTTCCCCAAGACACTCCAGACGGAAGGATGGTGGAGCTGGATGTCGTGGCTGAGTCCATCGACAAGAAGCACATACTGATAGGTGAGTGCAAATGGACCCACGATGACGATGCCAACCGCATTATGGAGCAACTCAAAGCCAAAACTCAGAATCTGCCGTTCATCAAAAGAGGGCAAACGGTGCATCGGGTGCTGTTCATGAAAGAACATCCTGCCCACAGTTCCAACGACATTTCCATCCTCTATCCAGAGGACATCATGAGTTTCTGAATGATTATCGTTGAGAAATATTATATTTCTCAACGATAATATTTTCCACCAATGGAGTTCCCTCATAAAAGTGTGGTCATGACATAGATATTCCCTCATAAACGTGCATCACACATCAATGGTTATTTACCCGTTGTGGGGTGGAAAGGGCAGATGATCCATTTGGCCTTCGCCGATAAAACCAGACAAGCGATATGCAACCGCATGGTTTCATATCGCTTGTCTGGTTTTGCAGCTTGGGCCATAAGCTGCGGCCCAAGTGCCGTTTTAGTATTCGTCTTCGTTGAACAGGAAGTCCTCCTTGGTGGGGTAGTCGGGCCAAACGTCTTCGATGGTTTCGTAGATTTCGCCTTCGTCTTCGAGTTCCTGCAGGTTTTCGACCACTTCCATCGGAGCGCCGGAACGCATGGCGTAGTCAATCAGTTCGTCTTTGGTGGCGGGCCAGGGTGCATCTTCCAGCTTCGAGGCCAATTCCAATGTCCAGTACATAGTGTCAGCTTATTAAGGGTTAATTCTTTGGCTTGAGTTGTTGCCCTTCGGGCCGTTCTTTCTGTGGCTGCGCCGCGGGGTGGGTGTGCACAGGAATTCCTGATGGGCAATTTGGCCGCAAAAATACACTTTTATTTCATACTTTCCTTGCTCTTTACCATTTTATTTCTGCAACATTTGCCAAAATGTTGGTTTTGCGTGCGGAGGCGTAGAGAAAGTCGGACAAACGGTTGATGTAGGCCAGGGCTTGCGGGGCATTTTCCCAGTCGGCCGCTCCGGCAGCGAGGAGGTCGCGCTCGGCCCTACGGCACACGGTGCGTGCCACGTGGAGCTGGGCGGCGGCCAGGCATCCGCCGGGCAGGATGAAACCTTCGAAGCGTGCGGCTTGCTGGTGCTGGAGAAGGTCAATGTGGCATTCGAGGGCTTGGATGTGGGCCGCTGTGGGCAGATGCAGGGCCGAGGGTGCAGCAGCGGCCCAGGCACCGATGGCGAAGAGCTGGCGCTGGGCTTCGGTGAGGAGGTCGCGTTCGGGCTGCATGGCGGCTTGGGTGTGGGGCAAGGATTCGGCCAAGGCTGCCAGATGGGCCAGGGCGAGGCCGAGGTGGGCATTGAGTTCGTCGAGCGTGCCTACGGCCTGCATGCGTGGGGCGGTTTTGGCGGTGCGGTGCCCGTTGGCCAGGTCGGTGGTGCCGTTGTCGCCGGTTCGGGTGTAGATGGGCATGGGGGAAGGTGGCGGATTTTAGCGGATGAGGTTCCACACGTCGTCCTCGGTGCGGGCGAAGGGGCCGGAAGCCTCGAGCTTGAGGGTGGACATGGCGGCAGCGAAGCGTCCGGCTTCGCCGGGATCGGCACCGCGTGAGCGCATGTAGAGGTAGCCGGTGGAGTAGGTGTCGCCGCATCCGGTGGCATCGACGATGGCGCGGGGCGTGTAGGCCGGGATGTCGTAGAAACGGTCGTTTTCGAGCACCACCGAGCCGTAGTTGCCGAGGGTGACGCACACTTCCTTCACGCCCCATTCGGCCAGCTGGAGAGCGGCCTCGTGGGCTTCGTTGCGTCCGGTGAGCACGTCCATCTCGTATTCGTTGACCTTGAGCACGTCGATGCAGCGGAGGGCTTCGCGCTTCCACGGCCAGTCGACGGCATGCACCTGGTCGCCGCGCACTTCGCGTAGGTAGCCCTGGGCATCGACACTGACCACGCCGCGGCCCACGAGCGAGCGGATGACTTCGAGCGAGAAGTCGTCGGCCAGGAGCGATCCGAGGTGGAAGATGTTGGCGCGGAGCTGGCTGAGCGACTCGGCGGTGAAGGGGTCGGCCTTGGCCAGCACACGCTGGGTGCGGTGGTTCTGGTTGGCTCCGTACTTGTTTTCGAAGTATACGGTGTGGCGCGAGGGGATGACATCGACGGCCACGCCTTGGGCGCGGAGTTCGTCGACGCTGGCCATGTCGGAGGGGGCGATGGAGGTGACAAGGCGGAAGCCCTTGGCCCCGTTGAGGTGGAGCATGGCGTGTGCAAAGTAGTAGGAGGTGCCGCCCGGCATGTGGCATTCGCTCTGGGGAGTGATGATGAGGTCGTGGGTGATGTGGCCGATGCAGCAGATGTTGTCGGTTGTGAGCATTTCTTCTTGTTGTGGCGGTTTGCATGGCGTGGGCTTCGGGCCGCGCGTTTGGGGCGGAAACCCATGCAGGCCGTCGGAAGCCGGCATCCCGCTTGAGGGGGACTTGGGCTTCGGACGGCCTGCAAAGTTACCACTTTATTGTTTATTAAGAAACCTTTCTCAGTCAGAGAGTTTTGCAAATGCTGCCGAACAGGGCATTTTGTGCGGTGTACGGTACTTTTTCCCGTTGCGGGAAGGGCTGTGGCCGGTTCACTTCATGCCCGAGGGAATGCCCAGCTTGGGACCGAAGGAGAGGTCGCCGGCGTCGCCCAGGCCGGGCACGATGTAGGCATCTTCGTTGAGCTTGGAGTCGACGGCAGCCACCCAGAGGGTGACATCGCTGCTGGGGAACACCTTGCAGAGGTGCTGGATGCCCTCGAGCGAGGCGATGGCGCAGCAGATGTGGAGCTTGCGCGGCGTGCCGTGTGAGAGGAAGGCCTTGTAGGAGAGTTCGAGGCTGCTTCCGGTGGCCAACATGGGGTCGACCATGAGGAAGGTGCATCCGTTGAGGTCGGGTGCGGCGATGTACTGCACGTGCACCTTGATGTCGTCGCGCGAGCCTTCTTCGCGGAAGGCGGCCACGAAGGCAGAGTCGGCCTGGTCGAAGGTGTCGAGGAATCCTTCGTGGAAGGCGAGTCCGGCGCGGAGCACGGTGCCCACGACGATTCGGTCGTCGTAGGTGGGCACTTGCTTGGTGCCGAGGGGGGTGGTGACGGTCTTGTCGGAGTAGTCGAGGGTGCGGCTCACCTCGTAGGCCATGGCGCGTGCGATGCGCTCGAGGTTGCGGCGGAAGAGGGTGCGGTTGCCCTGCACGTGGATGTCGCGGAGCTGTGCCATGTGGCAGTTGATGACGGACGAACGTTCGCCCAGATTGATGACGTTCATGATGGTTGTGGGATTGTGTGATGGTTGTGGTTCGCTGGCGCAAGGCAAACAAAAGGGCATGCCCGTGCACTTGGAGTGAGTCAGTGCCGGGCACACCCTTTCGTGTCGGTTGTGCTTTACGAATGTATGTTCATTGATGGATGTTGAAAAGCGTGGCATCGCCGACGGGCAGCAGCCCGCGGGTGCGGAATGCCACTGGATGTCAGTGGGCCACGTGCTTCACGTGGTCGGATGTGATGTAGACGCCCATGCGGGGAGCCTGCTTGATGCGGCGGCCCTGGAGGTCGTAGAGCTGGAGATCCTTTTGCTCCGTTTCAGCCTCGGCAATGCCTGTGAAGAGATTGGCCGGAACCACCATCCAGCGTGCGGCATCGGTCGACTTGCTGCTCTGGATGAGGCGGAAGGAGGCGTTGAGGTTGAGCGAGGCGTAGCTGTTCGAGGTGGGATTGGTGCACACCACATTGCTCCAGCCCTGCTTGTAGGGTTCCACCCGGAAGGTGCCTGCCAAGGCCTTGTCGGTTTCCTGCGTGACAAACTGCTTGGCGTTGGCCTTGGTGGCGCTGAGGTAGGTCTGGCTGGCCTTGTTGAGGATGCGCCAGCCTGCTTCGCCAGCACTTTCGAACACGAAGATCTGGCGGGTGGACTCGTAGTCGGCTTCCGTGCCGCCGAAGGTGGCCTTGCCGTCGAAGAGCTCGTCGCTGGTGGTGAGGTACTTGTTGGCTCTGAGCTTGTTGACGAGGGTGTAGGTGCCTCCGTCCACAATCTGCACGCGGGCATCGCTCACGGCCTGGTCGATCCGTTTCTGTGCATCGATGTAGCCCTGCGGTGTGGGGGCGCTGACATAGGCGTTGATGGCCTGCTCGATGGCTTGCTCCATGGAGCCTCTTTCCGATTCCTTTACCTGGCCGACAGCCACGCCGTATTCCAGGTTCTTGGTGGCCGTTTCGGCATAGAGGTCGAGCTGCTGCTTCACAAAGGAAGCGGGCGACTGGGTGCGGCGGTAAGAGTAGGCCCCGTTGGTGAGGCCCTCGAGGCTGTACTGCTTGTAGACGTTGGTGTAGGCCTTGCCGTAGGTTTCCTCCTCATAGAAGAAGGCGATGGAGTCGTTCTCCTGCATGATCATGGTGGAGTAGGCCGACCCGATGTGGCTGGCCTGGTGCTTTCCGTTCCAGTTGGAGGCGAAGACGGCAGGCGTTTTGGCATCGGCGGGAGTGGCCAACACCTTGTAGTAGATGCCCACGTTGGCGCGTCCGCTGCCGAAGGGCACGGACTGCAGGGCCACGTAGACTTCGGCATTGTCGGCCTTGCGCACAGCGGGAAGGATAAGGATTTCGCCGTTGGTGGAGTTGCTCACGGCCGAGGTGCCCTTGTTGTCGGCGTTCGAGGTGGCCACGTTGCCCCAGGAACCCTGGGCGGAAGCCACGTCGGTGTAGGTGAAGAAGTTGTAGTAGCGTCCGCCGTTCATGCGGCTGCTGAGGATGACGGTGCCGTCGGGCAGTTCCTCACACTTGGGTTCGTCGCCGTTGGGTGCGGGCGAGGAGTTGATGCTGCCGAGGGCGTGCCAGCTCTGTCCGAAGTCGTCGGAGTAGATCACGCGATTGCCGTTGGGGCGTGCGCAGAGTGCGGCATAGAGGCGGTAGTATTTTCCCACCTTCACCTGGCGGCTCTGGCAGATGCGGCCCGAACCGAAGAAGAGGGAGTTGACCACGCCGAGCGAGCTCTTGTCGAAGAGGGGGTAGATGCTGTCGGTGATTTCCTCGTAGTCGCTCCAGGTGCGCCCGTTGTCGTGGCTGCGGAAGCGTGCCACGCGGTTGGGGTTGGAACGGGTGGCGCTGCCGTAGGGCGTGTGGCCGCACACGGAGATGAGGAGCACCTCGTCGCTTTCGGAGTCGGCCACGATGGCAGGGTCGCCGAATCCGCAGTCAACGGCTCCCGACACGCCGGTGCCGCTCTTCACGATGAACTCCTTGCCCCAGGTGCGTCCGTTGTCGGAGGAGATGCGTCCCACGAGGTCGACACGTCCGTAGCCGATGTCGGCACCGCAGATGCGGTAGTCGCTCAGGGCGATGAGGTCGCCGTTGTGAGCCTTGGCGATGGCGGGGATGCGGTAGGGGTAGGGCTTCGAACCGTCGGTGATGAAGAGGTCGGTCTGTGCCTCGCCTTCGGCGGGTGCGGCGGCCACTTCCACGGTGAAGTCGGTGAGGAGCACGTTGTGGTTGTCGCCGTTGAGGGTGAACTGGGCGGCAACTTCATCCACATTGTTGATGCTGAGGGTCTGTGCCTCGTTGCCGATGGTGTAGGTCTTGTCGCCGATGGTGAACTTCACTTCGTTCGTGTTCGACGACTCGTTGCGGAAGGTGAAGGTGTAGCCCTTCACCACGTAGCCCTTTCCTGCGGTGAGGGTGTAGACGGAGCTCTTTGACTGGCCGGAGGCCAGGTTGATGCCTTCGGCCGAGGCCGGCTTGCTCATGTTGTTGGCCCCGGTGGTGAGGCGGAGCTGCGGCTCGGTGGCGGTGGAAGCCCAAGCCGAGGCAAAAGTGCCTTTGTCGTTGCTGGCAGTGAAGGTGCCGCTGCTGAGCGACACGCTGAATGTGCTGACGGCTTGGGTGATGGTGATGGCAGAGCCGTTGTCGTAGCCCTTGCTCCAGAAGGCGAGTTTGGCTTCGCGGTTGTTGAGGATGTTGTCGGCAAGTCCGTGTTCGCTCACGAAGTAGCCGTTCTTCACGTCGATGTCTTTGTTGCTGGAGGTCTTTGTGGCCTCCTTGAAGTCCCATCGGTTGGTGTAGCCAGCGGCCAGGGGGGTGGAGCTGCGGAGCACGGCATAGGAGGTGCCGCCCGCGTTGTCGCTCATGGTGGTGGGAGCGGCCAAGGACAGGGCGGTGCCGGCCTGCTTGTTGTAGATGAGGTAGCCGTTGGCATCGTCACCCACGAAGCACCACAGGTCCTTGTCGGCCGTGGTGGGGTGTCCGGTGAGGGTGATGTAGTCGGCTCCGTCGTTGTCGGAAATGCAGAGGTTTCCGGTGCCGATGCCCATGTTGTACCACGTGGTGGTGGGGGCAAACTTGCCGTCGGCAGTGAGCTGCGTCACCTTGAAGGGTACGCCGGCCCAGCTTGCGGCCGTGAATGCAAGCCCGGCGGTGAGGGCTGTGAGTCGGGTAATGTTTATCATTGTGATGGATTGTTGTTCGGTTGGCAAGCATGACGCGTTGACGGGCAGGCGAGCCGGGGAGCGGAAGCAAATTCCGTTTTCCCTGATTTACTCGTAAACCCGTCAACTTGTCTGCTCAGTTAATTTCTTCTCAGTTCTTCTTCTGTCCGAGCATGTCGGAGGGATTGAACTTTGAGATGGCATCGCGCATGGCTGTGTCGCCCTTGAGGTTTTCGAGACGGTAGTAGTCCATGAATCCCATGTTGCCTTCGCGCAGCGCCTGTGCCAGGGCCTTGGGCACTTCGGCTTCGGCCTGGATGACTTCGGCACGGGCCTCCTGTGCACGCGCCCTCATTTCCTGCTCCGTGGCCACGGCCATGGCACGGCGTTCCTCGGCCTTGGCCTGTGCAATGTTCTTGTCGGCATTGGCCTGGTCCATCTGCAGGTTGGCACCGATGTTCTTGCCCACATCGATGTCGGCAATGTCGATGGATAGGATCTCGTAAGCCGTGCCCGCGTCAAGTCCTTTCGAGAGCACGAGTTTTGAGATCGAGTCAGGATTTTCAAGCACCTGCTCGTGCGTTTCGGCCGAACCGATGCTCGACACGATGCCTTCGCCCACGCGGGCCAGAATGGTGTCTTCGCCGGCACCACCCACCAGCTGGTGGATGTTGGCGCGAACAGTGACGCGTGCCTTGGCAATGAGCTGGATGCCGTTTTTGGCCACGGCAGCCACGGGCGGCGTGTCGATCACTTTGGGGTTGACGCTGGTCTGCACGGCTTCAAACACATCGCGTCCGGCCAGGTCGATGGCGGTGGCTTTCTCGAAGGAAAGGTCGATGTTGGCCTTTGAGGCCGACACGAGGGCATGCACCACCCGGCGTACGTGGCCGCCGGTCATGTAGTGGGCCTCGAGATTGTCGCGTGTGATGGTGCGCAGTCCGGCCTTGTGCGCTTCGATGAGGCTGGGCACGATGACGCTGGGCGGCACGTTGCGGATGCGCATGAGGAAGAGCTGAGCGAGCGAAATCTGCACGCCCGACACCTTGGCGCTGAGCCAGAGGAAGAAGGGCACGAAGTGGAAGAAAATGCTCAGAATGATGATGGCGGCCACAACAACGGCCACGATAAAGAATGGAGCTTCGATCATAGGTTTTGTATATGTGGTTAAGGTATCAGTTCCCTCAGGTTAACCGTTTGGCAGGAAAGGCACATGCCATGGGCATCAGGCATCGCATTCCGCATTCAACTGGGCAATTTCTTCTTCCGTCAGTCCCGTCCATGCTGCAATGGTGGCATAGGGAATGGCATCTTTCAGAAGATTGCGGGCAATTTCGCGTTTTGCTTCAGCCTGACCTTCAGCCCGAGTTTCTTTGAATGCCGCCATGGTGTCGCGGTAGTTTTTGATGCTTTCATCGTATTTCTCATGTTCCTCCTTGCTCAAGGTGGAGATGTCGCTGATTTCTGCCAGTTTTTTGAACACGGCGCTTTGTGCGAGGAAAGGCATGCGGTTGAAAGTTTCCATATGATTCAGAATGTAAATCCAACGTTCGAAGTCGGTTTGGCATTGCTGTTCGTCCTTTTCGAAGGCAGGAAGTTGAAGAAATGTGAAATGAACTTTGTCGGTCAGGCATTGCTTGGTGTTTTCTTCCGACAGCACCATGTCGATGCGGAAAAGCCTTTCGTTCGGGTTGTTGTCCGTTTCGCAGATGCCGCCTTTGCCGTTGCTGAAGAACTTTTCGAAGTTCATGAAGCATACGGTGTAAACGGGCACGAGCTTATAGTCCCATTCCCCTTTTTCTCCTTGCTTGACGATGGCGCGGGCAGCATAGTAGATGGCCCGATCGATGAAATAGGGCTGCGAGCGGTTTTGCATCTCCACGATGAATTTCTTCCCCTGGTCGTCGGTGCAGTAGATGTCGAACACGACCATGCGTTCGTTGCGTGTTTCTGGCTGCTGCTCCGTGTTGTTGAAGGTGAGGTCGCATATGCGGTGCTTGCCGGCAAAAAGACTGTTGAGGAAGTCAATGAGCAAGTCTTTCGAAATGTCGCGTCCAAAGATGTGCTTGAATCCCCAGTCGGTGAAAGGATTGATGAATTGGGCCATATGACTTATATGCTGTTTGCTGACTTTCTGCAAAGGTAGGAAATATCTTGTGATTTTGCAAAGCGTGTAAGGTAATTTCAGCTTTTGGCTGCGGCTCTGTTTGTCAAAAAAATGCCGCCACGGCCGGATGGGGCCATGGCGGCATGCTTCAGAGGCGGTGATCAGCGGGGAAAAAGTTGGGCTTTACGAAACTTTCTCGGAAAGATCCCGTTTCACGGTCTTCATTTCACGATCTTGATGGAACGTTCGCCTTCGGCCGTTTTCACCTTCAGCACATAGGCCCCTTTGGGGTTGAGCTGGTGTTCGATGGTGGCCGTGCGAGTTCCGTGCGAAGTGGCCAGAAGCTGGCCTGAGAGTGCGTAGAGCTTCAGCTCCACCTCGCCCTGAGCCTCGCTCACGGCGATGCGTGCGGGAGAGATGTCGAGGCGGTAGCCGGCCTCCGTGGCTTGCTCGATGCCTTCGGGCACGGAAATGCGGATTTCGATGTTCTGGTCAGTGTTCACCTTCGAGAGGTTCTTCTTCCAGGCAGCGCCGGCCTTGAGCGTCAGTTCCGTTTCCTCGCCGTTGAGCACATAGCTCGTGATGGTGGCATAGGATTCAGGAGTGGCCAGCACGTTCACCGAGGCATTTCGCTTCAGTCGGCCCACCAGTTGCCCTTCGTTCTGCTCGAGCGTTTCGGCCGGCGAGTAGAACTTGAGTGCCACCCCCTTGGGAGCGGTCATGGTGAGGAGGCAATACTTGTTGACGCTGGTACTGGCCTTCTCGGCTTCCGTGTAGTTGTCGGCACCCACTTTCAGTTTCAGGCCGCTGATGCTCAGCTTCTTGCCGTCCTGTGCCAATGTGAGCGGAGCGGCAGCCACGGGTTCGCAGAGGTGCAGCTTGTCGTAGGCAGTGCCTTGGAGTTCACCGTCCACGTACACCTTGATCATGCCGTTGTTCTCGCGCAGGCAGGTGATGTGGTGGCTGCTGCCGTCGTTCACGCGCTTGGCGGAAGTGTAGGCCAGCTCGCCCACCTGGAAACGCACGCATCCGTCGGCCAGGCTCACGCTGTAGGCACTGCCTTGGGCTGCCACTTGGGCGTTGCTCTCGGTGGTGTTGAGCAGGAAGCCCAGGGTGAAAGCTCCGCGTCCGCTGAAGCTCTTGGCCGAAGCAGCCTGGGTGGCCTTGGTGAAGGTCAGCTGCGGGGCATCGGTGTGGTAGTCGAGTGCCGACTCCACGCCTTCGGCAGCAGCCAGGTCGGCCAGCGAATCCACGTGCAGCACGAGGCTGTTGGGGTTGAAGAAGAATTCGGGCGACTCGGCCGTGGTGGCGTTGCCGTTCCAGTCCTGCAGCCCATGGATGCCCACGGTGTAGTGCTTCGATTCGTCGAGGGGCGTGTCGAAGGTGAGCGTGAGCGTGCGGTAGTCGGGGGCAGTGGCCACCTGCTTGGCCGTGCCGAGCGAGGTGCCGTCGGCCTTCAGCTCAAACTGTTCGGCGCTGGCCAGCACGGGTTCGCTCATCACGAGGGTGACCTGGTTGTCCTTCACCGAAGTGGCGGTAATCACCGAGGCCGCCTGCACATCCTTGGCACCGAGGCGGATGAGGCGGATTTCGCCCGGGGCCAGCGTCACCGTGAGCGCATCGCCGTAGGCCAGGGCAGCCCCGTCGTTCACCTTCACGTGCGAGCTCACGTCGGTAGCCTTTTCAGTCTGGCTGCCGGAGTATTCCATGATGAGGCTGGGATAAAGTCCCGTAGCCCCTTCGGGCACGCCGGCCGCATTGTCGAGCGTGAGCGAGTAGGACTTCTGCGCGTTCGAAGGGTTGCGGAAGGAGATGATGCCTTCGGCCTGGCCAGTGGCTTCATCCTTGTTCCAGCAGGAGTAGCCGTAGATGTTGCCCTTGAGGGGCGACTCGCCGAAGTAGATGGAGTGGCGCAGGATCGGGAAGTTGCGGTCGATGAAGTTAAGTGCTTCAGCGTTCACCATCCACTTGTTGCCCTCATTGAGCAGGTTGTAGCTGTAGAGCATTTCCCAGAAAGCCGTTCCTCGGGTCGACATCATGTAGAGGTAGGCACGGAATTCCGAGTCGGTCATGGCATTGGCCGCCACGCAGTTCGTCTTGCCGTACACGGGGTCGTGGTTGAAGATGTTGGCCTGCGGGAACTGCAGCTGCTGGTCGTAGATGAACTCATGGTAGCGGTCGTCGCGGTAGGAGAGCTGCTGGTCCATTTCGCGAGAGCGTCCGAACACGTTCTTCCGGCCCATGTCCTGCGAGTTCTGAATCCACACGGAGTTGCTCCACTGCAGAATCCAGGGCGAGGGGTTCACGTAGCAGGTGAGGTTGATCCAGAGGTTGTCGTGGCGCGAGTCGGCATCGGCATACATGTCGTTGAGGGCGTTGTACCAGCGTTCCCAGTGCTCGGTGAAGTAGTAGTTGCCGTTCTTTCCGCCGGTGATGTAGCGTCCGTTCTTCGAAGCCTGCGGCTGCTGTGTGGCAAATCCGTCGAGCTTCCAGTAGTTCACGCCGTACTCCTGCTGCTGCTTGATGAAGAAGTCGTGCAGCTTGGCCACGTAGACGGAGTCGCCCGTCACGATGTCGTCGGTGGTGGTGCTGTAGGTGCCGTTGCCCTTCTGCTCGAGGAATTTTGCCCACGAGCTGTTGAAGTTGTAGCCGCCGCGCGGGCCGAGCCAGATGCCGAAGCCCGAGCCGTAGCGGTGGGCAATGTCGGAGGCACCCTTCAGGCCGTTGGGGAACTTGGAGTTGAACTCCCAGAATCCCGACTCGTTGGCCTTCGTGCCCGAGCGGTCGGTGTCGCTCACGTTGTAGCTGTTCCATCCGTCGTCCACCACGTAGGAGTCCATGGGGCGGAGTCCGTACTGGCTGAATCCGCGTTCCATTTCCTTGAAGGAAGTGTTGATGCGGCTCTCGGTGATGGTGAGCATCCAATCGTACCAGGAGTTGTACTGCATGCGGGCCTTCACGGGCCGGGCGATGGAGTTGATGTACTGGAAGAAGTCGGTGCGTATGATGTTGTGGTCGGTGATGGAGCGGGTGGCACCCACCACGTTGTTCCACGTGCGGAACTGTCCGTCGGCATTGAGGCGGTGCTCATTGAGGTCGAGCGTGCGGAGCGACTTTCCGCTGTAGTAGCGGGTGTGGTAGTTGCCCTCGCTGTCGATCTCGTTCTCGGCCTGCGGGAATTCCGAACCGAAGAAGAGTCCATCGACGTAGACGGGCTGTCCGAGCGTCAGCGTGTAGGCCGTCATGCCGCCCACGCCGCCCGAAGCCTGCGAGCGTGTCCACTTGTCGGAGTCGGCCACCGACTGCGTGCCGAGGTTCTCCATCTCGATGTAGTCGATCGGTGTGTTGCGCGTCAGCTCATCGGCCGCCTTCACCAGCAGATATTTGCGCAGGAAGTGGTCGTTGTCCTTCATCTCCACCACCAGGTCGATGTCCCACGTGGTGGTCGTGCCGTCCTCGGGGTTGGTGTAGGCCGTGGGGGCGAGGTCGAAGGTCACGCGCTTGCCGCCTTCGATGTCGTCGGTGTGCACACCGTTGAGCTTCATGTCCGAAGCCTGCAGCCCGGTCTTGGTGGCAGCGGTAGCCTTCACCTGGTCGCGGGTGAGGTAGAATTCGGCGCAGGCGCCGAACTGTCCGCCGTTCATCGACGAGGTTTCGGTGAATTTCACATAGCGTGCCGAGCATTCCTTGCCCAGATCCACCCACACGGTGGCCACTTCCTCATAGCTCAGCTCGCCTTTCTTCACGAGCGTCCAGTCCTGCTTGTTGTCGGAGGTGTAGAATTCATAGCCCTTCACGTTGCCGTTGGAGTTGACGCCGGCATCGCCCTTGCGCGGCAGATAGCCGAAGGCACGGAATGCCGTCGTGCTGCCGAGGTCGATGATGAGGCTGTGAGGCAGCGCGTTCATGTTGGGCGTGCCTTCGGCCTGTCCGCTGTACCACGTGTGCCACAGAGTGTTCTCGTTGCCGTCGATGGCATGCTTCGGTTCGCCGATGGTGGCCGACTCCTTGCACCACGAGTCTGCTTCGGCGCTCCATTGGCTGCGGTCGATCGGGGTGATGGCGGCGGGGCCGTCCTCTCCGGAGCCGGCCTCCGCCTGCTTCTCGGTGCTGAGGCGGAATTCGGCGGTGGCGGCAAACTTCTGGCCGTTCCAGGCCGAGGTCACCTTGAACTGCACCACGCGGCACGTCACGGCCTTGGGCAGGTTGATCCACTGCTCGTCGAGCGAATATTCCATGGTGCCTTCCATCACCTTCTCCAGGTGGTCGGCATCCGCGCCGGCCCACAGCTCGTAGGTCTTGCACTGTCCGTTCACATCCTTGCCGGCCTGTCGGGTGGTGTAGCCGAAGCTCTGGATGGTGTGCTCCTCCTGCATGTCGATGGTAAACCAGTGGGGCATCGTCTGGTGGTCGTTCTTGTAGTCGGAGTGCCAGTAGGTGGCCGCATTGCCGTCGATAATCGACTGCGGGGTGCCGCATCCGTTCTCTTCGGTGTAGCCGTCGGCCGTGATGGTCCAGCTCTTGCGGTTGATCACGCCGCCCACTTGGCGGGGCTGCTTGGCCGGGTTGAGGGCAAACTCTTCGCTGCCTTCGGAGGGGGTGAACACGGTGTTGTTGGCGCGCTTGTTCACCAGAGCGCCGGGCTTGAGCCGCCCGTCGGCAATCTTGAACGTGCGTTGCAGATAGGCATTGCCGATGGTCACTTCGGTGCCGGTCTGCTCCACCTTCACCTGGGCCTGTGCCCAAGTCGGGGGATAGGACAGCAGCAGGCAGAGCGTGGCCGCTGATGTAAGCGTAGATTTGTGCTTCATAGAAGGATAGTTGTTAGGGGGATGAATATGTCGCAAAGGTACGCTTTTAGGGGGGGGTAGAAAAGTTTTGGGCCGTTTTTTTGCTTGAAGGCAAGAAAAAGGGGGCTTTCGTTAAATCAATAGCCCGTTATAATTCAAGCCGTTTTATCTCCGAACCCAAATGTCTTGTTGACGGTTTCATGATTGAATGGCATGTTCGTATTCTTCTCAAGGACGTCAATAATTAGGGTGTCCAGTTTGATGTTCTCATTTCGCATGCGTCAAGGGCGGGCTGAAAG
>DAIRWG010000063.1:0-14977 GCA_036802405.1 Alloprevotella sp.
CTGAAGGTCGTGCTGAAGGTCGTGCTGAAGGTCGTGCTGAAGGTCGTGCTGAAGGACTGGCAGAAGGAATGGAGAAAGGCCGTGCAGAGGGAATGGAGAAAGGACTGGCAGAAGGAATAGAGAAAGGCTGTACGAAAACCCAAAGGGAAACTGCCTTGCGATTGTTGAATTTGGGATTGCCACTGGAAGTGGTGGCACAAGGAACGGCGCTTTCATTGGAAGAAGTGAAGGCCTTGGTTGAAAAATAGTTCCACTGGGATTCGTGTGAGTCAACAATCAAAGAACGGCGTCGGAAGGCGGCGTCAGGACACTTGCTGCTATTGCTAAAATTCAAACACTTTAAATCCATACCTCCATTATGGCTACAATCAAAGAAAAAATCGGCTATGGACTGGGCGACATGTCCTCGTCGATGTTTTGGAAAATCTTTTCCGCCTATCTCCCCTTCTTCTATTCCAGCATTTACGGGCTGAGCCTCGAGGCCACCGGCGTGCTGATGCTCGTCACCCGCGTGTGGGACGCCGTGAGCGACCCGATGATGGGCATCATTGCCGACCGCACGCGCACCCGGTGGGGGCGCTACCGCCCCTACCTGCTCTGGATGGCCGCGCCCTTTGCCGTGGCCGGCGTGCTGCTCTTCACCACGCCCCCGCTGGGCGAAACGGGCAAGACGGTGTGGGCCTTTGCCACCTACATCCTGATGATGACGGTCTACACCGCCATCAACGTGCCCTACGGCTCGATGCTCGCCGTCGTCACCGAGGACAGCGACGAGAAAACGGTGTTCTCGTCCTACCGCATGTTCTTCGCCTACCTGGGTTCGTTCCTCGTGCTCGTGTCGTGGGAACCGCTCTGCCAGTTCTTCCGCCAGCGCTTCGGCATGGAGGCCGCCCCTGCCTGGCAGTGGGGCATGACGGTGGTGGCCGTGTGCTGCCTGCTGCTCTTCCTGGCCACCTTTGCCCTGACGCGCGAGCACGTGCAGCCCACGGCGGGCCACACCGATGTGGCCTCCGACTTCCGCTCGCTCCTGCGCAACGCCCCGTGGTGGATTCTGCTCGGCGCCGTGCTCTTCTTCAACTTCTTCGTGGCCATCCGCTATGCGGTCATCCCCTTCTACTTCGCCTCCTTCGTGCCGGCCGATGCGGTGCTGTCCTTCGGGCCATGGTCGTTTGTCTTCTATGCCGGGGTGTTCTTCTCGGTGGGCGAGGTGGCCAACATGGGCGGCGTGGCCACCACCCCCTTCTTCACCCGGTGGGTGGGCAAGAAGCTCACCTTCCTCGGCAGCCTCGTGCTGCTCATCGTGCTCAGTGCGGCCTTCTTCTTCGTGCCGCTCACCACGGGCGGACTGTGGACGATGATGGGGCTGCAGGTGGCCATCAGCGTGCTCACGGGCGTGGTGTCGCCGCTGGTGTGGAGCATGTATGCCGACATTGCCGACTATGCCGAACTCACCTTCCACACCTCCTCCACGGGCCTCATCTTCTCCTCCTCCTCCATGGCCCAGAAGTTTGGCGGGGCCATCGGTGCCGCGGCGGTGATGTGGATCCTGGCCGGCGTGGGCTACGACACGCATGAGGGAGCCGTGCAAACGGCTTCGGCCCTCGAGGGGCTGCGCTGGATCATGAGCTGGCTGCCGGCCGGAGTGGCGGGCCTTTCGCTGGTGTTCATCCTGATTTATCCGCTCGGCTCGCGCCGCATGGCCGACGTCGCACGCCGGCTTTCGGCCCAGCGCCAGCGTGACGCGCTGAAGGATTCGGCCGAATAGTGTGCTTGGCTTGGCCCCTTGAGGCGCGGATTGGCGCCTCAAGGGGCCAAATTCCTCATTATCAGCCCCTCCGCGGTGGCAGAAATGTTGAAAAATACACGTAATTTTGGTGCATGAACGATTTTTACCACCATTTGCAACATATTTGCCCGTCGATGAGCGCCGAACGTCGTAACTTTGCATCGTGAAATCAAGGGACGGAGGCGGCCAGCCGATGTCCGCCAAGTGCCGGGCTTCACGGACTCCTGCACGGGCGTGTCGAGCACGGCCCGGTCAGTCGCTCCATTAGCCACACACAAACTAAACACACACACACATCGAGGCTTCGCCCGCACCCCGCACACGGATGGACGAAGCGCGGGGCCTAAAAACACTTACGCCCCTCCGCACAGGCGCACGACTCAACTGAAACACACAACACACGCAGGCTGGTGCAGTGCAAGCGCTGCACACACACGATGGATGCGCTGTGGGCCTCGGATGCTTGGTTCACGAACGATGGCTCTGACAGCCGGCCTCACGCTCTCGTGCGCGGGACGTTGCCAGATTCGTTTTTCTCCGAGTCTCATTCTTCCTCGCTCCGTGCGAGGCACGCAGATATATTGCATAGATTAGATTTAGGTATTAGGTTTAAGGTTAGTATCCGGGTAAAAAAGGTTGTTAAGGAATCACCTCGGAAGGGTCGTGTACCGGATAGCACTGGCACTTCCGAACACCAAGTGGCTGCATCGCTCGCTCCGGACTCGGAGCAGCAGCGGTAAGGCCCGAATCTAACGCCCCAAGCAGCAGTCTTGTTGCTTGGGGCGTCGGTGTGTTTTGGGGGGAAAGGTTAGCGTAACGGTTCGGATGGGCCGAACAAATCGTCCATGGTGACTTGCCTTTGCACCACATCGCTATGCTTGTTGGGCTTCAGCCCGCAGGAAGTGACCAATGTAAGAAGCAGCGACTTGCTGGTTTTGGATTCTTCTGCAAATACTCTGACTTTCTCCAGCAGCTTCTCCTCGTATGCTTTGCTGATTTCGAAAGGGCCGTTGCTGAATTTCATCTCACAGATGTTGACTGTCTCGTCCTTGCGGTCGATCAGCAGATCAATCTGCACCCCTTTCTCCGACTGGCTGCTGCGCCATGAGCACACCAAGGCTTGCACCCCCGATATGCCTAATGCCTGCTTGATTCTCTCCACATGATTCAGACAAAGGAGTTCGAAGGAAAGTCCGATCCAGACATGGTACATCGGACTGTTTTGGGAAGATGACCAAAAGTGCGGGTCCTGGTACTTGTTGTATTTGATAAACCTGAAATAGAATAGCGTGTAGAAGTCTACCAGCTGAAACAGGGTGTTCTTTTTTTGGCGAACATCTGCGCTTGGCCTGTTGCTTGTGGTGAAAGGTTCATAAAGGCGAATGAATCCGCATTGTTCCAGCTCCTCCAGCACGGTGGAAAAGGCACCGTTGTCCGTCACGCCCGAAGCCTTCACCAGCTCCTGTCGGGTCATGCCTATTCCCTTTGTGGCCAGAGCTGTGACAACGGCCACATGGTCATGCGACCTCTTGAACAAGGCCCGGTAGAGGTCGTTGAACTCGTCTTTCAGCTCAGCGTTGTCGGCAAAGAATAGTTGGTCGACATTTTGTGCCAAGCTCTTCGAGCGGTCCATCATCGACAGGTAGTAAGGTATTCCGCCCATCACCATGTAGCATTCCGCCATTTGCTTTCTGCCATAACCGAAGTGGTTGACTCTGAAGTATGCTTCACACTCGTGCAGCGTGAAAGGCTTGATGATCAGATGGTGGGTCAAACGGTTGTGTAGCCCGCCCCGGTTGCGGATCAGATTGTTGATCATCCAGGATGTGGCAGAACCGCACACAATCAGCTTGATGTCGTTGCGCAGCACGGCCCAGCTGTTCCAGAAATTCTCCAGAGCTGGAATGAATCCCGACTTGGCGGTGTCCATCCAGGGCAGTTCATCAATGAAGACGAGCTTTTCCCCCTCGGGCATTTTTTCCAGATGCTGGGAGAGGGCATGGAATGCCAGAAGCCAGCTCTTGAAGGTGGTGAGGGAGGAGGAATGCGTATATTTCTGCAGGGCGATGCTGAAGTTTACCAGCTGCTCGCTCTTCGACACTCCATGCACGCCCGTCATGAAGAAGGCAAAGTGGTCCTTGGCTGCTTTCCTGATGAGAAATGTTTTCCCCACACGGCGTCTGCCGTAAACGGCGATGAATTCTGACCTGCCGGAGCTGAAATATTCATGAAGCGTTTTCAGTTCGGCATCTCTTCCGACCAATTCTTGTTCCATAGCTTGTTCTATTTTCTGCGCAAATGTACGGAATAATAGGCGTTAGCGCAAGTTATCGGGTGGATAACTTGCGCTAATGTCGTTTTTCGTGTCGTTTGCGCAAGTTATCTGCGATTTTTTGACCTATGGGTGCCAGTTGGGGCTTTTACCGCAAAGGGGGACCGAAGCCTTGCTGCGGATGGGGATTAGAGAGATTTTGGCCGCGAAGGGCCGCTAAGGGACGCGAAGCCTTGCGGCGGTGTTTTTTACCACGAAGAGGCACGAAGGAGCACGAAGCCTTGCGGATGAGGGTTGACCACGAAGGAGCACGAAGGTACACGAAGCCTTGCGGCGGTGGGGATTAGGGAGATTTTTGCCGCGAAGGGCCGCTAAGGGACGCGAAGCCTTGCAGCGGTGTTTTTTACCACAAAGAGGCACGAAGAAGCACGAAGCCATGCGGATGAGGGTTGACCACGAAGGAGCATGAAGGTGCACGAAGCCTTGCGGCGGTGGGGATTAGGGAGATTTTTGCCGCGAAGGGCCGCTAAGGGACGCGAAGCCTTGCAGCGGTGTTTTTTACCACAAAGAGGCACGAAGAAGCACGAAGCCATGCGGATGAGGGTTGACCACGAAGGAGCATGAAGGTGCACGAAGCCTTGCGGCGGTGGGGATTAGGGAGATTTTTGCCGCGAAGGGCCACGAAGAGTCGCGAAGCCTTGCGGCGGAGCAACTTGCCAAAAAAGGAACTGCCGCACCGCGGAACGGATTCCGAGGTGACGGCAGTGTGTGAGTTAAGTAAGCTTGTGGGCTTGCATCCTTATTCGCCCGGAGCGATTGCGCCAGAGGGGCAAACATCGGCGCAAGTGCCGCAGTCAACGCACACGTTGGCGTCGATAGAGTACTTTTCGCCTTCAGAGATAGCGCCAGAGGGGCATTCGTCGATGCAAGTGCCGCATGCGATGCATTCATCGCCAATTACATAAGCCATAATAGTAGAATTTTTTGATTGTTGAGAGTTAAGTTGTCCATGCATGTCTGCCGTGGGCCTTTGCCCCACACGTGGGGCGGGCTGGGGCGGATTGCGAGGCAAAGTTACACAAATCTTTTGAGGGGCAAACGTTGCAGCCGTTTTTTTCGCTTCCGTAGCCCGATGTTGCCGTGTGGGGTGCCGGTCGGCAAGTGCCTTCGGCAGCGGGGGCTGAATCAAGGTGCGGGGTGCCGCGAGGAGGGGATGCTCACTCGAAGTAGAAGGTGAGCACCACCATGCTGGCCGTGGCGCGGTCGATGCTTTCGGTGTAGATCATCTGGCTGCGGTCGGTCAGGTCGGGGCGGTTCTTCTGCAGCACGTTGCTGAGGCCGAAGCAGAACTTCAGTTCGGGAATGAGCTTGAAGAAAGGCATGTAGAGGTCGCAGCCGAGTCCGGCCTCCAGCATGAGGTTGAAGGGCTTGGCCTTGAGTTTCGACTGCTTGCCGGTGGTGAGGTCGACCATCGGTGCCACGCCGGCGATGACGTAGGGGCGGTAGTTGTTGAAGCGCGGGGCGGCCACCTTGAGGTCGACGGGCACGCCCACGTAGCACGATTTCATGTCGAGGCTCTCCTCGCGCTGGGTGTGGAGGTTGCGCAGCGTCACGTGCTTCGACCCGAAGTGGAGCGAGGGGAGCACTCGCAGCGCGAGGTGCTGCGTCATCTTCCATTCGCCGAGCACGCCCACGGAGAATCCGAAGTTGCTGCGGTCGGTGGAGGCCACCCACTGGTCGGACGTGGCGGGGTCGATGTATCCGTTGTTGGCGAAGTGCATGCCCTGGTCGTGCAGGCCGACGAAGAAGCCGTAGTGGAAGCGGCGCTCGTCGATGAACGGACGGTTCTGCACGCGCCGCTGCTGCGCCACAGCGGCCGTGGGCAGCAGCACCAGTGCGAGGAGCAGGTATGTGAGGATTGGATGCTTCATTTTGTGTTGGTTTGTGGGGGGGGATGGTGGCGATGGCGCGCGGCATCCCCCGCTTATGCGTGGGCGGTGGCCGGGGCGGGGTGCTGCTCCAGCCCGCGCCGTTGGGCTTCCATCTTGAGGGTGACGAGCAGGGTGTTGAAGTCGTACTTGAGGGTGTCGCGGAGTCCGGGCACGCAGTCCATCAGCGGGCAGGGCACCATGCACCAGTGGCGCAGGCGGATGTAGTCCTTCTCGCGGTGGAGCGTCTGGGGGGTGGGATTGTCGGGCCCGACGAAGCCCAGCGCCTTGTTCATGCCCCACCAGCGCAGGTGCTCGCAGCGGGCCAGGTTGACAAAGAGGGTGAGATAGGATCCCGGCCTCAGTCCGGGCGTCTGCTGCTCGTAGTCGCTGATGCGGGAGAGGATGAAGCCGTAGGTGTCAAAGGCTTCGGCCTTGCCTTCAGCCACTTGCTGCGTGGCATCCTGCAGCTGCTTCATCACCCACCCGATGCAGCCGAGTAGGTCGGCGCAGCGGTCGTTCTCCTCGTCGTGGATGCGCTGCCACTGGCGCAGGGCCTCCTTGCCTTGCTCGCTGTCGGAGGCTTCGGGACGCTGGCGCGAGGTGATGCCCACAAGGGCCAGCTTCGTGAGCATGTGCCACACGTTGCCCAGGTCCTGGCATTCGTTCTGCACCAGGCGGTTGCGCTGGCTGAGCTGGCTGGGGTCGGTCTGCTCCTCGCGCTCGAGCCATTCCTGCGCGCCTTGGCCGCTGCCGGCCGAGCGGTAGGCCTTGACAAAGTCGTAGAGGCCCGCCGTCAGGTTGTATTGACCGTAGAACTCCATGGCCTGCGCCAGCCGCTGCTCGCTGAGGAGGTTGTCGTGAGTGAAGATGCCGCTCATGGCGCCGAACGGCCGCAGGCTGAACTGGCATTCGCCGCTGCCGCTCTGGCCTTCGCTGCCGGTGCAGTGGTTGAGGAATCGGGCCAGGCACTGGGCGCGGTGGTGCTCGCTGGCCGAATAGGTGCTCACGTAGATGCCGAGGCGCTGCTGGGCATCGCGGTGGCGGAAGGCCTGCTGCATGAGCTGCACGCCCAGCTCGATGTTGAGCCGGTCGTTGTGGGTGCACACGGCCACGTAGTCGACGGCTTCGCCGGACTTGCGCCCGAGGAGGTCGGCCACGCGGTGGCGGAGCGATTCGATGGTGCCGTTGAGGAACTCCAGCGAGTTGTCGCCCTCGAAGGCGGGGCACTGCATGAGGAAAGCGTCGCGCCGGGCATCGGCTGCGGGGTCGATGATGGTGATGTGGGGCTTCACGGCATGGCCCGAGGAATCGACGAAGGAGGAAAACTCGTAGAGGTACTTCAGCATTTCGGTGCCCGTTGCCCCAAAGCCCACGATCAGGGCACGGAAGGGGCGTTCCACGCCGGCCGTTTCGGCATTGATGGGCACATAGGCCACGGGCTGGCAGTCGAGCTGCTCCTTGAGCTGGATGACGGCCAGGCTGGCCGTGTCGATGAGGTGGAGCCGCGGGGCGGCGATGGTGCGGGCCAGCGGGCTGCGGTGCACGTGGCAAAACACGTCGACCTGCACCGTGCGGTCGTCCTTCAGCCGTTTGGCTTGGTGCAGCTCGTCGGTGAAGGTGGCATAGCGGGCAGAGAGTGCCTGCGCGGTGCTGAGGTTGGCATCTTCGTCGGCGGTGAGGCAGAAGAAGCGCACGCGGCGTGCCCGCCGTTCGAGATAGTTGCGGAGGGTGCGCAGGCCCAAGGTGCGGCGCCAGGACTGGTCGTCGAGGGTGAGGTCGACGTTGCGGCGGCTGTAGGTGATGAAGGCATCGAGCTGCATGAGCTGCTCCACGCGGTCGTTGCGTGCACTCGACAGGCTGAGGATGTGGGCGAAGGAGAATCGCTCCATGTGGCTTTCGGCAGCCGGCGTGCGCACGAAGATGATGCGGCAGTGTCGCAGGTCGTGCCGTTCGCGGTAGTGGCGGTGGATGTCGGCGGCCAGCTGCAGCGACTCTTCGCTGAAGTCGAAGAACACGTGCACGTCCTTGTTGCGAGGGCGCAGCACGTTGGAGAGCCAGTGCATGCGCACGAAGGAGGCGGCCCTGGCTCCGAGCAGGTGGAGGATGAAGGCCGCGCTCACGCACACGGCCAGGAAGTGGACGATGGCGAAGAGGGTCATGTAGCCCATGTTGCACTTCACGGTTTCGTCCACCTCGATGAGCTCTGACTCCGACACGAACATTTCCATCGATGCCGTCATCGAGCGCAGGAGCAGGGCGGTGGCGTTCTGTGCCGTGCCTTCATGGTTGAATCCCACCACGTAGAGGCCCACGCCGAGTACGAACAGCACCATGGCGCAGCCCATGAGGTGGCCGATCAGCCAACGGCGTGCCTTGCCCCAACGCAGCATGGCATAGGCCAGCGCGAAGCCGGCCAGCAGCACGAGCAGGCAGTTGAGGATGCCTTCGTCGTGCGTGGGGAGGGAGAGGAGATGCCGCTGCACATGGACAGAGAACTCGTGCCACGTGACGGGGCCGTGCCATTCGTGTCCGGCAAGGGGCTGGGCTGATAGGAGGTGTAGCATGGGCGGAATTTTGGATGAAGGGGAGTGAGGGGGGCGGGGTTGCGGGCGAACGGCTTATTTCTGCTCCACACCCAGGAAGCGGAGGAGCATGCCGACGCTTTCCTCGAGCGGCACTTTCTGCGTGTCGATGCTCAGGGCGGGATGCTTCGGGGCTTCGAAGGGGGCCGAGATGCCGGTGAAGTTTTTCACCTCGCCCCGGCGTGCACGGGCATAGAGGCCCTTCACGTCGCGGCGCTCGCATTCCTCGAGCGGGGTGCTGATGTAGATTTCCTTGAAGTCGGCGGGGCCGATGATCTGCTGGGCCATCTGGCGTATTTCCTCGGTGGGGGAAATGAAGGCGGCGATGGTGATGATGCCGGTGTCGACGAAGAGTTTGCCCACTTCGGCAATGCGGCGGATGTTCTCGCGGCGGTCTTCGGCCGAGAATCCGAGGTTGGAGTTGATGCCGGAGCGGATGTTGTCGCCGTCGAGGATGCGGCAGAGCAGGCCGCGGCGCTGCAGTTCGCGCTCGAGGGCGATGGCCACGGTGCTCTTGCCCGAACCGCTGAGTCCGGTGAACCAGAGCATCACGCCTTTCTGGTGGAGGAGCTGTTCCTTGTCGGCGCGCTGGAGCATGCGGTCGAACACGGGGTAGATGTTGTTGTCGTTCACTTTATCTGTCATAATGTGGGCGAAGATAGTGCAAAGCGGCCGAAGCACCAAGGGTTTGGGGCGAGAATTTCGGCGGGGCGCAGCGTTTTGCGGTCTTTTTTTGCCGCAAGGCTTCCCCCTGCCACGCAAGAATCCCCGCTGTCGGCCCTGCGGAAGGACGGACAACGGGGATTCCTTTCTTTCAAAACAATCGCTTGCTACGCTTCGTGCGAAGCGAGGCGGCGGATCACATCACGGCCACCTTCACGCTGCGGCCCTGCGAAGTGACCACATACACGCCGGCCGACAGAGTCACCCGGCCATCTGCCTGCACGCGGGCCACGATGCGGCCGTCGGCGGCGCACACCACGGCTTCGTGGCCGCAGAGTCCGCTGAGGCTGATGGCACCGTGCTGCGGTGTGGCAGTCCATCGGGCGGCAGCGGATGATTCCACTGTGCCGATGCCCGTGGGGGCCACGTAGAAGGGCCGCGAAGGCTGCGAGAGGCGGCTGCCGTAGAGCGCCTGCACCTGATACTTCAGCACGGCATCCTCGGCGAGCGAGGAGGCAAAGGCATCGGTGAAGGAGGGTTCGCCCACGGTGGCCACTTCCTCGCCGTTGCGCAGGATGACGTAGGCATCGGGGCGCGCTTGCGGGGCATAGTAGCCGTTGAAGCATACGTCGTCGACCATGAGGCCGCTCTCCTGGATGCCCATGTACTGGATGGCGAAGTAGCGCGAGCCTTCGGGGAGGTTGAAGCTGTACTCCTTCCACTCGGTGCCGCCCTTGAGGGGCGTGGTGCCGCTCACGGGGTGGAAACTCGTGGTGAGCGTGTCGGTGGTGGAGTAGAGCACGCGGAAGTATTCGGAAGCAGCCTGGCTGTCGATGCCGCGGGCGTAGAAGGAGATGAGCTGCTCGTGGCCCGAGAGGCGGGGCGAGATGAGCCAGTCGTCGTTCTGCGCATAGGGCGAACCGAAGCTGACGAGCGACTTCTCGCCGCTGTGGGCCAGGATGGCGCCGGTGAGCACCGTTTGCGAGGGATTGAACACGATGAAGGCCTGCTCCACCGAGTTGTTGGGCCACTCGATGATGTTGCCCGAGGCATCGCGGAAGTTGAAGGGGCGCACGTGGTCGCCGTCGTGGAGCGTCCATCCGCCGATGCCGCTGATGGCAAAGTCGGCATACGACTCGAAGTCGTCGGTGCACTGCTGGGCAGTGGGGGTGGCGGTGGGGGCATCCCAGCGGAGGGTCACCTCGGTGCGGTCGGCATTCACCTCGCCCTGCAGGCCTTCAATGTAGGCCAGGGCCGGTTCGTTCACCACGAGGGTGCGGCTGAGGAGGTCGTTGAGCGGCTGCTCGTCGCCTTCGGCGCTGACCTTGGCCGTGATCACGGCCAGGCCGGAGCGTTCGGGCTCGTAGCTCATCACGAGTTCTTCGGTGTCGCCCACGGCCACTTCGTCGAGGGTTTCCTCGGCCAGCACGTCGTGGTCGGCCAGGAGGGTGACCTTCACGCCCTGCAGCGTGCGCGAACCGTTGTTGGCCACGCGCACCGTCACGTCGTGCTCGCGTCCGGCCACCACCGTGTCGGGCACTTCGAGGGCCGCGATGCGGGCATCGAGGGCGTAGGCATCACCGGTGATGGTGAGGTTGTCGAGGTGGAGGTTCTGTCCGGTCACGCTGCCCGCTCCGGTGAACACGAGGTTGCCGCGGGTGAGGGCGGCACCGGCAGTGAGGGGCACCACGCATTCGCTCCATCCGGCTTCATCGGCCTGGGCCGAGAAGGTGGCCGAGGGCAGGCTGATGGTCTGGCCCTGGGCATCGCGCAGCGACACGGTCACGCGGAGGGTGGCGCTGAGCGAGGGGGCACGGTAGATGTAGAAGCGTGCCACGGGATTGTGGAGCGAAGTGAAGTCGATGGCGGGAGAGATGTACGAGGCCGTGGAGCCGCCGAGCGTGCTGCTTTCCACCGAGTTGACGGTGAACTTCACCATGCCGGCTCCATCCTGTCCGGGGGTGGAGGGGTCGTAGCCGTAGCCTTCCACGATCCACGATGCGGTGCCGGTGCCTTCAAGGCCCCAGGGGTTGGTGGCAGTGGCCTGCTGGTACCACGTTTCAGCGAAGGGTAACGTGTAGGCACGGCCCACCTTCACGGTTTCCGACTGGGCGGCGAGGCCTTCGCCGGCACTGTTGAAGGCCTGCACGCGATAGGACACGGCTCCCTGCGGCGTGCCTTCGGGCAGCGGGGCGGAAGCGTGAGTGTCGACAAAGGAGAGGGAGTCGAGGTGGCTGGCCAGAAGGGTGGCTTCGTAGTTGTACACACGGTAGACGGCATACTGTACGGCACCGCCGGTGGGCGAGGCGCTCCAGCTGATGCGCACGGCATCGTCGGACAGGGCTTCGGCCTTCACCGAGGCGGGAGCCAAGGCCTGCTTTTCGCTCAGCTCGACGCTGGCTTCGGCGGGGATGCCTTCGCCTTCGGCATTGACGGCCGCGATGCGGTAGGTGTTGAGCATGGCGGCGGCCCATTCGTCAACCCAGTTGACGATGGTGCCGGGTTCGGCCTTGAGCGTGGCAGCGGGTTCCGTTTCATTGCCGCGGTAGATGCGCACTTCGTGGGTGCCGCTGAGCTGTTCGCCGCGGGCATTGAGGGTGGGCATCCTGAAGCTGAGTGTGGCATGGCCCACCTTGCCTCCGGCACGCACGTCGGTGGGGGCGGCGGGCACGAGGCTCGATCCGGCTTCAGCCACGAGGATGTTGTCGATGCTCATGTGGTCGCCCGTGGAGCTGATGTTGTGGAATCCCACGTAGCGCGTGCCCTCGGTCGGGGCGATGTAGGTGGAGAAGGTCTTCACGCTGGTCATCGTCGACTCGTATTCCTTCGTGAAGAAAGGCCGGCCCATGGCTTCGGCCGTGGGCTGTGCGCCGACGGCCACCTCCAGCTTGTTGGTGTAGCCGTAGTAGCCGTAGGTCTGGAAGGTGAGCTTGTAGAGCTTGGCTGGGTCGAATGCCAGCGGGGGCGTGATGAGCCAGTCGTCGGCCTGGGCATAGGACGACTTGTTGTAGTAGAAGGCTGCGGCGTAGGCAGCATCGTATTTCCAGGAGGGTGCTTCCCAGTCGTCGCTGCCGTCGCCGTTGGCATCGACGGTGGTGCAGGCGTTGAAGTCCTGCTCCGAGTCGAAGGGCTCGACATAGGGCATTTCCCAGCTCTTGCCGGCACGCACCCATGCGGAGAAGGCGCGGTCGCTCTCGTGGCCCTTGTAGGTGGCGGTCACCACATAGCGGATGTTCTGCAGCGAGGCGTTGGGCGTGTCGACCAGCTTGGTCTGCTTGGTGGCACGGCCCACACGCACGTTGGCGGGCATGCGCCACACGGTGTAGGTCACGTCGTCGGGGTTGATGTATCCGCCGTTGGCGCCGGTGGTCACGGGGTCCCAGGTGAGTGTGGCGCTGAGCTGGTCGGCTCCCTGCACCACCTGCAGGTTGGCCGGAGTGGAGGGGGTGTCGACTCCGGCATACACTTCCATGCGCGACCAGGGGGCATCGTGGCCTCCTGCGGAGCAGCGGGCCGCCACCTGGTGGGCACCCGCTTCACCCAGTTCGACGGGCACGCTCACTTCGGTGCCTGCGGCAGCACTGCCTGAGGCCACTTGCTTGCCGTCGACGCAGACCACATAGCTCACCTCGCCCGTGAGCGCTTGCTGGGCGTAGGTGTGGGCGGGCAACGTGAAGCGCACGGTGCCGCCGGTGCCTTCACCGCTTTCGGCATCCACCCGGAAGTCGGCCAGACGGTCGGGGGCTGCGGGGTGGGCATCGCGCACAAAGATGGAGCTGAAACGCTCGTAGCGGGGGAAGGTGCGCACCACTGTGGCCTTGCCTGTGGCGGTGTCCACGCTGAGGATGCCGCACACGATGTTGAGGCGAAGGTTGTCGCTGGCCTCGAATCCGTTGATGGCCCAGTAGAGCTTGCCCGTGCGGAGGTCGAAGGTGGCACTCTGCTGCATTTCCTTGGGCCGGAACCCGGTGTCGCCCACTTTGGTGGTGGCCCCGGTGGCGCGGTCGATGGTGTAGAGCATGCCGTCGGCCCCGATGCTCCAAAGCTGGCCCTGGGCATCGGCGGCGAGCGTGTACATGAAGGGGATGGAGGCAATGCGGGTGAACTGCCCCGTCTGTTCATCGACGGTGCAGAGATAGCCGCTGTTGGAGTTGGCCATCTTCTGGTAAGTCACGGCATAGGTCTTGCCGTCGGCATAGTTGTAGGTAAGGTCTTCGGCAATGCCTTCCTCGTAGCTTCCGAGGTCGACCGAGGAAGTCTGCTCCCAAGAGTAGGCGTTGAGGTGGGAGGCACTGACGGAATACTTGTACCAGTAGCCGCTGGTTTTCACGGCGAAGGCCTCGTCGGCATGGTAGGTGGCGCTCACTTCGCTGCCTTCCACACGTCCGTAGACGGTGCAGGGCGTGAAGGGCGAATCGGCATCGGCTGAGAAGGAGTAGTAGCCTCCGCGCGGATCCACCTTGCCGTCGTCGGTCCAGGCATCGGAATAGGCCAGAAAGCCCACGAAGTCGATGCTGTCCGGTTGGCTGGTGCTCTGTGCGTGAAGCGGTGCTGACGCAAGGGTCAGGCTGGCCGCCAACGCGCAGAGTGGTGATGATAGATGCATAAGCGTTGGGGAATATTTGATTTTGTGTCTGTCGTTTTTGTGTGTGGCAGGGCTGCGCCTTGATCGTTGTGCTGAGGCGCTTATGCAAAGGTAGGCTAAAATATCGGAATAAAGACGCTTTTTCAAGGAATCTTCGGATTTCCTGTGGAAATGTCAGCGTTGAGGCTGGTTTTTTGAGCATGAGGGAAGTTCTTGCTTGCGGGTGGGGCATGATGAGGTGCGGCATTGGCAGAAGGAAAACGGAGCGGCAGCAAGCCATCGGAAGGCAATCACGCCATACGGATTCCTTTTCGGGCTTCTTTTTTCGGCCTTTTTGCTTCGAATCCCATAGTTTTTGCCTATTTTTGTCCACGTAGAATGGCTCCATCAGCAGCAATTTCCCAAAACTTTGACTATGAAATTTCCCATCGGCATACAAGACTTTCAAGAAATCATCAACGGCGGCTACGCCTATGTGGACAAGACGGCCCTCGTCTACGACTTGGTTGAGAATGGCAAGGTGTACTTTCTGAGCCGTCCCCGGCGTTTCGGCAAGAGCTTGCTGGTGTCGACACTCGAGTGTTATTTCCGTGGACGCAAGGACCTGTTCCGCGGACTGGCCATCGATCGGTTGGAAACGGAATGGGAGGAGTATCCCGTGTTCCATATAGACTTCAACAGCACCAACTTCCAGGAGGGCATGGCGCTGCAAGCCAAGCTGAACGCCTATGTGCTCGATTGGGAGCGCGAATACGGCTTCGCATCCGACCCGGCACTCAGTGTGGGCGACCGATTCACACGGCTCCTTGCCCACGTTCACCGCACGACGGGCAAGCGCAGCGTGGTGCTGGTGGACGAGTACGACAAGCCGCTGCTCGACGTGCTCGACACGGGTGCCACCATGCGCGACGGCAACGGCAACGAGGTGCTCATCGAGGACTACAACCGCAACGTGCTGAAGGGCTTCTACTCCACCTTCAAGGCCGCCGATGCCGACCTCAAGTTCGTGCTGCTCACGGGCGTGACGAAGTTCTCGCAAGTGAGTGTGTTCAGCGGTTTCAACCAGCCGGAAGACATCAGCATGAGCAACCGCTACGACAGCTTGTGCGGCATCACGAAGGAGGAGATGGAACGGGTGTTCGGCCGCGAGATCGACCG
>DAIRWG010000064.1:0-14628 GCA_036802405.1 Alloprevotella sp.
ACCTGACCACCTTGGGCGAGACGCTCTTCCCGCAGCTGCCCACATCGCTCACCACAGCCGTCATCATGCCTTATGTGCTCAATGCGCAGACTCCGTCGATGAGCACGGGATTCGATCTCGGTGTGGAACTCCACGGTGTGGTGAACGACAAGTTCGGCTACGAAGTGGGCCTCTTCAACGGCACCGGCTCAGCGGTGAACACTGCCAACAAAACCCTCTCCGACGACTGGCACATCCCCTCGCTGCTCTATGCCGGACGCCTGACCTACATGCCTTGGGGCGTGATGCCTTCCACCCAGGGCAACCCCAACCTGACGAACGAGAAGAAGATGCTCATCGGCGTGTCGGGATCGATGAATGTGGAGAGCGAGAACGAGAGCACCAACGATGCCCGAGTGGGGGCGGAATTCGCCTTGATCTACAACCGTTGGTACTTTGCCGGAGAGGCCTACTGGATGAACGTGGGCTTCACCAAGCGCCAGAAGATTAACGAGCACTACAACTATCTGGGCGGCTATGTGCAGGGCGGCTATTTCGTGGCTCCGCGTGTGCAGCTGGCTGCTCGCTACGACTTCATGAACCGCAACAGTACGAGCAAGGACGGATTTCTCAACATGCCGGCCGTGGGCGTGAACTATTTCTTCAAGGGCTGCAACCTCAAACTGCAGGCCATGTACCAGTACACCGGACGCAAGGGCCACGACACGCAGCTCGACCGCGACAACGACAACCTCGGACTGGCCACCCATTCGGCCACCGTTCAGCTTCAATACTATTTCTAAATCTCCGAGCCTGATGATCAAGAACATGCTGACCGCCCTATGCGCCGCCGCGGCACTCTGTGCCTCGTGCGACGACGGGCGCATCTATGAAAAAGAAATCGTCATTCCCCAGGAAGGCCTGACGCTCAAGATGACAGGCTCCTTCACCGGGATGGACACTTGGCCCAGCAACTATTCACTGGTGCTGGCCTCGTTCAAGGACGACAGCGAGAGTGCGCAGACTTCCACGTCTGTGCCCCTTTCCGCCAACAACTCTGGCGAGGTGACGGTGAAGCTTTCGGGCCTGAAGGGCGAGGTGAGCGACTTGGAACTGTGCATGATCGACCGCCTGCGCGACCGCATCGTCACATTCCACTCCCTCACGCACGACGACATCGTGGCGGTGAACGACACGGTCTACATGAATGTGGGCCAGGTGGATGTGAGCATGTATAAGGCCATCCAGACCTCCGTGTTCGATGCCAAGTGCATTTCCTGCCACGGTGCCAACGGTGGCGCTCCGCGTTCGCTCTATCTCACTGAGGCCAAGAGCCACGACGCCCTGGTTGGCAAGGATTCGCAGGCAGCGCCCGGATACAAGCTGGTGGAGGCCGGCAATGCGGCCGCCAGCCTGCTGCCCATCATACTGTCGGAGGACGGGTTGCTGCACCACAATCATGCCGACATCCTGGAGGCCCGAAAGAAGTCGAACCAGATTGCGCTCATCCGCAGCTGGATCAACAACGGGGCTAAGGAATGAGGCGGGCGGAGGAGAATGGTTGGGCCGTGAAAATGCCGCGTGCGGAGAATTTACACCGAAACCCCCTTCTCCTCCTTCCTCGCAAGCATGGGAATGACTGCGGGCGGACTTTATCGTGTGTCATCCCTTTCACCATCCCGACGATTATGCTTAATTTTGCACCCAGAACCGACACGATTACAAACAGACACACACTTTCTGAATCCATTCTTCCGCAATGAAACGTTTCGTGCTTTTTCTTTACCTCAGTATGGTAGTGCTGCTCGCACTGACCACACTCATCGAACGCCAGCAAGGGGCCGACTTCGTGGCCATGCACGTTTACCACACTTGGTGGTTCGTGGCCCTGTGGGCCCTGACGGCGGTGCTCATGGTGGTGGCCGCGGTGAAGATGCGGCTATGGCACCGCATGGCGGTCGGGCTGCTGCACGGATCGTTTCTGGTTATACTGCTTGGCGCAGCGACGACATTCGTCACTTCACGCAAGGGATTCGTGCACCTGCTGCCGGGGCAGCCGGTAAATGCCTTCACCGACGATGACCGGCACACGCAGCATCGGTTGCCGTTTGCCTTGCAGCTCGACAGTTTTACGGTGCAGTGCTATCCAGGTACGGAAGCGCCGTCGGACTTTGTCAGCCATTTGCGGGTGCTGCCTTCTGGAAGCACGATGCCCGAACAGGCAAGCGTGTCGATGAACCGCATCTACGAGCGCGGGGGATACCGTTTCTACCAGTCGTCGTACGATGAGAACGGGCAGGGGAGCTGGCTGACGGTGAACTACGACCCGTGGGGCACGGCACTCAGCTATTTCGGCTACGCACTGCTGGCGCTGTCCATGTGTGCCGTGGTGTGGTCGCGGGGCGAGGAGTTTCGCCGATTGCTTCACCACCCGCTGCTGCGCAAGTCCATCGGAGTGATGGCCGCCGTGCTGCTGACGGTGCCCACGGTTCATGCTTCCACCACGCTTCCTGCCTTCAACCGGGACAAGGCCGACTCACTGGCCAGCCGTCAGGTGGTCTACAATGACCGGGTGGCTCCTTTCAACACCTTGGCACGCGACTTCGTGCTGAAACTCACGGGAAAGACTACCTACCGTGGCCTCTCGGCCGAACAGGTGGTGAGCGGATGGCTGCTGCGCCCCGATGCCTGGCAGCACGAACCGATGATCTGCGTGAAGAACGCTCAGCTTCGGCAACTGCTGCACGTGGAGGGAAAATATGCTCGCTTCACCGACTTCTTTGACGGAGAAACTTATTTGCTCGAACGCTTGAGCAGCGGAGGCCTCTTGGGCATGGCGCAACCCGCAGTGCCGCAGACGGCATTGCAGAAAGCCATTGCCGAAGCCGATGAGCAGGTGGGGCTGATTCTCATGCTGACGGGCGGTACACTCATCCAGCCTTTGCCCACCGACGGCAGCGTGCAGCCGCTTTCGCCCACGAGGCTTCAGGCTGAGTTGCTCTACAACCGCCTTCCGCTCACCAAGGTGCTCTTCATGGCCGACCTCGCGCTGGGGGTGCTGGCTTTCGTCTGGCTGCTCTGTCGGGGCGGTGAAAGACGCGCTTCCACACCCATGGGCGAGAAGCGAGAACGTCTGGCCCAACGACTGTTGCGTGGGTTGCTCGCACTCTCCACTTTGGTGCTGGCTTTTGCCTATGCCTTGCGCTGGTATGTGGCCGGACGGGTGCCTCTGGGCAACGGCTACGAAACGATGCTTTTTCTCGCCCTCTGCACTTCGGTGCTGGCCTGCCTGCTGCAAAGGCGCTTTGCCGTGGTTCTGCCATTCGGATTCTTGCTATCGGGCTTTGCCCTGCTGGTGTCGCACCTGGGGCAGATGAGTCCGCAGATCACGCCTTTGGTTCCCGTACTGGTGTCGCCGTGGCTCAGCCTGCATGTGAGCATCGTGATGTTGGGCTATGCCTTGCTGGCCTTCATCATGCTCAACGGCATCACAGCACTCTGTCTGCCTCGTGAGGCGGAACGCCTCATGCTGCTCAGCCGCCTGATGCTCTATCCGGCCGTGTTTCTGCTGGGCATCGGCATCTTTCTGGGTGCCGTCTGGGCCAACCAGTCGTGGGGCAGCTATTGGAGCTGGGACCCGAAGGAAACCTGGGCGCTCATCACATTCATGGTCTACGGCTTGGCTTTCCACGACCGCTCGTTGGCGTGGCTCCGCCAGCCCCGGCATTTCCACCTCTTTGCCGTGCTGGCTTTCCTCACGGTGCTCATGACCTACGTGGGCGTAAATTATTTCCTCTCGGGCATGCACAGCTATGCCTGATGCAGGTCGGGGCCGATGCTGGCGCTCCGATTCCGGCTACAAGGAAAATCCTTCCAACAATTGACAACAACGACACAACTATATGACTACTGAAATCTGCAACATCTTTGCCCCTCGCTGCGGCGGGGCCGTTCAAACCCAGCTTGCTGACATCCGGGAGCAGTATCTCGACTTTCTGAAGCAGCATGCACTGGGCACGGAACAGCTGATCATGGCCCGCTTCTACCTGACGGATGCCATCAACCTCTGGCCGCAGGTGAAGGAGCATGCACTCTATGCCGAGCTGCAGACGACCGGTGCCTGCACCTTCATCGAGCAACCGCCGTTGGGCGGCGGCAAGGTGGCCTTGCTCGTATGGTTCACGCAGGAGAAGCACTTGGCGCGTGTGGTGCGCGCTGACGGCTACACGCTGCAGTGCGGCGATGTGAAGTACGTGTTTCAGACGGTGCGCCTCACCAAGGACGAGGCTTTCGAAACGGATGCCTATGCCCAGACGATGGAGGCCTTCGGACGCCATGCCTCGCAGCTGCAGCGTGAGGGCATGAACCTGGAGGAGCATTGCCATCGCACCTGGATCTATGTGCGCGACATCGATCCCAACTATCAGGGTGTGGTGGATGCCCGCAACGAGATTTTCCTCCGCGCCGGCTTGCGTGCCGACACGCACTACATTGCCTCGACGGGCATCGGCGGGTTTCCCGACAATCCGGCGGCCATCGTGAGCATCGATTTCTTTTCGGTGCAGGGCATCGAGCGCAAGGATGTGAAATACCTGAAGGCTCTCGACTACCTGAATCCCACGAGCGAGTATGGTGTGGCCTTCGAGCGTGCCACGGCCGTCGATCTGCCCACCGGGCGCCACATCTTCATCTCGGGAACTGCCAGCATCGACAAGCACGGGCAGGTGCTTCACATCGGCGACGTGGAGAAGCAGACCGAACGCCTCTTCCTCAACATTTCCAAACTGCTGGAAGACGGCGGTGCCACGCTGGACGACATGAAGTATTACCTCGTTTATCTGCGCGACATTTCCGACTACGACTTGGTGAAGGACTATCTTGACCGCCATTTTCCTCACACGCCCTACGTCATCATGGAGGCACGTGTGTGCCGGCCCACCTGGCTCATCGAGGTGGAAGGCATGGCTGTGAAATGAGTGCTTTGAGCGTGAGGATGGGACAGCCTGTCGGCATCCGATGCCAATTTGTGCTTCGGCAGAGGCTTTGTTCGGAGTTTTTTGTGTAAGTTTGCACTCAAACCGTAACCCTAAACACCGAAACAACATGCTGATCATAGGTATTGCCGGAGGAACCGGATCGGGAAAGACCACCGTGGTGCGCAAGATTGTGGAGAGCCTTCCGCAGAACACCGTGGCCGTCATTCCACAGGACTCATACTACAACTCACAGTGGGACGTGCCCGAGGAGGAACGCAAGAAAACGAATTTCGACCATCCCGACGCCTTCGAATGGCCGCTCTTGGCACACCAGATTGCCGAGCTGCGTGCCGGGCGGGCCATCGAGCAGCCCACCTATTCCTACCTCACCTGCACGCGCCAACCCGAAACGGTGCATGTGGAGCCGCGCGAGGTGATCATCGTGGAGGGCATCATGACACTCTACGACAAATCGCTGCGCGACCAGATGGACCTGAAAATCTTTGTGGATGCCGAACCCGACGAGCGTCTGCTCCGCGTGATCCAGCGCGACATCGAGGAACGAGGGCATCCGTTGGAGATGCTCATCACGAAGTATCGCAACGTGCTCAAGCCGATGCACGACGAATTCATCGAGCCGACCAAGCAGTATGCCGACATCATCATCCCCAACGGCGGCGAGAATGCCCGTGCCGTGGCCATGATGCAGCTCTACATCCTCTCGGCGCTCACCCAGCAGCGCCTGAACGGCTGATGGCGCTTGGCGGCATTGCGGTGAACCGATGCGCAATGAGCAAGCCTTTTCGGCAGGAAGGACGGCAAACCATCCCCGTGTGTGGTTTGCCGTCCTTGATTTTTGCACACGAAAAGCTGTTGTGTGCGCATTTTTTACTACCTTTGCCCCGCAATAGTGTGCAGATGCAGGCCGAAAGCCTTGCGCTGCCCAGAAGTGAAACATCTATACACATCATACATCACACATAATGAGTGAACAACTGAATAAGATCAAGCAGCTTGTGGAGCTCCGCCAGAAGGCACGCCTCGGCGGTGGCGAGAAAGCCATTGAAAAGCAGCATGCCAAAGGCAAGGCTACGGCTCGCGAGCGCATCGAACTCCTTCTCGACAAGGGTTCGTTTGAAGAAATGGATATGTTCAAGCTCCACCGTTGCCACAATTTCGGCATGGAGAAGAAGCAGTTCTTTGGCGACGGTGTCGTGACCGGCAGCGGCACGATCAACGGCCGTCTGGTGTACGTGTTCGCACAGGATTTCACCGTGAACGGCGGTTCCCTGTCGGAAACGATGGCGCAGAAGATCTGCAAGGTGATGGACCAAAGCGTCAAGATGGGTGCCCCCTGCATCGGCATCAACGACTCGGGTGGCGCACGCATCCAGGAAGGTGTGAACTCGCTGGCCGGATTCGGCGAGATTTTCCAGCGCAACATCGAGGCATCCGGCGTGGTGCCCCAGATCTCCGGCATTTGCGGCCCTTGCGCCGGTGGTGCCGTTTACTCTCCCGCACTGACTGACTTCGTGGTGATGCTGCAGGGCGTGAGCTACATGTTCCTCACCGGACCGAAAGTGGTGAAGACCGTAACGGGCGAGGACGTGACCCAGGAGGACCTCGGCGGTGCCAAGGTGCACAGCACAAAGAGTGGTGTGTGCCACTTCGTGGCCGAGAGCGAAGAAGAGTTTGCCGAAATCATCCGCAAGCTCCTTTCCTACATTCCGCAGAACAACATGGAGCGCACGCCCCGTGTGGAATGCACCGACCCCATCGACCGCAAGGAGGACCTGCTCAACGAGATTATTCCCGACAACCCCAACATGCCTTACGACATGTACAAGGTGATCGGTGCCATCACCGACAACGGTGAGTTTATGGAAGTGCATCGCAACTTCGCCCGCAACATCATCATCGGTTTTGCCCGTTTCAACGGCGAGAGCGTGGGCATCGTGGCCAACCAGCCCAGCGTCTATGCCGGCGTGCTCGACTGCAACGCTTCGCGCAAGGCTGCCCGCTTCGTGCGCTTCTGCGACTGCTTCAACATTCCCATCGTGTCGCTCGTCGATGTGCCGGGCTTCCTGCCGGGCACGGGTCAGGAGTACAATGCCGTGATCGACCACGGCGCCAAGCTCCTCTATGCCTATGGCGAAGCCACGGTGCCCAAGGTGACCGTGACGCTCCGCAAGAGCTACGGCGGTTCGCACATCGTGATGGGCTGCAAGCAGCTCAAGGCCGACCTCAACTACGCATGGCCCTCTTCCGAAATCGCCGTGATGGGTGCCGCCGGTGCCGTGGCCATCATCAACGGCA
This sequence comes from Alloprevotella sp., assembly GCA_036802405.1. Taxonomy (GTDB): domain Bacteria; phylum Bacteroidota; class Bacteroidia; order Bacteroidales; family Bacteroidaceae; genus Alloprevotella. Next base: position 7,272 of record DAIRWG010000064.1, read on the forward strand.
AGGAGGCAAAGACCAAGGAAGACCCGAAGGCCTTCCTCGCCGAGAAGGAGAAGGAGTACAACGACCTGTTCAACACGCCGTTCAAGGCAGCAGAGTTTGGCTACATCGACGATGTGATCGAGCCTCGCAACACCCGCTTCCGCATTTGCCGCGCGCTGGCTCAGCTGGCCAACAAGCGCGAAACACGCCCGGCCAAGAAGCACGGCAACATTCCTCTCTAATCATTCATTTTGCCCAATAATGATGAAGAATTTTCAATACAAGGTTGGCGACAAGGTGGTGAGCATCCGTTTCGACGAGCAGCGCGGCACAGTGGCCGAATATCTCGTGGACGGGGCCGTGGCCATGCCCTCAGAGGAGGAGATGCCGGCCTATGCGGCTGCCATTGCACTGGCGCTCATCGAGCATGAGGTGGAAGTGGTGCACGACGACGAACCCGGAATCATCACGGTCGATCGTCACGACACTTCGTGGAATCATCCCTCTGCCGTGTGGAACCACCCTTCCGCACTGATGTCACAACTCTAACACAAACCCACGTTCCTAAGAAATGAAACAATACAAGTATACCATCAACGGTGCCCAGTTTGACGTGACTATCGACAGCATCGTTGGCTCAAAGGCCAAGGTTGCCGTGAACGGCATTCCCTTTGAGGTGGAGATGCAGGGCTCGCAGCTCACTGAGGGCGACCTGCCCACCATGACGAGCGACGCTCCTGCAGCTGCTCCCGCTGCCGCTGCGCCTGCAGCCGAAGCTCCAGCTGCAGCTCCCGCTGCCACGAGCGGTCCCGGTGCCGGTGCGCCGGTGAAGGCTCCTCTGCCCGGTGTGGTGACAAAGATCCTTGTCAGTGCCGGACAGGCTGTGAAGAAAGGCGACACCGTGCTCGTGCTCGAAGCCATGAAGATGGAAAACAACATCACGGCTGAGGCCGACGGCAAGGTGACAGGCATTTGCGTCAGCGCTGGCGACAGCGTGATGGAAGGCACGACATTGCTCACCATTGGCTGACCTGTCGTCTGATCACATACACATCCACAAATGTGCTTGAGTCCTTGGTGCAAGCGGACGCGCCGCTACCTTGGCTTAAGCACATTTTTTGTCGTTCACATGATCCATTGCAATCTATAGTTCCAATGCAGCAAACTCTTTCGGGCAGTCGGATTTCCTACATCGCCCAGCTCCGATATCCCTTGGCAGCATTGGTTGTGTTGAGGCATGTCGACTTTACTAATTGTTTCACGCAGTTGACCGATTCCGCCGCGTCCGCAAGCCTTTTCATACACATGCTCACTGTGGGGTTCGCATCCTTTGCCGTACCCTTGTTCTTTGCCATTTCGGGCTATCTGTTCTTTTATGGAACCAACGAGTTTACATTCTCGACCTACCGCCGGAAGCTCGGTCGAAGGGTTCGCACACTGGTTATTCCCTATGTGGCATGGTGCACGATCGCCTTTCTGCTCCATGCGGCCGTGTCCATGAAGAATGGTGAGCCGCTGCCTTGGCCGTTAAGTCTCGACCTGTGGTGGGGCTGCCGTCAGATAATCCCCGGCTATGTGTGTGTGTTGGGCTATTCCGTGGCACCCGTCACGGCTCCCGTGCTAGTGCCCCTCTGGTTTATGCGTGACATCTTTATGCTTGCTCTGCTCGCACCGTTCGTCCGCTTTGTGCTCCGTCATATGGGATGGTGGTGCATCCTGCTGCTCGCCACGGCTTACTATACCCACGTTTCCCCAAATTGGGGAGGCATTTCGCTTGAGGGGCCTTTGTTCTTTTGCACAGGAGCCTTATGCTCCATTCGTGGCATCGACCCTCTTGCCGCCACCCGTCGCTGGCTTCCTGTCGTTTCGGTGTTCGCAACATTGTGGCTGTTGGCCTATGTCGTGTTTTGGGGCAGGGCGCATTGGGCCATCACCGACACACTGCGTGCACTCTATCATTGGAATGTCATGGTCGTAGCCATTCATGTGGCAGATGCCGCGAGCCGCCGATGCCCCTTGCCGGAGGTTTTCTCAAAGAGCAGCTTTTTCCTCTATGCGTTTCATTTGCTCATCCTCTTCGTGCTGCTCAATCCAGTGATGTCGCTGGTGCAAAATAAGGGCGCGGCTACGATTGTCTGTGCTTATGTCGGGTGTTTTGTTCTCACGTTGCTGCTCAGCATGTGGGCATTTCGCATCGTGTCTTGGGCGGAGCATGGCGTGGGCATTCTGACCGGAATCTGGAGCAAAAGACCACGCTGAATGGTTAACGCGAAATATGCTTTATAGCACATTTCGCGTTTTTTTGCATATACAATCTTTTCCGTAAAACTGATAATGCTTAACTTTACTCCTGCAAAAGCCCCTATGCATGGGAGACATCATTCACCCGAAGCCGCTTGATGCACAAATGCGGTTTCATCTAACTCCATTACGGCTTATGAAACGAATCATTGCAGCCATTGTCATGGCACTAGGCACATTCGGTATGGCACAGGCACAGAAAACGCCTCACGCCATCGGTGCACATTTCGGAGGTTCCACCATTGACCTCGAATACCAGTATCATTTCAGCAAAAAGAATTTCCTCGATGTCACGGCCGGCGTGTTCGACCTTGACAAAGGATTTGCCGGACAAGTGGTGTACAACTGGAACATCAAGCAATGGCCAGATTGGACACCCCGTTTCGCCACATGGAAGTTTTGGGGCGGATTCGGTGGCGGTGTCGGTTTCTACGACTGTGACGGCGGCGACGACGGCTTCTTTTTCGGCCCCGTAGGAACCCTCGGCTTCGGTTTCCAGCTCAAGGCTTGCCCGCTTTCGTTCGGTTTGGACTACCGCCCGATGGTGGCTTTCAACGTGGGCAACGATTTTGACATCATCGACCGCGGATTCCGCAACATTGGCGTCACACTCACCTACCATTTCTGATCTCCTCTCCAAGAACCGGCAGATGTTTTCCCAAAGAGGTGCATTGAGAAACCATGATTACAGCGGTCGCTGCATCTACCATGTCACACTGGTGGTGAGCGACCGTTTGCCTTTGTTGGGATGGCTGGATGCACAGGGATGGCGGGTAGGAGAGGTCGGTCGTGAAACGACCGACAAGTACAACGGCAATCACATCGCAAGCAAGAGAGAAGTGCCTGAAAAATGGATGGTGCGCGTGTGCTACAGTGATTTGGGCGAAGAGGTGGCACGAAAAGTGCGCGCCATTCCGTCTTTCTGTAGGGCAAAGGGGCAGGACGTGCAGATTTTGGCCCAACAATGCATGGACACCCACCTTCACTTCATTATCTTCGTAAAAGAACCCTTGCTGCACGCCACTGTGGGTGACATTATCCGTGGATTCAAGCAAGGGTGCAACCAAGTTCTCCGCCAATGGCTTGCGCGCCACTTCCCGCTCGCACATAGCCCTCATCTCTGCAGTGCCGCCCCCCAAGGTTCTCGCAGTGCCGTTCCCCAATTGCTCAGTGATATTGCCGTTGGCCACGAAGGCCGTTTCACGGCCGAGTCCACGGCCGAGCCAGTCGTTTCAATCCCGACCATCCATCACCCCAATGGTGCTTCCATAGCACTCACCCCCCGCATCCTTCAGCAGCATGCACTCTTCGAACCAGCCTACGATTTGACAATCCTCTACCACAAAGGCCAACTTGCAAGCGTAATCGACTATGTGCATAGCAATCCCTGGCGGAAATGGCTGAAGCAGCACCACCATGACCGTTTCTATCCTCAGCGCGATGTAAACATTGCCGGAAGGTCATACGATGCAGTTGGCAATCTGATGCTGCTCACCCTCAGACGCAGATGCGTGCATGTACGCCGCCATTACACTCCTGAAGAACGGCGGGATTATATGAACGCTTGCATTAAGGAAGCCCGTGAAGGAGTAGTCCTCGTTTCTCCCTTCATTTCACCCTATGAGGCAAGTGTCCGCGACTTTGCGTTGAAGGAAGGTCATGCCGTCATCGTTTTGACCCATCATGAAGTGTCTGACTTCGTCACCTTCCCCGAACCGTTACTTTCAGCTTTGCTCCATGGGCAGGCACTCCTGTTGGCATGGCCACATGCTCGGAACTGCCATCCCCAATCCGGAACCATCACGCGCACGACATGCCAATCGCTCAATGCAGAGGCCGAAGCGATTGCTGCTGATTCCCTCTAACATGCACGGAAGTGCCCATTGCCGCAGTCATTCAAGAAAAAACAAGCAAGTTCCATCTTTTTAGCATGAGGACTTGCTTTTTCTTTTCCACAAATCAGTAAATTTGCAGTGGCCATTCCCGCAAGGCCCATTTTGGCAATAGCCAAGCGCTCGCCTGCTGCCAAAATGGCAAGGGACCGGCCGACGTCAAACAAAAACAAAACCTATCGCACCTCATGGTCAAAATAACAAAAGAAGCAGCCCTGCACTATCACGAAATGGGCAAGCCGGGCAAGATTGAAGTAGTGCCCACCAAGCCCTACCGCACCCAGACCGACCTGTCGTTGGCCTATTCGCCCGGAGTGGCCGAACCCTGTCTGGAAATCCAGAAGAATCCGCATGATGCCTATCGCTATACCAATAAAGGCAACCTTGTGGCCGTCATTTCCAACGGTACCGCCGTGCTCGGCCTGGGCGACATCGGTGCCATGAGCGGAAAGCCTGTGATGGAAGGCAAGAGCCTGCTCTTCAAGATATATGCTGGGGTGGATGCTTTCGACATCGAGGTGAACGAGAAGGATCCCGACAAGTTCATCGCAGCCGTCAAAGCCATTGCGCCCACGTTTGGCGGCATTAACCTGGAGGACATCAAGGCTCCCGAATGCTTCGAAATCGAGCAGCGCCTCAAGGCCGAGCTCGACATTCCCGTGATGCACGACGACCAGCACGGCACTGCCATCATTTCTGCAGCCGGACTGATCAATGCCCTCATGGTGGCCGGCAAGAAGATTGAAGATGCCAAGATTGTGGTGAACGGAGCCGGAGCTGCTGCCATTTCCTGCACCCGCCTCTATTGTGCCTTCGGTGCCCGCAAGGAAAATGTGGTGATGCTCGACTCGAAAGGCGTGATCACCGCCGACCGCGACAACCTCAATGCCCAGAAACGTGAATTTGCCACCAGTCGCACCGATGTGCACACGCTGGCTGAGGCTGTGAAGGATGCCGACGTGTTCGTCGGACTTTCGAAGGGCAATGTGCTCACGCAGGACATGGTGCGTTCGATGGCCAACAATCCCATCATTTTCGCATTGGCCAACCCCGTGCCCGAAATTTCCTACGAAGATGCCACTGCCGCCCGTCCCGATGTGCTGATGAGCACTGGCCGCACCGACTATCCCAACCAGATCAACAACGTGATCGGTTTCCCCTACATCTTCCGCGGAGCACTCGACACCGCAGCCACGGCCATCAACGAGGAAATGAAAATGGCTGCCGCCCGCGCCATTGCCGACCTTGCCCGCCGTCCGGTGCCCGACATCGTCAACCGTGCCTATCATGTGCGCAATTTCACCTTCGGCCCCGACTACTTCATTCCCAAGCCCGTCGATCCCCGACTCATCACCGAAGTTTCGATGGCTGTGGCCAAGGCTGCCATGGACAGCGGCGTGGCCCGTCGTCCCATCGCCGACTGGAAAGCCTATCGCCAGAGCCTGCGTGAGCTCATGGGCCAGGAGTCCAAATTCACCCAGAACCTCTACGATACGGCCCGTTCCAACCCCAAGCGAGTGGTGTTCGCCGAAGGCACTCACCCCACCATGCTCGAAGCTGCCGTGCGTGCCAAGGAGGAAGGCATCTGCCATCCCGTGCTTTTGGGCAACGATGTGCAGATACGCAAGATTGCAGAAGATCTGAAGTTGAATCTTGACGACATCGAAATCCTCAACCTGCGCAACGACAACCAGAACGAACGCCGCCACCGCTATGCCCAGCTCTTTGCCAAGAAGATGGAGCGCAAGGGCTACACGCCGCAGGAGGCCGAGGACAAGATGTACGAGCGCAACTATTTCGGCATGATGATGGTGGAAACCGGCGAGGCCGATGCCTTCATCACCGGACTTTACACGAAATACTCCAACACCATCAAGGTGGCCAATGAGGTGATCGGCATCCGTGAGGGATACAACCATTTCGGCACCATGCACCTCATCAACACCAAAAAGGGCATCCTCTTTGTGGCCGACACGCTGATCAACCGTCATCCCGACGAGGAAACGCTCTACGACATTGCCCGCCTTTCCGCCTCCACCGTGCGCTTCTTCAACCGCACGCCGGCCATTGCCATGCTTTCCTACTCCAATTTCGGCACCGACACCGAGGGCAGCGCCGAGCGTGTGCACCACGTGATCGACCGCATGCATCAGGAGTTCCCCGATTTGGCCATCGATGGCGAAATGCAGCTCAACTTTGCCATGGACAAGGACTTGCGCGACGAGAAGTATCCCTTCAACACGCTCAAGGGCATTGATGTCAACACCCTCGTGTTCCCCAACCTTTCGGCAGCCAATTCTTCCTACAAGATGGTGAAGGCACTCTTCGACGAAGGCGAAGTGGTCGGCCCCATTCAGATGGGACTGAACAAGCCTATCCACTTCACCGACTTCGAGAGTTCCGTGCGCGACATCGTCAATGTGACTGCCGTGGCAGTGATCGATGCCATCGTGCTGGAGAAGAAAAAAACTCAGGAATAATACATTTCCGGCAAGCACCTGCTCATCTCCGTAAAACATTTCACGACCTCCGATGCTTCTTGCCATGGCAAGTGGCTACGGAGGTCGTGCTTTTTCCTTCATTCCCGTTATTTCAAACCGAACATTCCGCATGAAACGCCCGATCTTCCTGCTCTTTGCCTTTGCCGCACTGTTCTTCTCCACCGCTTCGGCACAGACCATCATCGAACTCAAACCTGGAGGCCGCGTACGTTCCAAAACAGCCGACGACTACCGCCGTGAAAACGGCACTGCCGACAAGGCCCAGGCCGATTCCCTGCTCTATGCCGACAATCTGCGGCGGGCCTTCACCGCACTCGGCACCGATTCGCTCACCGAAGCCGAACGCCTTTTCAACGAATGCCTCAAGTTGCGCCCCGATGGAGCCGGCAACTTCGTGCTGCGCTATAATCTGGCGCTCATCCGCATGGCCCGTGGACAAATGTCCGATGCCGTGTCGCTGCTCACACAAGTGGTGGAGGAACGTCCCGACTACGATGAGGCCCGCCTCAAGCGCGCCGAGGCCAATCTGCAGCTCGGCCGGGCAACGGAGGCATTGCGTGATGCCGAATCCATCCTCTCGCCGGCCAATGACTACCGCACCACCCCCGATGACCTGCCCGTCAAGCTCAAGGCCCGTTTCGTGAAAGCTGCCGCACACTACGCCATGCGCCTTTATGCCGAAGC
>DAIRWG010000065.1:0-14545 GCA_036802405.1 Alloprevotella sp.
GTGTATTTGGCCAGCTGGAAGCGTCGCAGCTCTTTGCCCTGGGCATCGCGTGCCACGGCGTAGACCTTAAACACGGTGCTCTCGCCCAAGGCCATGCCCATCTCTTCGGGACGGGCATACTTTCCGGCCACACCCTTGCCGTCCGTACCCATGGCGGGATAGAGGAAACGCACGAACTGCTTCTCGCTCAAGTCGGACCACGTCGAGGCGGCACCGTCGATGGGCAGCTTGTCCCACACCTCAGTGTCGGGGGCCTCCTGATTGGCCGCATCGTAAGTCAGGGCCATGCCAGCATCATTTTTGTCCTGGTCGACCTCAAACTCCAGATAAGTATAGCCCGTGATGTTCTGCAGCACCTCGTTGCGCTCCTCCTCGGTGCCGGTGGGGCGTTCGGCCGTGTTGTAGAACCAGTAGTCACGCAGCTGGTTGTTGAAAGGCACGGTGCTGTTCTTGAATCCCACCTTCTTCTTGGGGAAGGCCATCGTGTGCTCCTCCAGCCATTTGCCCGAACCCACGGTGCATTCCTCCATGCGCTCCGCCATGTCGCGGGCATTGTGGATGACGTAGAGGTAGCGCTCCGACAGGGTCGGCTCGATCAGATCCTGATTGCTCGGCACCACCACGGAGTTGGCCCCCAGGAAGGTGTTGTTGAACTGCACGCGGCCTTTGTCGCCGAAGTAGTCAACGAAATCGGTGTAGTTGGACGCATCCACCGCCACGGTGTAGACGTACGACGTGCCGGTCAAAGGCGGCATCTGGAAGGTGAAGCCCTCGCCCACGAACGCGCCGAAATAGTTGTTCACAAAGAGTTTGCGGCCCATGATGGTGCCGTTCTGGTAACTTCGGCGGCTGCGTCGCTTCAGGATCACGCGGTTGGGGTCGATGTCGCCGCCCGTCATGTAGTCATAGAAGCGTTCGTACATGGTGACATACGAGCCGCTGGCACTGGCGCGCGTTCCGCGCTTCATGTAGGTCGGCAGGTGCAGGTAGCCGCTCGATCCGTCCTTGAAGTAGTGGTGCACGGTGTAGAGGTTCGTGCGCTGGATTTGCGTGTGGGTGTAAGGATTTTCCATCCAGCCCATGGTCTGGGCATAGTCGGCATTCACAAATCCCGGCAGCGTTTTGGCCTTCTGGTCGGCCGCTTCTTTCAGGAACCACGAGCGCTTGTGCTGGATGCGGTACTTGCTGTAGTCCTCGGCATCGGCCACCGACCATTCCTCCACCTCCACCGTCGGGGTGCGTTCGCTCTGCAGCGTGAGCAGCCAGAGGCTCTTGTCGCCGCTGGTCTGGCGGGTGAACGCAAGGTAGCGGTTCTCGCCCACCACGTCGTCGGCCTGCGGAATGTATTCCACAATGTAGTCGTCGGCATCCACGCTGCTGCCGAAGTACACGTTGAAATGGGCCGCCTTCGAGCGGTCGAGCGTGGTGGTGAAGTGAGCCGGACTCACCGACTCGCTTTCCTGCTGCCCCCAGGCCAGATAGGTGCTGTCGCGGGTCATGATCACGTAGTCGAAGGATCCGTCGGCCTTCTTGTCGGTGACGAATGCCCAAAGCTGCTTGTTGAGGAACTCCACCTTGCCCTCACGGGTGGCCTGGTAGTTCATGGCCTTTCCCTCAGTGCCGTGAGCCAGAAATCCTCCGTTCACATTGCCGTTGAGGTAGAAGTTCACGGGGTTGCCGTTCTTGTCCTTCGTGTCCGACTGGATGCGGAGGTAGTGCAGATAGAGGTGTGCATCGGTGGAGAAGTGGGGGGTGATGCTCTCGCCGAAGTACACGCCCGTGTCGGAATTGCGGAGGTTGGCCGCATAGTCCACCAGCGTGATGGAGCCGTCGGCATTGCGCTTGAGGCACTGGGGCGCGTCGGGCAGCGTGCCGTCGGCATTGAGCGGACACACACACCAGGTCACGTAGTCCGACTCCTTGTTGAGGTTCTGCATCACGGCAAAGCGCGTGGCCTCGGCCTCCGTGCCGACCAGCACCAGTTCGCCGTTCTTCCAAGCCATGTATTTGCCATCGGCATTCATCAGCACGAAATCGTTCGATGCAGGCTTGCCCAGCAATCGCCAGCAGTTGCTCTTCGACATGGTCGTGACATCCTTTTCGGCCACTACCTTCGTCGGATCGTCGGTGCCCGGCTGGATGAGCGGCTCGCCCGCCTCGTTGATGAACTGCAGTTTGCGGTATGGACCACCCTCATCGTAGATTTCGGGATGGAGGTCGCTCTCGTAGAAGCGCACATAGTTGCCCGTGGCCCCCGGTGCGCCGAGGGTGAGGAATCTTTCCTTCAGTGTGTTCGTGGTCTCGTCGCGGGTGAAGCCGAAGCTGATGATGTCGTTCTTCTGGTCGGGTGCATTCACCATCTGCAGCTGCCACGACATGTAGTCGTTGTCGTCTTCGATGAGTCGCACCACAGCGGCCTCAGCCTTGCTGTCGGTGCTGACGAAGCGTTGGAGCGTGGTGTCGTACTTGAGGTAGCGGTTTTCGCGGAAGGAGCGGAGGTAGTAGTCGCCGATGCCGCCGCGGTGCGTCACGCCGTTCCACGTCCAGTCATCCGCCACGCGCTCCACGGCCCAGTAGCTGCCCGAGAACTTTTGGTTGTCGGTGTCGGTCAGGTGGCTGGTGTAGTCCATGTCGGGCACATAGATGAGGCTCAGCGAACCGTCGTTCGTCGAGCTGCGGTAGTCGTAGGGATCGTTCAGGTAGTAGTAGTCCGAACGCCAGACGTTGATGGTGACCGTCTTGTCCGGGTCGTTGGCATCCTTCTGGGTGGTCTGCCCGTTGGGCGTTGAGATGCCGTTGGCCGAGAAGATGTGGTAGAGCTTGAGCTTCGTGCCCTTCGCGTTGGCATCGGGCAGGGTCGGTCCGGCAATCATGCTGAACAGGTGCATCGTGGTGAAGCGGGTGTCATGCTCTTCGGTCCAGGTAATGATGCCGTCGGCCCCGTGGTTGCTCAGGCGCATAGCCTTTGTGCCGTCGGTGGAGCAGAACTCGTAGCGCTCCGCGTTGTTGTGCTCATACTGGCTGCGGCGCAGCGTGAAGGGGTAGGCCTTCGTGGAGTCGGTGGTGCAGACGAAGGCATCGGCCGCCTCGTCATAGGCCACATAGGTGCCGTTGCCACTGCGCAGGTTGAGGTAGTCGCTGCCCTTGGTGGAGCGCACGCTCCACACGGCTCCGCGGTCGTCAATCTGCTCGTGCGAGGCATGGATGGTGAGTTTCGCTCCGCCGTTGTCGGACAGGGGATAGGGCCCGAAGGCCGAGAAGAGGAAATAGCCCTCGGGCAGCTGCGTTTCCACAAACTTCATGCGGTTGTTGGTGAAGTCGTAGTCACCCTTGCTCACGCCGTTGGGGTCCTTGCCCACGCCGTTGCCCTGTCCGCCGAAGGTGTTGTTCCAACCCACGAACAGGAACTTGCCCGTCTGCACATCGCGCAGCTGCCAGTAGTCGTTCCAGAATTCGGCCTTGTCGCCGTCCTCGCCCTCGCGGTGCTCCACGGGGCGGAAGGTGGCAGCCTTTGCCGCCTCGGCGGTGAGGGGATAGCCCACCGTGCTATTGTTGGCCTGCGCCAGATAGTGTCCGTCGATGGTCATGAGCTGGATGTCGCCCAGCGCGTTGGCGCGCTTCACACGCCAGATCGACGAGATGCGCCTGGCATCGAGCGTGGAGGTCGTGGCATGGGCAGGATAGTTTTCTTCCGGCACATAGCGCATGTAGTTCACCGTATGGTCGATGGATCCGTCGGCCTTCAGCATGTAGTATTCGAAGGGCAGGTTGTACACCTTCGTGCCGCAGTCGCTCATCACGGGCATCTGGGGGCCGAACACCTTGTCGGCCCAGCGCACCACGCTGTAGCGCGTGTCGGGAGCAGCCAGGGTGAGGTGCACGCCCTCTTCGTCGTTGTCGGCAGCCAGGGCCTTGGTGGCATCGCTCTCGAGCGTGAGGTTGAAGCGCACGAGTCCCTCGGCATTGTAGTAGCTGTTGAGCGAGAGGATGAACACGGTGGCCTGCTGCTCATCGGCCGTGGTGGCAAAGGCGGGATTGGCCTTGGTGGCATCCACGGTCAGATACTGCGCCGCCGCATTCTTCAGCACGAAGCGTGTGCCCTCGAGCTGCAGCAGCGTCCACTGGCAGCCATCGCCCTCGGGGGTGCTCCCGTCCTCCACGAAGCATGCCTTCACGGCTCCGCCCTCGGCCTCCTGCACCAGCACGGTGCGGCCGATGCCCGGGAACTGCAGGTAGCCGTGCAGGCTGTTGAGGTCGATCATCTCATGTGCCTTCAGCACGAAGCGCGAACGGTTGTTGGCAAAGGAGAACTGGTTTTGGAGAGGACGGTTTTTCATGCCGCCTTCGCCGCCCAGATAGTTGTTCCAATCCACGTAGAGGTAGGAATCATTGTCCACGGCCTTGAGCTGCCAGAAGCGGTCCCAAGTGTGGTTGGCCGGGGCATTGACATAGGTCGTGCCATCGTCACTGAAAGTGACCTGTCCGCCGTCCACATATTCCATCAATCGCATCACGGTGGCCTTCGCGCGGTCGTCGGTGTAGTCGAAGGCTTTGCCCGATGCGGGCTGGTAGATGTAGAGTCCGGCCTTGTTCTTCACCAGCACGTCGCCTTGCTCATTGGCTTGTTCAAACGACCACAGGTGCACCGCTGAATTGTCGGCTGGCTTCACGCCATTGACGGTGAGGCGGGGCTTATTGGACTTCGTATAGAGGTAGTTGGTCTTGTCATCCCCTTCGTTGCCATACCACATCTGCACCTGATACCACCAGTGGTCGTATTCGGAGGAAATCTCGGGAAAGCTCTGCCCCTTCACCGCATCGGCCTGCAGGCAGGCCGTGAAACGGGTGTTGGTGGGAGCCCACTGCAGCGTGCTGTCCACCACGCCGAGGGCCTGCCCGGCGAGGGTGGCCGACTCGAGGTTGTAGCGCACGAGTCCCGTCTCGTGGTAGTAGGTGCTTTGTGTTCGCTGGAACAGGTGAGCCTCTGCCTTGTCGGCGGTCAGGTAAAAGCCCTTGTCGGCATCGTAGGCCAGATAGAGGTCGTCCTCGGTGTGCAGACGGTAGTTGCTGCCGCTGCGCTGGAGGCTCCATTTGTACATCTTGTCTGCCGATGCGGGCGTTTCATTGTCCTCAGCCACCGCCTCAATACCGACGCCTGTGGCTGCGGCGCACAGCACCGAGCGGCCCGTGCCGGGGAACTGCACGTACTGGTAGGTTTCGATGGAGGTTTCGGGATCCAGCTCCGAGCGTTCGAAGCGCACGCGGTTGAAGGCGAAGAGATACTGGGCATAGTTGTCCACTTGGCCGTAGGGGTAGTTTTTGGTGTCATTCTGCAGACCTCCGAAGCCCCCTTTGTTTCCTTCGAAGAAAAAGTATCCGTTGGCCGTGTTCTTGAGCTGCCAGAAGGTGGGCCAGTACTGCCCGCTGATGTAGGCACCGTTGGGATAAGTTGTCGCGTTTTGTTCCTTCCACCACACAGGACCCTGGTCCACCGCCTCCACCAGCTGGAACACGGCGGCATCCGCCTGGCTCTCGGTGATGGAATAGTGACTGTCGGCATCGGCCTGCATGAGGTAGATGCCGCCGCGGGTGCGCAAGCGCACGTCGCCCAGGTCGTTCACTTCCTCAAGCATCCAGCGGTAGGGGTCGCTCTTGTAGTCGAGATTCAGATTCGTTCCGTCATCCTTTTTCGTGGCAGAAGCCCCCAGCTTTGCAGTCTTTGTGGGGTCGGCATAGAGGCGGTCCATGTCGGCCGCATTTCCTCCCCATGCAGGCTGGATGTAGTAGTAGACCATGCGCTCGGCCGTGCTCACATCCGGCACATCGGCACCTTCCACCGAGGTGGCCAGCACGATCACTGCATAGCGCGAGTGGGCCTTCACCACCTGCAGCTGTCCGTTGCGCACACCCACGGCCTGCTGCGTCTGTCCGGGCAGGAGGAGCTGGTGGCGGTCGGCCACGTCGCTGTAGTAGGTGTTCTCGGTCCATCCGAAGCGGGTGGCCCCGGCCTCGGTGGTGGAAGTGGAGAAGGACTGCGTGGCGGCATCGTAGCAGAGGTAGCGTCCGTTACCGCTCTTGAGGGTGGCAGTGGTGCCGTCGGCGCTGACGTTGACCGTCCACCGCTGTCCCTTGCCGTCGGGATTGGGGTTGTCGGCAGCCACCAGCGTGGCCGCTGCCCCGCCCAGCCCGTCTTCGGTGAGGATGGTGCGTCCGTTGCCCGAGAACTGCACATACTGCTGCACCGGCTCCGTGAGGTTCATGTCCTGAAACAGCACACGGTTGGCGGCATAGCTGTACTTTCCGAAATTGGTGCCATCGTCTTTCTGCAACTTGTTGCCGCTATCGCCGTACCTATGTTCCGTTCCTTCGAAGAGGTACCACGACTCGCCCAGAATCGACTTGTTGCGCAGCTGCCAGAAGTCGTACCACATGGGGCCAAAGGAAGCATTTTTCCACTTCACGGCACCGAGGTCGGTGCCTTCCACCAGCTCGAACACGGCGGCTTCGCTGCGCTTGAGCGTGCCGGAGTAAGCGCTCCCCTTGTTGGCTTGCTTCAGGTAGTAGCCGTTGCGTGCCTGCAGCACGATGTCGCCCAGCTCGTTCACCTCGATCACGCGCCATGCGTTCTTGGTGTTGTCGAGTTTGGCTGAATTCGTGTTGGTTTCCTTGATCGTAGCTCCGTCTGCACACAGATAGTCCTTCACCGGCACGTCATTTCCCCAGAAGGTGGGCATATAGTAGTAGTGCGACTGCTGCTGGGTGCTGTACGTGGGCAGGTCGGCCCCGTGCACTTCCTTCACTTTGCAGATCACGGCATAGCGCGAGTTGGCCTTCACCACCGTGAGCTGTCCGCCTCGCACACCGATGGCCTGATCCGTGTGGTCGGGCAGGAGAAACTGGATGCGCTCGCTGACGTCGGCATAGTAGGTGTTGCGCGCATAGCCGAAGCGGGTGGCTGCATCGGCATCGGTGGTGGTGGAGAAGGTGGAGGTGGCGGCATCGTAGCAGAGGTAGCGTCCGTTGCCGCTCTTGAGGGTGGCGGTCTGTCCGTTGTCGGTGACTTCCCAAGTCAGCCCCTTGTCGGTGGGCTTGGTGTCGCTGGCACCGACCACCTGGGCCGTCACGCCGCCCTTGCCGTCTTCGCCCAGCAGGGTGCGTCCGCAACCGCTGAACTGGATGTAGCTGGTGACGCTTTCTTCCTCATATTTCTGGGTGACGGGATTGATGAACTGCAAGCGGTTGAAGGGGAAGTCCACTTGGCGGAAATTGCCGTAGGGAGCTTGACCTTCCATGCCTCCGCCCGTTCCGCCTACCTGATTTTCCCATCCGGCAAAAGCGAATGTTCCTGTGTTCACGGCTTTGATCTGCCAGAAGTCCTTCCAATCGTGTGTGGTCGTTTCTACTTTATGGGTTCCGTCATTGTAAGCCACGACTGCACCTCCATCCACATTCTCGTAAAGACGCATGAGGGTGGTGGCAGTGGGGGTGCTTGAGAAATTGAAGGACGAGAGCGCTGCGGCTTGATTCAAGTAGTCATCGGTCTTGGTCTGCACATACACATCACCATCGTCGTTGGCCTCCGTCACGTACCAACGGTAAACGTCGGTTTCCAACATGTCTTTTGTAACTTCTGCTTGCTTGCCGGGAATATGGGCTACCACAGTTCCATACTTTGTTTTCCCTTTCGACACATAGTAAGGATCCAATTGGGTGCCGTAGTAGATTCCCATGTTGTACGTCGTGCTGCTCCGTTCGGTGGTGAGCAGCGGGAAGTCCACACCCAGTACGTTGCCGGCCATTCGCACCACGGAGTAGCGCGAATGGGCGTTGACGAGCGCCAGTGCGCCGTCCTTCACGCCGAGGGCCTTTGTCGGGGCGGATGCCAAGACGAGGCAGTAGCGCGTGGTGGCGGTGGCGTTGCGTTCGGGATAGTAGTTGTTGGCACTGACCGTGAAGGCCGTGGCGGCCGCGGCATCGGTGGTGATGCCGAAGGTCTGGCGCACGGAAGCGGTGCTGACGGTCAGATACTGTCCGGCCTCGTTCTGCAGCACGTGCGCACTGCCCGATGCCACAAGCTGCCACTTCGTGGCCTCGGGCGTGGAAGCACCGGCATCGATGTGCTGCGCCACGGGGGTGCCGCCATCGAGGGCCAGCACATAGCGGCCCACACCGGGGAAATGCACATAGCTGTAAGTGCCGTTGTCTGCCGTACGGAGGGTGCCGCTGGAGGCATGGCTTGAAACGGCAAAGGCCGCCATGGGCTGCAGCAATGTCAGCATGGCGGCTACGATGAACAGGAATATGGAGGAACTGGAGAATTTCATGAAATCTGGAAATTAGGAAATCAGAAACTTCGGGGATTTTCTGGGGGGAAAGGGGGAAGGGTTGTTAGGGTGGGTTAGGGTGATTAGGGTGGGTTAGGGTGATTAGGGGGGACTCTACCGAAATCACTACTGAAATCACTACTGAAATCACTCTACTGCAATCACATGGATTGTGCGGTTGTACTGGTAGGTTTCCACTGCGTTCACGCGGAGGTAGGCGGTGAGCGTCACGGTGGCGTGGCCGGTGGTGCCGGAGAGCGTGCCGAGAATCTCGCCCGTGGTGCGGTCGATGTAGGGCTGGGTGGTGAAGATGCCGTCGGTGTCGGTCACCTTCAGCGAAGGCTTCATGCCGGTGGTCTGCACCACCACATTCTGGTCGTAGAGCGAGAACCACTTGTTCGGGTCGTCGTGGTCGGTCCAGAGGTAGAGGTGGGGAATGAGCTGGAAGTCGCCGCCACCGTGGAAGGTGGCATAGTATTCCTCGTTCTTCTTCTCCATCGAGAAGGGGGGATAGCCCGCGATGGGGGGATAGAAGAAGGCCTCCAGCTCGAGCATGTAGTCCACCAGGTTGACGGGTACGAGCACCAGCGCATTGCGCGGGATGTCGGTCAGCTGGAGCAGGGCGTGGCGCGTTTCGCTGTGCCAGAGGGGTTGGCCCGTGGCCTCGTCGGTGCCCGTCTGGCGGTCCATTTCGAGGTGGAGCGGCACCATGCCGGTGATGTGGTCGGGCTGCGACTCGTTGAGGTAGGCATCGGGCAGCGCCAGCTTGATGGTCTGGGCGATGGTGGGGAACACGGTGTCCTTCGTGGTTTCGTCCACGGGGGCTTCGTAGCAGCGGAAGTCGGCCGTTTGGGGTTTCACGCCGTTGGGCCAGTGGTTCACGGCATACTCGGTGCTCACGTTGTCGCCCTGCTTGGTGGGGAAGAAGTCGATGGGGGTGCCGTTCACGGTGATGTTGCCGATGGTGGCGTGGTGTATGCGCACGTTGCCTGCAGTGCTGTTGGTCAGTTCGAGGCGGATCTTCGCCAACTGGCGGTAGAGCTGCAGAGCGAGGGTCACGTTGCCGCCGTCGAGCGTGTGCTGCTCGATGTTGGTCATGGGGATGCCGGTGCGCTGGAGTTTGAAGTGGTTGAACGTGGCGGTGGTGGTGCTGGTGGCCACTCCTTCGGGCACTTTCTGTCCTGTGGTGAAGAGGTGGTTGTTGAAGGAGGCATAGGTGTCGCTGGCATTGCCGTAGCCGTCGTTCATGTTTCCGAAGTTGTAGAAGGTGTAGGTGCCGTTGGGCAGGGTGCCGAGGTCGATGATCTCGCGCTCGGATTCGTCGCTGTTGGTGGGGGCCACGTGCACGATGCGCTGCACGATGTTGTCCTTATCGGCCACCACGACGGTGGCTTGGCGCATCATCTCGCCTTCGTTGGCATTGGTGTCGGTCCATGCTTGGGCGGTGCCGGAGCCGTTGGCTGCCTTCACGTTCAGCAGCACGCGGCTATGACCTTGAGGCACATCTGGATCGACGGTCACCTCGTGTCCGCAGGAGGCTAACGCGAGGAGGAGGGGGGAAATATATAGGGAATGGATGCGCATAAGCTGTTACTGTGTGGGACGAGTTGAAGTTTGTTCACCGCGAAGGGCCGCTAAGGGCCGCGAAGCTTTCCGGCGGTATTTTTTTACCACGAAGGGCCACGAATAGGCACGAAGCCTTCCGGCTGAATTCTTTTACCACGAATGGCCACGAAGAAACACGAAGCCTTGCGGCGGAGTTTTTACCACGAAGGGCCACGAATAGGCACGAAGCCTTGCGGCGGTTTTTTTTTACCGCGAAGGGCCACGAATAGGCACGAAGCCTTGCGGCGGTTTTTTTTTACCACGAAGGGCCACGAATAGGCACGAAGCCTTGCGGCGGTTTTTTTTACCACGAAGGGCCACGAATAAGCACGAAGCCTTGCGGCGGAGTTTTTTACCACGAAGGGCCACGAAGAGGCACGAAGCCTTCCGGCGGAGTTTTTACCACGAAGGGCCACGAATAGGCACGAAGCCTTCCGGCGGAGTTTTTACCACGAAGGGCCACGAATAAGCACGAAGCCTTGCGGCGGAGTTTTTACCACGAAGGGCCACGAATAGTCACGAAGCCTTCCGGCGGAATTTTTACCACGAAGGGCCACGAAGAAGCACGAAGCCTTGCGGCGGAGTTTTTACCACGAAGGGCCACGAATAGGCACGAAGCCTTGCGGCGGAGTTTTTACCGCGAAGGGCCGCTAAGGGCCGCGAAGCCTTCCGACGGTATTTTTTACCACGAAGGGGCACGAATAGGCACGAAGCCTTGCGGCGGAGTTTTTACCACGAAGGGCCACGAAGAAACACGAAGCCTTGCGGCGGAATTCTTTTACCACAAAGGGGCACGAATAGGCGCGAAGCCTTGCGGTGGGATTTTTCCGCAAAGGGGCTGTGGAACCGTGGGCTCCGAATGTTTTTTGCGCGCCTCACATGTCGACTCGGGGCACGTTGATCACGTGCCAGGGGTGCACTTCGATGATTTCCACATCGAGCGAGGTGAACTTGTTCACCACGAGGCGGTAGAGGTTGTTGCGCACGATGCCGTGCTTCATGGGCAGGTCGTTGCTGCCTTCGCTCTGCGGGTCGGCATGGCGGATGTAGGCCGTGTAGGTCTTGGCGAAATATTCGTAGACCGGCTGGCCGGTGGCATCCGTGCCGCGGCGCTTGCCGTAGTAGCCGCGGAGTTGCACGCCCGTGGCGTAGAGCGAACGTGGCACGCTGCCGATCAGCGTGTTCTCGGCGGCGTAAGTGAGGGTATAGTAGTGCTCGGTGCCGTCGGTGTTGTCCGTTTCGGGCTGCTTCACGGCGAGCGGAGTTTCGGTGTCGAGGTCGGCGTAGGGCACGCCGTAGGTCAGGTCATCGGGCTGCTGGGCAGCCGTTTTGCCGAGGGTCCAAGGGTCGATCACCCAGTTGGTGGCGCGATGGTCGGCATCCATCGTTTCGCGTCCCAGATAGTTCAAGGTGCCGTCGCTCTGGCGCACGCGCTTGAACAGGTATTCGCCGGAGCTGAGCAGATTGAAGGGCGTGACGTGGGTCAGCAGAAACACGTCGCCTTGTCCGGCCGTCACTGCCCCGGTCATGGCATCGGCCACGTCGTAGCGGTAGTAGTTGCTGATGCTGACGTTGCTGCCGTCGTCGAGCGTGAGCGTGAGCGGAGAGGTCTGCATCGTGCGCTCGGTACCGTCGGCATCGTGGCCGGGCGAGAAGTCGATGCGTGCCGCCATACGTTCGACGGTGGCCGTCAGTCGGTTCGGACTGCTTTCGCTGCTGCCGCTGCTGAGCACCACGGCGGCATCGCTTTCCGAAGTCATGACGAAGTCGGTGGCCGTGGTGGGGTCATCGGGCCTCGTCTGGGTGTAGAGTTGGGAAGTGGGGAGGATGGCCTCGCGCAGTTCCCCGAGCGTGTGTCCCTTCCAGGCGGTTTGGTCGCCCAGGTTGGCCAGGATGAGCAGGTGCCAGGCCCCGTTGTCCATGCGTTCGGGGCTTTGCATCACGTCGGTGGTGTAGGTCACGGCTTTCGTGGTGGCATCCACGGCGCGCTTGAGGTGCTCCTTGTCCACATAGAAGGCCTGCTCGATCACGGTGCCGTCGGCACTGTTGATGCCCGCTGCGCCTCGGTAGAACAGGAGGGTGACATCGTTCACCACGGTTTCGCGTTCCCATCCGGGTTGGCGTCCGTCGCCGTCTTCGCCGCCGTTGGGACCTTGCTGGGCCTTGCGTGGGGATGTTTCGGCCGACTGCGATTCAGGAGCCTCGGCCTGCCGCCAAGTGTCCATACCGACGGCTTTGAGTCCGTCACTTTTGGCAGCAGCAGTGCTGCCTTCGGCCATGGAGGTGGAAAGGGTGAGTTGATAGGTAAAGCCATGCCACTTGTCGGGCAGCGGATCATCGCCGTTGTCGTGTGCACATGCCACAAAGGCCAGCACTGCAAGGCAATACTGGCATCCATGGATGATGTGTTTCACTGTTCGTAAGTGCATGGTGTTTAAACGGATTTGAAGCAATAGCTCTCATGGAGCCACTGCTTCAAATGGGTTTACGGGCCTTAGCCATGGCAGCCCGTTTCGGCTGCCATGGACTTGCCCTATGGTTTAGAAGTCGAGTTTCTGCTTACGTACTGCCCAGTCCATAATCTTCACTGTGGTCTGGAGGTAGTAGTTCTGCTCGTCATCCGGCGTATCGGGGATTTCGGGGATGGTCGGTGTGCCGGGACCAAATACCGTATTGAGAGTCATACGATACCAGTTGTTGCGGACTACGCCATAACGGCCAAGATACTTGTGAAGTAATACATCTGTTCCTGTCGTATAATCTTCACCGTCCCACTTGGTAAGATCTTCACCAAAGTGCTGAATGCGTGCCACATAGTAGCATACGCCGTCCTTATACGTGGTAATCGTGGCTCCCAGAGCATCCTTTATGTTTTTTATTTCAGTTGCATCATTAATTTGCACGAAATCAGCATCACCTGCATGCTTAACTTTTAGGCTCTCAATATTAAAAACACCACCCTCTTCAAATTGTTTTACATCTGTTATAGTTGAAGATGCATTCATGATGGCAGTTTTCAATGCATCAAATGTGAACGGCGTATTGGAGTTGCCAATCAAGTACCAAGTCACACCCTGCACGAACTCTGCTCCATGTGGTTTATATGTTGCTTTAAACACAATGCGAGTAGTTTCACCCTGCTTCATGTTCTTCACATCAAACGTATTCTCCAAGCAGTAATCTGCGGCCATCATATTCTGGGCTTTCGTCATGTCTGTCAAATAATAAAAATTATCATTTGACTTACTTACATTCCCCGTTGCTTCATTTAATGTTACGTTTGTCCCAGAATAGTTAGGATCCTCTGCCCAATAAGTACGTTGTTTGTTACCATACAAAGTATTGCTAAAGAATCTGCTTACAACTCTACCATTCTTGTAGTCATCCTTGCTCCACTCCACAATATCAAATTTACGCACAGCATAGGTTTTTTTGTTGGTTACATCCAAATCCCATTGGGTGAATGTCACTTGATCACCTTCTCTTGATTCAGGTATATCTGCAGACGAGTGTATAGTATAAGTGTACGTACCGTTGTCATCATCTTTTGACCAAGAAACATCATTAGCAGCACCTTCAATATCCACCTTTGCTACTGCACGCTCTACATAAACATTTGCAATGTGATCCGGTTTTTTAGCATCATCTTCGGTTCTCTGCGGATTAACTTTTACAAGGCCATCGTAAAGTCCCTTATTATCCTCAATCACATTTGCTACCCCTAAAGGTGAATTCGTCATGAAAAAGCTATTCTTCGCATCACCTCCAATAAACGCATCCGCACTCGTGTCAACAAGCACTTTATTATTAAAGGCATCGAACGTACCCGAAGAAGGAATTGTCACTTTATCCGGAGTATTGAGCATAACAAGTACGTACGCAGCTTTAGGATCTACACGCTGAACGGGCAAGGTACGCTCCGTTGTGATTCCAGGATCACTTGAATTATTCCAAGTTTCTGCAGAAATTGTCTTGCTATCAACAAACTGCTTATTTTCATCAAAGAAGAGTATCCTAATATTATTTACCTGATACTCTGCCTCTTGTCCAATATTGTAGTCATCATTGTATTTATCACCTGCAGAAGGATCCACAGTAGCTCTCAACCCCGAAGTAGTAGGCAAATGCAGACTAATGGACACATACGCATCCCCGCTCAAATCCCCGTCGCCCCCATTGGGAACAACGTTGTCGGAACTACAGCCTGCGAGGAGGGCTGCAGAGAAACCGAGCACGAATAAACTTTTTTTGTTCATCTTTGTGTAAGTTTGTTTGTTAATAGAATTCTTGTTCATGGCTTGGGGGACAAGTCCAAGCCTGCATCATGCTCAGTTCGTTCGTCATTTTAGGAAGAATGTCTTGATAGAATGGCTCATCAAAAGAAGCACGTGCGACAAAAATACGAAATATTCCGTAACATTTGGTATATAATCGCCTCCAAATCATAATTTTTTAATATTACCCCCCCCCGATTTCTGCCGTAGTGCGAAGCAGGGTTTACAGTTTTCGCTCAAAAATCCGCATAATGTGCATTATTTGCTAGGGTGTCCAGTTTTGTGTACTCATTTCGCATGCGTCAAGGGCGGGCTGAAAGCCCAACTGAAGCTTTCAGCCCA
>DAIRWG010000066.1:0-1368 GCA_036802405.1 Alloprevotella sp.
GCCGCCGACTGCACGCACAGTCGGCGGCCAGCCTCCCAAACTTTTATGCTTTTGTTTGCCCCATCTCCCGACAAACCGTAACTTTGCCGTTTGAAACCAAACACATAACACCTCCAAGCATGGTACTCAACTACATCTGGATGGCGTTCTTCCTCATCGCCTTTGTCATCGCTCTGGTGAAACTCCTCTTTCTGGGCGATGTGGAAGTGTTTCCCGCCATCATGAATTCCACGTTCGAAACCTCGAAAACCGCTTTTGAAATCTCCCTCGGCCTCACCGGTGTGCTGTCGCTCTGGCTCGGCGTGATGAAAATCGGCGAAAAGGGTGGGGTGGTCAATGCCATGGCGCGCGTGCTGAGTCCGGTGTTCACCCGCCTCTTCCCGGATGTGCCCAAGAACCATCCCGTCTACGGCAACATCTTCATGAACATTGCAGCCAACATGTTGGGTCTCGACAATGCCGCCACACCGCTCGGCCTCAAGGCCATGGAGGGACTCCAGCAGCTCAATCCCAAGAAGGACACTGCCAGCAATCCCATGATCATGTTTCTGGTGCTCAACACCTCCGGCCTCACCCTCATTCCCGTCAGCATCATGGTCTACCGTGCGCAGATGGGAGCCGCACAGCCCACCGACATCTTCATCCCCATCCTCATAGCCACCTTCTTCTCCACCCTGGCCGGCATCATCATCACCAGCCTCTACCAACGCATCAATCTGCTCCAGCCGGTGCTGCTTGCCACCTTGGGCGGCATGTCGGCCCTTGTGGCCGCCATCATCTGGGGCTTCAGCCGGCTGGACGGCACGATGATGAACCTCGTGGGCACCACCACGGCCAATGTGCTGCTTTTCACCATCATCATCGCCTTCATTGTGGCCGGCATACGGAAGAGGGTCAACGTGTACGATGCCTTCGTCGAGGGGGCCAAGGAAGGCTTCACCACGGCTGTGCGCATCATCCCCTATCTGGTGGCCGTGCTGGTGGCCATCGGCGTGTTTCGCGCCTCGGGAGCCATGGACTGGCTCATCAGCGGGGTCACGTGGCTCGTGGGGCTCACCGGCTGCAATGCCGACTGGGTGGGTGCCTTGCCCACCGCACTCATGAAGCCCCTTTCGGGCAGCGGTGCCCGCGGCATGATGGTCGATGCCATGACCACCTACGGGGCCGACTCCTTCGTGGGCCGCTTGAGCTGCATCTTCCAAGGCTCCACCGACACCACCTTCTACATCCTGGCTGTCTACTTCGGGTCGGTCGGCATCAGCCGCACCCGCCACGCCGTGGCCTGCGGCCTCTTGGCTGATCTGGCCGGCATCGTGGCAGCCATCGCCATTGCTTATTTGTTCTTCGGGTGATGGTGGGGATTAGGGT
>DAIRWG010000066.1:1468-14476 GCA_036802405.1 Alloprevotella sp.
TTAGGGTGATTAGGGTGATTAGGGATTGCCCTAACAACCCTAATTACCCTAACCAACCCTACTAACCCTTTTTCCCCCCCCCCAAAAAAAACATTTTCACAATTTCCAATTCCAAAATTCCAAATTCATGCCTCTCCAACCTTATCAGAAGCAGCCGGGCACCTACAAGTCGCTCAAAGCCTACCAGAAGTCGGTGTGCGTGTTTGACATCACCTACTACTTCGTGACGCATTTCCTTGATCGGGCGCATGACCGCACTGTCGACCAGATGCAGCAGGCTGCACGATCAGGTAAGCAGAACATTGTGGAGGGATATAGCGATGCAGAAGGTTCATCGGCTTCCCGGCATAAGCTGACAGTTATCGCAAAAGGCAGCTTGGAGGAACTGCTCGAAGACTATGAGGACTATTTGAGGGTGAACCGCTTGGAGCGATGGGGCATGGAGCATCCG
Source organism: Alloprevotella sp. (assembly GCA_036802405.1). Lineage (GTDB taxonomy): Bacteria > Bacteroidota > Bacteroidia > Bacteroidales > Bacteroidaceae > Alloprevotella. The sequence goes on from DAIRWG010000066.1 coordinate 1,920, forward strand.
AAATACCGGGCTTGTGTCCCGCTTTTCCAAAGGCACAATGATGCCGCCTATTACATGCGCCAGATCAACGGCCGCTCGGCTGAAGATATAGCCAACATTGCCATCATTGTCATACACCAAACACTCTCGATGCTGTCGGGGCTTATCCGGCGCATTGATCGTGAATTTCTCACAGAGGGAGGCATCAAGGAACAACGCTTTAAGGAGCGCATGAATTATCGAAAAAATCAATAGACTCAACATACCACTATGTCGAACATGAAATCACTGGCCAAGGACACTGCCATCTATGGCATGTCGAGCATCGTTGGCCGTTTTCTCAACTATCTGCTGGTGCCGCTCTACACGGCCAAGATCAGTGCTGCCAGCGGCGGCTACGGCGTCATCACCAACATGTATGCCTACACCGCCCTGCTCCTCGTCATCCTCACCTACGGCATGGAGACCACCTTCTTCCGCTTCGTCAACAAAGAGGGGGAAAATGCCTCCAACGTCTACACCACCGTGCTCTCGATGGTGGGCCTCACTTCGCTGCTCTTCGTGGCCCTGGTGTTTCTCTTCCTCCAGCCGCTCAGCCAGGCCATGGGCTATGCCGACCATCCGTCCTACGTGTGGGTGATGTTTGTCACCGTGGCCATCGATGCCTTCCAGTGCATCCCCTTCGCCTATCTGCGCTACAAGAAGCGCCCGCTGAAGTTTGCTGCGCTCAAGCTGCTCTTCATCGTGCTCAACATTGCCCTCAACATCGGCTACTATGTGGTGCTCGGCGGGCACGACGTGGGCTATGCCTTCTACATCAACCTCCTCTGCACCGCCTCCATCACCTTCTGCTTCTGGCAGGAACTCAAGGATGGCTTTGCCCGCCGCCTCCCGGCTTGGGCTGAAGTGAAACCCCTCATCCGCCGCATGCTTGCCTACAGCTGGCCCATCCTCGTGCTCGGCATTGCCGGCATACTCAACCAGACGGCCGACAAGATTCTCTTCCCCTACATCTACCGCGGCCCCGATGCCCATGCCCAACTCGGCATCTACGGCGCCGCCTCCAAGATAGCCATGATCATGGCCATGATCACGCAGGCTTTCCGCTATGCCTACGAGCCCTTCGTCTTCGGCAAGGCCAAGGAGAAGGACAACCGCTCCACCTATGCCGCCGCCATGAAGTATTTCCTCATCTTCACCCTGTTGGCCTTCCTCGTGGTGGTGGGCTACATCGATGTGCTGCGCCACATCATCGGCCGCGACTATTGGGAGGGGCTCCGCGTGGTGCCCATCGTGATGGCGGCCGAGATTCTGATGGGTGTCTATTTCAACCTCAGCTTCTGGTACAAGCTCATCGACCGCACCATCTGGGGAGCCTGGTTCTCGGGTATCGGCTGCGGCGTGCTCATCGCCGTCAACCTCATCTTCGTGCCGCAGTATGGCTACATCGCCTGCGCCTGGGCCGGCTTTGCCGGCTACGGCACCGCCATGCTCCTCAGCTACTTCGTGGGCCAGCGCTACTATCCCATCCGCTATCCGCTCGCCAGCATCGGCGTGTATGTGGCCATCACCCTGCTTTTCTTCGGGGTGATGCAGCTGGGCGAACACTACATTCCCCACATGGGCCTGCGCCTGCTGCTCAACACGGGCTGCATCGTGCTTTTCGTGGCACACACCGTGCACTACGATTTCCCCTTGTCGAACCTCCCCGTTGTGGGTAAATATTTCCGTAAGAAATGACTTCAACCTACGAAACCGCGCAGCTGCCTTGCGGCCTGCGCATCATTGCCGAAAGGCGCAAGTCGCCCGTGGTTTATTGCGGCTTTGTGGTGTGTGCCGGCACGCGCCACGAGGAAGCCGCCGATGCCGGAATGGCCCATTTCATCGAGCACATGAGCTTCAAGGGCACCGCCAAGCGCCATGCCTGCCACATCACCAACGGACTCGAACGTGTGGGCGGCGACCTCAATGCCTACACCACCAAGCAGGAAACCGTGTACTATGCCACGGTGCTCCGCCGCCATTTCAGCCGGGCCGCCGACCTGCTTGCCGACATCGTGTTCCACAGCACCTATCCACAGCGTGAGATCGACAAGGAGGTGGAGGTAATCTGCGATGAAATCGACAGTTACAAGGATTCGCCCTCCGAAATCATTTTCGACCAGTTCGAGTCGCTCATGTATCCCGGCCAACCTCTCGGACGCGACATCCTCGGGCAGCCTGAGCGCCTTCGCACCTACACCACGGCCGATGCGCTCCGTTTCACCCGAAGCTTCTACCATCCGGCCAATGCCGTGTTCTACTGCTACGGCAATGTGCCCATGTCGCAAATTGTGCGCACCCTCGAACGCCTGCTTCCGGCCAGCGATTTCGAAGGCCGTTCTTTCCTGCCCCCCGCATTCCCCACACCGCAGCCCCATGCAGCGGTGCAAACGCTACGGGTGGACAAAGGCACGCACCAGGCCCATGTGCTGGTGGGGGCACCCACTTTCGGCGGCACCGATCCGCGCCGCCATGCCATGCTCCTGCTCAACAACATGCTGGGCGGCCCCGGCATGAACTCGCGCCTCAATCTGAGCCTGAGGGAAAAGGCCGGATTGGTGTATAGCGTGGATGCCTATCTCAACACCTATCCCGACACCGGATTCTGGAACGTCTATTTCGGATGCGACCTGCACGATGTGGAGCGTTGCCTGCAGCTCCTGCGCAAGGAATTGCACCGTTTCATCGAGTGCGAACTCACGCCCATGCGTCTTCGCGCAGCCCAGAAGCAGCTGCTCGGCCAGATTGGCATCAGCACCGATTCCTCCGAAAGTTATGCCCTGGCCATGGGCAAGACCTTTGCCCACTATGGCAAGTATCGGGACGTGTACAAGCTCGATCTGGCCATCCGCCAGATCACGGCCTCGCAGGTGCGCGCAGTGGCCGAGGAGGTTTACGATGCATCGCGCCTCACTACGCTCATTTATGAGTGAAAAATCCCTCCTTCATGCCGCATTCCCCAAGTTCATCAGCCGGACTTGAGGAATGCGTTTTTCTTCCGTTTCATCGCACCGAAGGTGCAAAAATCCCCGTTTTCATCGGGCCGATGGAATGAAAAAGCCCGTTTTCATCGGGGTGTTCATTCTGCTTCTATCAGCTTCGCTTCTTCCTTCCCAATCCTTTCCATACATGCCGACCCTACTTCATGCCCAACAGATCAAAACCATGGCCCGACAATTGGGCTTCCACGCCTGCGGACTGACGGCAGCGCGCCCCGTCGACGGGCAGCGTGCAGCCGCCATCCGCCAATGGCTCGCCGAAGGACGGCAAGCCGATATGCACTATCTGGAAAACCATCTCGAAAAGCGGCTCAATCCGCGCCTCTTGGTGCCCGGGGCGCAAACCATCGTGAGCTTGGCCGTAAACTACTACACGCCCGATGAAATGGGCGATTCTTGCACCGACTCATCCCTTCCGTCAGAAGGCGAAAACGTGGCTCGGCCCGATGAATACGCGCAAAATCGCTGGACGTTGGCCCGCTATGCCCGCGGCACCGATTACCATGAGGTGGTGAAGTCGATGCTCCGCCAACTGATGGCTGCCTTGCACCTTGAGGAAGGCACCGACGGACGCTGCTTTGTCGACACCGCCCCCATCGACGAGAAATATTGGGCGCAGCAGTGCGGACTTGGCTGGAAGGGGCGCAACAGCCAGCTCATCATTCCCGGTGCGGGCAGCTATTTCTTTCTCGGCGAGCTGGTGCTGGTGCATCCGGCTGATGCCCACGACCGGCCCATGCCCAGCCGTTGTGGCTCTTGCCGCCGTTGCTTGGATGCCTGTCCGGCCCGAGCCCTCCTTGGCAATGGCGAACTCGATGCACGCCGCTGCCTGTCGTATCTCACCATCGAGCACCGTGGCCCGTTGCCCGAAGGCACGGGCAGCCTGATGGGCAACTGCTTCTATGGTTGCGACCGCTGCAACGATGCCTGCCCGTGGAACCGTCGTTTTGCTTCTCCCACCACCATTCCGGAGCTTCTTCCGCGCCCCGCCTTGCAAGGCATGACCGTCAATGATTGGCGGCAGCTGACCATAGAGCGTTACCGCGAAATTTTTCGAAAGAGTGCGGTGAAAAGGGCCAAATTTGAAGGCTTGATGCGCAACGTTGCTGCAATGGAAACGGAATAATGAGTTTTAAGGCAACAAAGGCTCGCTAAGGGCCGCGAAGCCATGCGGCGGATTTCCGCAACGAAATGCATGGGAAGCCATTTGTTGCCCATGCGCAATGTAGCAGAACAAATTTTTCTGCACATTCCTTCGGCTGCGCATGATAGTAGCTGCAAGGCTTGGCCGGCAGCCAAATGCCACATTCGGGCAGCAGGCTCACAGCGGCCATCACCATTTCCACTACGAGGCAGGCACGGCATGCCAGCTTTTCGCTCGCTTTCAGGAGCCAAGACTCCAGCAGCGGGCAGTGTAACCAGGGGAAGGGTTCGCTTTTCAAGTTCATTTCTTTTTCATCGGTTCCCATCGGCCTGTGGGGAAAATTACGCCATGGCGATGGGCATTGAGGTTAGTGGTCATTTTGCTTCTGCAAATATGGCAACTATTTCTGAAATAACCAAATGATTTGTCGCGTTTCCGTCCGAATGTCACTCGATGGGCGCTGACAGTAAGCATCGTTCCCCCAACGCGCGCGCGTTACAGCGTAATTGCACTTTTTGCTTTCATCTGTCAACACTGCAGTTGTGCCTTGAAAGTACCATGGTAGAGTTGCGCGAGTACCGCGGTAGAGTTTTTACAGTACCGTGGTAGAGTTTTTACAGTACCGCGGTAGAATTTTTACGGTACCATGGTAGAATTTGAAAAAGTCTGGGACTTGTTGAAAAATGGCAGAAAATAGGGACCGCTGACAGATGACAGTAAAAAACATGATTGCAGTGTAATGCGCGCGCGTGCGCGCGAGGAATTTTTGCCGCTAAGAAACACTAATGTACATGAAGACCTTTCGGTGGAGTGTTCAACGAAGGGTCTTGGTGAGTCGCAGCTTCCCAGCCGCGAGTTCGGTGATGCAGTACGATCCTGTCCGCTAAGGTCCACAAAGGGCCGCGAAACTATACGTCGGGGTCTTTACCACCAGGGGCCACGAAGAAGCGCGAAATTCTGCGGTAAAATACGACACCAATTGACAATCTAAAAATCCGATTACAATGGAACAGAATTGAATCGCACGCGTTTCCTCTTTCCTTCAGTCCTTAAGCCGGGATGCGAATGCTCACGAAGGCTTCTTGGAATTGAATGCCAAAGCAGTAGCGTCAATCGGTGCACGCAATGGCATTTGCAAGAATGACAGCAGCCGTGCTTGCTGGACCAAAAATCGTAAGTGTACGAATCTCGGAAAATGCAGAAAGTAATTTTTTTCAGAAGTTTCCTTTCAAAAAATTTTTTTAGCTCGAAAATATTCCATTCATTTGCAATGTCTAACAAACGTTGTGCGGTGTTTGCGTATCAAATCGTGACACCGCGTGATGCTAATACATTTTCTTATGAATAGACGAGAAAGAATAGGTAAATTTCTGACATCTTTCTCGACCGATTTGAATACATGTTTCTTAACTGACCAGCTTGAATACATCAAAGAGCGTTGGGGGACGCTCTGTCATTAACAGTGAAATGCCCATGAATCGTTCATTTGCCATACTGACTCTTGCTGCCTTGACTTCATTTTCAGCAGGAGCACAATCCATATCCACTCACGAAGGCCGTGTGGTAGGCCCTACGGGCATGCCCCTGAAGGGAGCTTATGTCAGCGTAGTGTCGTTTACGGACCAAAGTGTGCTTGCCATGCTGTCAACGGGCACGGATGGCAAATTCGCGCTTCCTTCCATCGCAGGGCAGGACTCCCTTTTGGTGGAAGTGAGCTGCTCGGGATTTGAAAAACAGTGCATCCACTACAAGGCTGGCGGAACGCTCCAATTCACGCTACAGCCTGACAGTGTGGCCTATACCTTGGGGGCCGCAGAAGTGGCGGTGTCGCATTCCACACTGCGCTTGACCAAGGGGCGCTTTGTGTTTCAGCCGCATGGTGCAGACCTGGAGCTGCCGGATGCAGCGGAAATGCTTAACTATGTGCCGATGCTCACCCTCTCGGACGATGGCTCCGTCAATGTGTTGGGCAAAGGACAGTCGACCATCTACATCAATGGCGACAAACCGCAAGAAACAGGTCCTGCCTTGTTGAGCAGGCTGAAGAGCATCCGGCCGCAGGATGTGCTGCGCGTGGAAATCATTCGTTCGCCGGGCAGCAAATACAGTGCATCCATGCAGGGAGCCATTGTCAATCTGGTGCTTCGCAAGCCCGAAGAAGGGTGGAATGCATTGGCCGTGGCCAATGCGAAGTATGCCCAAAAGCGCGTTTCGTCGGATGTGACCACTTCGTTCACTTACAACCGTAAGAAGTTCTCCACTTCTTTCGCTGCCATGTGGTATGGCTACAACACTTATTCCCACATGACGAACACCTATGACTACACTTCGAATGCCCTTTCGGCTGTGGATGATGTGGTTGGCAAGATGAAGTCGAAAGGCCTCCATGCATCCTGGATGTCGGAATACCGTTTCACGCCGAACCAGAAACTGCTTGCTTCCGCCATTCTTTCTTCCAAAGACCGTAACAATCACACCACTGCCCAACGGGCCACTCAGAATGGTGCGGGTGATGTGGCACGGTCGAGAACGCTCAGCGAGAGCCATATGACATGGATCAAACCCGACTGGGGCGGCATGCTCATTTATAAACAGAATGCCGACAAGGTGAATTTCAAGTTGAGTGGAGAGTTGTCGAATCATGAGGAAGAACAACCCGCAATGATGAAATACCAAAGATGGCAGTCCGAACGCGAAGATTTTTCTTCCTATGAGGAATTTCAGCAGAAATATCGGGCATACAACCTCTATGGTGAAACGGCAGCCGACCTAAACTACATGTTGAACGACGAGAATGCTTTCTCCTTCAACTATTCCGGTTCGTACATGCACACGGACAACCGTCATGACCGCTGGAACCACGATCTGACGGGGACGGACGAATGGAAGCATGATGAAAGCCGGTTGAACCATTTCGTGACTTACGAAATGACGCAGGCATTCAATGTGAGCTATTCGCGCGAATGGAGTGATGCCGTTTCCACCGAGGTGGGCGTGCGCGGTGAATACATGCACAACACCTACGAACAGCGCACCACGGGCGAGAAGAATGTCCGCAACAGCTGGGATTGGTATCCGTCGGCCAACCTGACTTGGGAAATCAACGACAATCACAGCTTGTCGGTTGACTACTCGCGCAGCCGAATTGCACCAAAGCGTTCCGAGCTCAATCCTTTTGAGACGCAGGTCAGTGAGAATGTTTACATGAAGGGCAATCCCAATCTGAAGAATATGACTTACCATATGCTAAGCCTGCAGTATTCCTGCTTCAAGGATCTCACGTTGCTTTTCGATTACACCTCTCAGAGGAATGCACTCGCCGATTATGATTGGACCGACGGACAGGGGCGAACCTACAGCAGCATCTTGAACAATGGGCATATGCTGAACTATGCATGGAGTGTGAACTATGACAAGTGGTTTTTCAAGGACCACTATCAGCTCACGTTCTCGGCAGAAATCGACCACGACCGCTCGTTCGGCCATTTGCCAGATGGCACGAACAGCAATTACAAGGACACGTCGACGGAATTCAGCTGGGGCAATCGTATCATCATCTCGCGAAAGCATCGGGTGCAATGCTCGCTCGACTATCAGTACAACTCCGCGAACCGGTCGATAACCAAAAAGTTTAACGGCAACCATTCCTTCTATTTCCGGTTCCTGAAGATATTCAAGAATTCGATGTCCATCTCATTTGCGGCCAGCACCCGTACGCCGCGTTCGGTCACTTCCTTCACTTCGCACGATTACAGCTATCGCTATTCCAACCATGTACGTCCGTGCAACTTTCAGCTGAAACTGACCATCCCGGTGGCCAAGTCGAAAGTGAAAGCACCCGAATACTCCGCACCGGGAAAGGCGAAGACCCGCTTCTGATGGATGCCGAACGGGCTTGGGCAAAATAATGAAAGGTAATGGTTCTTGCTTCCTTGCCGACATGGGGAAGCAAGAACCATTGGCATTTGCGTACCTTTAAGCATCTCAGATTGGTAGTATCAGAAATATTCCACAACAATGTCCAGATTCCACGCTTATCAGCAACTTGAATATTCCGATTGCGGCATTACGTGCATTCGTATGATTGCCCGTTTCTACGGCAAGCGGGTGCCGCTGGCCTGGCTGCGCGAACAGTGCAACGTGAGCCGTTTGGGCATCAGCCTGGGCGACATCCTGCAGTGCATGCGCCACATGGGCTTCCATGCCGAGGCAGCCCGGGTGAATGCCGAGGAAGTGCTGCGCATGCCCCTGCCTGCCATCCTTCACTGGAACCAGAACCACTTCGTGGTGCTCTACGGCGTGGAGAAGCACGGGCAGTGCTATTGCATTGCCGATCCGGCACAGGGCAAGGTGCGCTTGTCGCGTAAGGACTTTTTGGAACATTGGATGGGCGAGAACGACTGTGGGCTCTGTGCGGTGATGGATCCGACGGACGAATTCGACAGGATGGAGTACCCGCCCGAACCGCGCATTTTGCTTCGGTTGGCACGCATGATCAGGCGTTTCATAGGCCTTTACCGTCGCTCTTTTCTCACGGCCTTGGCCCTGAGTGCAGCTACCATCGGGGCTGACATGGCGCTGCCCATGCTGCTGCAGCACACCATCGACGAGGGCATCGGACAGCGCGACGTGGCGTTGGTGTGGCTGCTGGTGTTCGGACAGCTGGCCATCTTTGTAGGGCAGTTTGCGGCCAACGGCGTGTCGGACCTGCTGCTCACCCGCATCGGGCTGCGCACGGGCATCCGCCTGGTGCAGGAATACCTGGAGAAGCTCATCGCACTGCCCATCGCCTTCTTCGACCGCAAGGTCAGTTCCGACCTCATCCAGAAGATCGAGGACCAGAACCGCCTGCGCGGTTTTCTCGTTTCGCTGCCCGACCTCTTGTTCTTCACGGTCATCAGCTTGCTGGTGTTTTCGGGCATGCTCATCTACTACAACGGCTCCATTTTCCTCCTTTTCATCGCACTCACCCTGCTTGCCTTCGGCTGGAACCAACTCTTCCTGCAGCGGCGCAAGGAGATTGACTACGCTTCGTCCACCTGCGAGGGTGAGAGCCGCAACATGCTCTACGAACTGGTGAACGGCATGGACGAGGTGAAGGTGAACAATGCCGAGCAGCTGCGCGTGGATGCCTGGCGCAAGCTGCAGCAGAAACTCAACCGCCTGGTGTGGAAGGGAGCACTCAATTCGCTCCGCCTGCGTTCGGGCAGCGCATTCATCGACCGCTTGAAGGAAATCGGCATTACGGGCATCTGTGCCACGCTGGTCATCCGGGGAAATATGACTTTTGGTGAGATGATGACCGTCAGCTACATCATCGGACGCCTTTCACAACCCTTCTCCAACCTCGTGAGTGCAGTGAACCAAGTGCAGGATGCGGCCATGAGCTACGAACGCCTGGACGAGGTGATGAACGCTGAAAAGCCCGATTCCACCGCACTTCGCACGCACTGCAACCTCCCGATGGATCTCCGTCTGGAGGGGGTGTGGTTCAAGTATCCTGGCAACTTTGCCCCTTACTGTCTGAGCGATGTCACCCTGCACATTCCCGAAGGGCGCACCACCGCCATCGTAGGCGAAAGTGGCTGTGGAAAGTCCACCTTGCTCAAACTCTTGCTCGGGTTCTATCCTCCCGAGCGAGGCACCATCAAGGTGGGGAATGTGCCCTTGTCCGATTTCTCCGAGGAAGCTTGGCTGGCCCAATGTGGTGCGGTGCTGCAAAGCGGACAAATCTTCAGCGACACGATTCTGCACAACATTGCCCTCTCCGATGCCCGTCCCTCCGATGAAAAGGCGCAAAATGCGGCCAAAGCGGCCTGCATCGACGAATTCATCGCCCAGCTTCCCATGGGCTATCACACCATGCTCGGCAGCACCGGACTGCAGCTCAGCGGCGGGCAGCGTCAGCGGTTGCTCATTGCACGCGCCGTCTACAAGCAGCCGCGCCTTTTGCTTCTGGATGAGGCCACCTCGTCGCTCGATGCCTTGAACGAGGCTCGGATCGTGGAGCATCTCACCCGTTTTTCCGAAGGACGCACCGTGGTGATTGCCGCACACCGGCTGAGCACCATTCTTCATGCCGACCACATCGTGCTCATGCACGAGGGCCGGGTGGTGGAACAGGGCACGCACGCGCAGCTGCTCCATGCGAAGGGTGCTTATTGGAAACTGTTTAAGGAGCAAATCGGATGATTCGGGCAAAATACTCATGGACTTTAAAGATTTGTGTTGGAATGTTTTGCATATCGGATGGATAGTTGTATCTTTGAAATGCAATAACCAAATTCGGTGACAGAATGTTTGGCCGTGTGACTTTATGCAAGAATGTATGAGATGAGATTCAATGGACTCATGTTGACTCATGCAAATTCTTATAGAACCATTTTCATCAACCTAAAAAATGATACGTTTGCTTATGAGGACTCTTAAACTGATACTTGCTTTAGCTGCGCTTTGTGTGAACTCTTTGAGTGCGCAAAATGCTTCACGCTGTCAGGGCACGGTGAAGGGTTCGAGCGGCATGCCGTTGAAGGGGGCTGTGGTCAGTGTCGTTTCCTATGCCGACAATCATGTGCTGCAAGTGGAGACCACCGACGTGAAGGGGCAATTCTGGATGCAAGGACTTTCTGCGCAGGACTCGGTGCTCGTGGAAGTGAGTTGCAGCGGTTTTCAGAGGCAATGCATCACCTACAAGACAGGGCGCGATTTGACATTCACACTTCAGGCTGACTCTACGGCAAGAACTTTGGGAGAAGCAGAAGTGACGGTGGCGCGTTCGACGTTTCGACTGGAAAAGGGAAAATATGTGTTTCAGCCGCACGGCGCGGACCTTCTTTTACCCAATGCGGCGGAGCTGTTGCGCGATGTACCTTTGCTCTCCTTGGACGAGAGCGGTGGCGTGTCTGTGCTGGGCAAGGGACAGTCCACTATTTACATAAATGGCCAGAAGCCCTTGGAAAGGGGAGTGGCCTTGATGAACCGATTGAGAAGCCTACGTCCGCAGGACATTCTTCGCGTTGAAATCATCCGTACCCCGGTAAGCAAATACAGTGCTTCCACCCAGGGGGCTATCGTGAATGTGGTGATCCGCGATCCTCAGGAAGGAGTGATGGGCGTTGTAAACATCCAGACGGATTATTCAACGGAGAGGCTGAGTCCCACGTTGGCGGCATCGCTTTCGCATCATCGCAAAAGTTTCACGCAATATTGTTCGGTGGTGTGTTATGACATGAACGGGCATACGGATGTCACAAGCTCTTACGATTATCGCGGCATCGGGCAAAAGGTGGAGAACGAGGAGTCAGGCCATAGCCAAAGCATGGGTGGCTATGCCTTGTGGAACGGAGAATATCAGTTGAGCAAGATGCAGAAATTGGGGGCAGCTGCCTACATCAGCACGGCCAAAACGGAAGGCGGACAAACAACATTGACGCAAACAATATCTGCAGCCAACGAGCAGCCGTTCCGTTCGCGAACGCTCAATGACCAGGAGGAACCTTGGACTAAGCCAAGCTATGGCGCCATGCTGTCCTATTCTCTCAACCGCTCGAAGCTGACGGTAAATGCGCGTTTGGAGGCTTCGAACTATAGGAGTGTTTCGCGAGAGCGGCTGAAATACCAACGATGGCAAGATCAGGACCAGACATACAGCTCGTACGAGGACTTTCGCCAGAATATGAACGGACGCAACAGCTATGTGGCGGCCGATGCAGCAGCGGTGTGGAAGATGGACAAGGCAAACACGATGACGTTCAACTACCAAGGCCAATATCTGAACACGGATAGCGATCAGAAGCGATGGAACCGCGATTTTTCGCATTCGGATGAGACTTGGGTGGATGATGCCAACACGACGAATCGCTTTGCCACTTCGGAATGGACGCACGCATTCAATGTGAGCTACGCACGCGAATGGAGTGATGCGGTGTCAACGGAGGTGGGTGTGCGCGGAGAGTATCGGCATAACGACTACGACCAGCGAACCATCGGCAGCACGACTCATCGCCATGAGATGGAATGGTTTCCTTCGGCCAATGTCAATTGGGAAATTTCCGACAATCATAGCCTTTCTCTGAGTTATTCCCGCAATTTGTTGTCGCCCATTCGCTCATCGCTCAACCCCTTTGTTCGCCAAGTGAGTGAGAATGTGTATGCCATGGGTAATCCTTACCTCAAGAATTCCCTTATCGAAAAGTTGAGTTTGGACTATACCTTCTTCAAGGATTGGATATTCCTTTTTGACTATGAGTTTGCGCGCCGTTCCATCGTGGACTATCAGTGGACAGACGGACAGGGCAGGACTTGCCAAAGCACCTTCAACAACGGGCAAAGCCATAGCTTCACCTGGAGCGTGGAGTATGACAAATGGTTCTTCTCCGACCGCTATAAATTGT
>DAIRWG010000067.1:0-14205 GCA_036802405.1 Alloprevotella sp.
TCGGAAGTGTATTTTTGTAAGTAGATGAAGGAGCATAGCGGGCTATGTGACTGAGGCTACTTGCAAAAAGACGCTTTCGAGAAGGTGCAAAGCGACCATCAGAATATGAGAATATTTAAAACAGAATTTTTAGAACCACCCTAAAAGGAAACGGGAACGGTTCAGTCGTTCTTGTCGCGTGGCTGCTCGTCGGCTTCGGGCACATGGATGCCCGCATCCTTGAAGCAGCGGATGATGCGCTCCTTCAGAAACTTCATGCACTTGGCTTTGCGCGTTTTCAGCCCGTCGTAGGAGTGGGTGCCTTCGCGCGCTTCGGCAATCTGGTTGAGCGAGAGGCCGTCGTAGTAGAACATGGTGAGAATCTCCTTGCAGCTGTCCTGCAGCTTCATCACGCACATGTTCACGATGCGGTCCTTCGTCACCTCGGGGTCGGGGTCGTAAACGATGCCCAGCTCGTTTTCCACGCCTTCGAGCGCCACGGCGCTGGTTTTTCCGGCGCGGCGCAGCTCTTCCAGATATTTGTTTTTCACCACCGCCATGAAGTAGCCGATGAGGTTGGGCACGAGGCGTTCGGGCTGCTGCGGGTCGCTTTGCTGCGCAAAGACTTGCGCTTCGGATGCAAAGATCTGGCGGCTGGTGATTTTTTCCCACACGAAGAGGTAGCTCTCCTGAAAGAGGTCGTCGAGATCCTCCCTTCGCAGTGCATACTGCGAGGTGCCGATGAAGAATTGGCGCCGGCATTGGTCGTAGAAAGCCTGCACCACTGCGGGGTCGTCGTGCTGCACGCCCCTGACGAATGCCTCGTCGGTGTAGTCTGCGTGGGGATGGGGATGATTGGAATCAACCATATGGGGTTCTGTAGTTTCTCATTGATGCCGGGCGATGGCTTGACGCACACTTGGATGTGGCGTGCGGGGCCTTGTGCGTCACCGGCGAAAGATGCTTGAAAAGGGGTGCTTCCCGTTTGACCCCGTCAGTTCGGGGGTCTGGGGCAGCGGTCCGCGGATGTCACGGCGCTGCATGAAGCCGCTGATGACTTCGAGCACACGTTGGTCGCTTTGCCCGACCATGCTTTTCCACATAGATGAGAGTGCAGCCGAGAGCCGGCCATAGCCTTGGGGCGTTTCCTGGTTGAGCTGGTAGCTCTTGCAGGCGCTCAGCGTTTGCCACAGTTCGGGCAGTTGCCTGGCGCCTCGGCCATGCTTGCCCGGAATGACAAATTCGCGCAGCACGCCGCGCACGCTGACCGAGTCGTCGCCCCGGGTGGAGTCGCCGCTGTGGCAAGCGTCCACCGTGACGGCCAGCACGCCTTTGGGCCCGATGCGCTGGCGCAGGGCGGTGAGCAGGCGTGCCGTCTCGTCGTCGCACAGGTGCTTCTCGCCACGGTCGTGGGGGCCGTAGGACAGGAAGGCATCGTAGGGAATCCACGATTCGTCCCATCCGTCGGGCTCGTCGCCGTCGGTGTCGGTCATGCGCTGGCCGTGGCCAGAGAAGTGCACGAGCACCACATCGCCACGGCGGGCACGCTGGGCAAGGCTGCGGAAGGCGGCCACGATGGCAGCCTTGGTGGCCTGACGGTTGACGAGCGTGGTGATGTCGGCATAGCCGTTGGCGCGGAGCATGCCGACGATGAGCGGCACGTCGCGGTCGGCATGCACCTTGGGCCACGAGGGATCGAGCTGCTGCCCCACTCCGATGACCAGTGCCCGGCGCGTCTGGGCCAGCAGGCCGACGGGGGCGGCAAGCAAGGCGGCAAGGCTGAGGACGAGGAATCTACGTTTCATAGCTTGATGATGGTTTGGGCGGTAGATGAAGGGCAGGCCTTCAGGTGGGTTTTCGCTGCAGGCAGTAGATGGTCCACAGGTCGGCACCACAGGCGATGGTGCTGATCACTTGCCGCTTTTCGGCCGGAGTGGCCTTGCCCGCGGCAAAACGGTTGATTTCGTTTTTGGGCAGTGCATCCATCCTCCGGCTGCTGAACCATCCGGGGGAGGCATACTGCAGGTGTTGCTTATTCATATTCCAGGAATTCTTTGATGGCGTTTTCTTTCATCTGTTCTATCTCGGCTTCCGTCGTGTGCCACATCTGTGCCAGCTGGCTGACGGAGAGTCCTCGGAGCAGCAGCATTTCGATGACGTCGGCATGACGGCGGTTGGGCATCTGCGCAAGGATGTGCTGCACATTGACCGCCGCTTGGATGCTCTGCTCGATCTGTTGAAGAAATTGCTGGTCTATCATCGGCGAAATGTTTGATGAAGTGGATTGTGTTGGGAAATGGAGGGGAACAGTGCCTTGCAGCACGATGGCCTGCTCCAGGGGGCTTCATCAGAAGAACATTCCTGCACCTGCGGAATAGGAATAGCGTCCGCAAATGTAGCAAGTTATTCTGACATGTCCTGCCTCGGATGGGTGCGAAAGCGCTTATGCCTGCAGAAAGCCGCTGGCAGCGGCGCGTCAATTGCGATATCCCGTGCCGTGGCAAGAGGGGCATTTGCCGGTTTGTCCGCAAGTGCCGCAGGGCACCCAACGCGCATTGCCAAAGGACGTGTCGTAGTAGCGTTTGTTGCCATTGCATCGGGAGCACACGCCGTTGCCGCCACAGTGGGCATTGTCGCCGGCACTCATCTTTTGGCATAGTTTTCCCCTTGTGGCAGGCGTGGCTCCACCGCTTCCGGCTGTCGAACTGGAGGTAGAGGAGGAACTGGTGGAAGAGGAAAAATCGCCGGATGAGGCAGCCCCTCCTCCCCCACTCGTCTCATACTTCGACTGCACGTAAGCCTGGGCCACCATGCCGGCTGCCTGAACCAGTCCGGCACCGATGTTGCGCCAGCGTTCGCGGCGGCGCTCCTTGCGGGCCTCCTCGGCTGCAAAGCGGCGTTGACGGATCTGTTCCTCGTGCTGGCTGCACACCTCGCGGTAGGCCTTGGCCACGGCCAGCACATCCTCGCTGCACGAGGTGCCGCTGATCACGCGGTCGAACTCCCGGAGGGCCGTTTCCCAGTCGTGGGCATGATAGCTGCACACGGCACGGGCGTATTTGGCCCCGGAGCAGTCGAAGTAGCCGTCGTAGTGCTGGATGGCCTCATCGTAGCGGTCGTGGGCACTGCTGAAACTGCTGTGGGCAAAGAGGCTGTCGGCCTCGATGCAGAGGTCGCGGTAGCGGTACAGTTCGCTGAGGATGTCGTCGTCGAGGGGAATGGTGCCGTCGCTTTTTCCCCTCAGTTCGTGGGGGAAAGGCAGGGTGACGCGCATGCCGGCATAGAATGTGTCGGCATCGTGGTTGAGCGCCGAGAGCTGCTCGGGCGTCACGCCGAAGCGCGTGGCCAAGAACTCCAACGATTCTCCGCGCCGCACGGTGTGGACCAGTGTGGTGGGATCGCTGGATGTTTCGGTCTGGGCTGGGGCTGCCGTCAGGGCGAAGCTGCAGAACAGCAGGCAAAGCAGGCGTTTCATAAGCTGGAACATAAATGATTCGGTGAATGGGGATGGGATTTCGCACCTGAAGCGTCAACGCACGATGGAGCGGATGCGGCTCTTCTGCATGACAAAGATGGAAGCATCGGGGGAATTCTCCTTTTTGTAGCTCACTCTGGTGCGCTCTTCCTTCACGAGCCACGCATTGATCTGGGCACCGTTGGTGAGCACGAGTGTCACACGCGGCAGCGTTTGCGGAGCGGGATCAACATTGGGGTACGGAACGGGATCAACATTGGGGTCTGGATCGGGATCAATGACTGGCGGCTGCGGCGGGGTGAGCGTGGTGATGATGTCGCGGGTGCCGTCGGGGTAACACACCATGAAGATGTCGCTCTTGGGCAGGAAGCCCTTGCGGCCCTCGCCCTTCTTGTCGAGGAAATAGCGGGCCGCATGCTGGTCGATGCTCAGGTGGTAGACGGGCAGGATCTGTCCGCTACACAGGAAGAGCAGCACAGCCCCTTTCGGAAACTGCTCCGTGGTGCTGGTGGTGAGAATGCGCTCGCCACGGGCATCGAACACGATGCTGCCGCGCTCTTCGAAGCGGAGCATGAACAGCTCGGAGTTTGCCAGTTCCATTTGGGTGGCGTTCTTGCCGCGCCCTACGGCAAAGGTGGTCTTGTCCTTGCCCACCACCATGATCTTGGCATTGGTGATTGTGCCGTCGCGCTGGATCACGAGGTCGGGCATCTTGTTCCACGACTGCCAGTTGAACTGGGCCGAAGCCGTGAGGAGAAAGAATTGGGCGAAAAGGCCCACGAGAAATATACGTTTGAGTCGTTTCATAATCAATGTTCTTATGGATGCGTCAGAAAGCGCAAAATCACCGACGCAGTTTTTCAAGCCGCGCCGATGAAAAGGAATGAAATTAAGGAATGCTTGTCAGTCGAGTGAGAAGAATAAGGAAACTGCGATCGATCCTTTGTCCAATCCCTGCAGCGGTTTGTGCTCCAAGGTGTGGAGGTATTCGCAACCAATGCCGAAGGAGCCAAAGTTGAGGTCTGCGCCAGCTGTCCAATAGGGATGGAAACGCTTCTTGTTCTTCATGTGCTTGACCTTGGTCTTGTTCCACTTCTCACGTGAATCGGTGCGGTATTGTTCATATCCTCCCACCAGACACCCCAAGTGAGCGCCAGTGTAAAGGTCGAGATGGGCACGTTTCCACAAGGGAATCTGATAGCCTACCCGAATGGGCACATAGAGGTGCACATAGCTCGTTTCGGAATAATATGATTCGTCTGGACTTATCATCTTGGCAGTGGAACTCTCCGCCATCACGCCCAAACCAAACTTGGTGAACACCCGATGGGGAAATCGGTAGATGCCATTCATTTCAAACGACAAATCATAGCTTGACTTGTAGTAACCCGCCTTTGGAGAAGGCTCTTTCTTGGTGGGGAAATAGTAGGAACCGCGAAAATCGCTCAATGCCAATCCAGGCTGGTAGGTGCTTTCGTTATCGGTATCTTCGCCGGTATTTTCCTTCGGGGAGGCTTCGCCGCCAACGACATCGTGCCGTGCTCCGTCGGCCGCGTTGGAGGCTGCCGAAGCAGGAATGGTGAGCTTCATGCCGATGAAGAACATTTCCTTGGCCAAGGGGTTGGCTTCGAGGATGGCGTCGGTGCTCACACCATAGCTGGTGGCAATGAATTCAAGCGTTTCGCCGCGTTGCACCACATGGGTGCGCGGCTCGGGCGTCTGTGCGCCGGCACTAAGCGATGCCAAGGCCAGACTGAAACTGAGGATGAGGGTGCGGATATGCATGGGGAAATTTTGAGTTTATTTTCGGAATCAAAGGACAGCATCTGAAAGCTTGTACGATTTATTTCACCTTATCAGCTATCAGGAATCCAAATGGACTTTGACCGAGAATCAACGACTCCGAAAGTTCCTGAACACTCCAAAGCCCCTGCAAAGAGCTTGAAGCCGTAGGGTCTATGACAAGAAGTTGATCGGCCGTCAGCATGTAAGTCATGTTGTATTTCACCTTATCCGACACCACATACTGGCAAGTGCCGTCACTGCGGAAGGTAAGCAGATTTAGCTCATTCTCACTGTTTTCTCGGTTGGGATTACTTGTCACATGCCAAGTGGCGCAAATACTTTTTTTATAAGTATCGGAAGCTATATATGATCCTGCTGATTTACGATAGAGCGCCAGCTGCCCTCCTTCTTCCACATATAGACTGTCATTATTCAATTTGAGTACCGTCAGCCTACGCTTCTTGCCTGCCTCGTTCAGCTCAATGTCATTGTTGTTCACAAGGTAGTTTCCGGTTCTGACATTGTTGGCTGTGAGTTCTTCCGCATATATTCCATTGTCAAAAAAGGATATGGAAGGAGCCTCTTCGTCCGCTTCATTGAACCACAATCCATAAAGTTTCGCTACTTCTACTTGTGCGGTACCGGGAATCGTGATCGTGATTTCCTGCTTCTGCAACTCGTCGGGACCGCAAGCAACTAATAGTGCCGGGGCTACCATCAATGCAGCCAAAAGCATCGGAAATAATCTGTATTTCATCATTACAATATATCAAAGTTGAATGATCAAGAAATTGCTCACGCTCCAGAACTTGGTCGGGTCGGTGATGATGAGTTCGCTGAAGCCATCACCCATTTCCTCGAAATGGAAGGAGCTGTTGCTGGGCATGGGCGTGAGGATTTTGGGATTGTCGGAGTTGAGCCTGATGCGGCGCGTGGTGCGGATGTCGACGGTCTGGAATTTCGACTTGTCCACTCCTTGATAGTTCACACGCTTCTTGCGGAGGAATCCCGTGTTGAGCAGTCCGGCCTTCTTCAGTTCCTTCTTGGTGCCGATGCGTATGTAGCACTGGTTGACCACCTCGTCCTGCGTGCTGAGGGCCTCCTTCACCACCTGCTCACGTGCTTGGGACTTGCTTAGTTCCTGACGAACCGTCTTGAGCGACGACTGCAGATCGCTGATGCTCTTGTTCTTGCTCTGCACCTCGGCCTGAAGCGCCTTGATTTCGGCATCCTTTCGAGCCAACTGATCGTTGAGCGATGCCACCATCTTCTGCAGGCTGGCCACGACTTGCGCATTGGCCGACTTGTTCTTGGCCAGGTTGGCCTGCAACTCGGCCATCTTCTGCCGCTGGCGGGCAATCACCTCGCCCATGGACTTGAGCTTGGCCAAAATCTGTGCCTTGTTGAGTTTTTGTCCATCGGCGGGATTGACAAAGAGCATATTCTCCTGAGCGGCGATGCTGTCGAGGCTGCCCGTGATGTCGGCCAGTGCACCATGCAACTGGGCCAGTTCGGCCTCGTGGGCATCGACCACGGCCTTGACCGAATCTAACGAATCTTTTCTGAGCTCATCAGGACTTTTGCCGCCCTGGCCGTTGCAGCCCATCAGGGCAGTGAAGGCCAACGCTGTCAGCAGGAGAGGAACGGTGTGAGTGAATTTCTTCATAATATGGAAAGCGGCCACGCCACACCCGCCGCAGAAACGGGCGAAGCAAGTGATGCCATTGGAACTATTCGTGACTCTTGAAAGAGATGATTTACATTCACTTATGATAAAACGGGCGCGGATGTAACCCTACCGTGGATGTTTTTTCAAAAAAATCCTTATTTTCGCCAACATTTTCCCTGAGCGGGCAAATATTCTGCCCCTCGGAACGCCATTCGTGCACAGAGAGCGAGACACGTTCGCCTCAAAGGCCAGAAAAGGCCGGAAAATGTGTAACTTTGCAGCCCAATAGCCAATTGACAACAATAACCAAACAGACATGACAACAAACGAGAGAGGCCATTTCGGCACGAAGCTCGGCATCATCCTGGCCACCGCGGGGTCGGCCGTGGGACTGGGCAACGTGTGGCGCTTCCCCTACATGACCGGCCAGAACGGTGGCGCGGCCTTCATCCTGATCTACATCCTATTCGTGTGCCTGCTGGGCATTCCCGGCATGGTGGCGGAGTTCATCGTGGGCCGACACTCCCACACCAACGCGGCACGCGCCTATGCCCGCCTCACCCACAGCCGTCCCTGGGCACTGGTGGGCGTGATGGGCACCTTCACCGCCATCATCATTCTCGGCTTCTATGCCGTGATTGCCGGCTGGTGCCTGCAGTATCTGTATGCCTCGATGGTGAGGCAGCTCACCGGCGATGCGCACTACGTGCTCACTTATTTCACCACTTTCTCCACCAGTCTGTGGAGACCCATCCTGTGGGGCGTGGCCTTCATCGTGCTCACCCATCTGGTGGTGACGCAAGGAGTGCGCAAGGGCATCGAACGGGCCTCGAAGGTGCTCATGCCCACCCTGCTCCTGCTGCTGGTGGTCATCGTGGCGGCTTCGTGCATGCTGCCCGGAGCGATGAAGGGTGTGGAGTTCCTGCTCAAGCCTGACTTCTCGAAACTCTCCACGAGCGTGTTTCTCGACGCCCTGGGGCAGGCCTTCTTCTCGCTGAGCCTCGGCACCTCGGTGCTCTGCACCTATGCCTCCTACTTCAAGCGCGACACCGACCTGCTGCGCTCCTCCTCGCAGATTGCCGTGCTCGACCTCCTGGTGGCCGTGCTGGCCGGGCTGATGATTTTCCCGGCCGCCTTCTCGGTGGGCATCAATCCCGATTCGGGGCCCTCGCTCATCTTCATCACGCTGCCCAACGTGTTCAACCAAGCCTTTGCCGCCATGCCACTGGTGGGCTATGCCGTGTCGCTCATGTTCTATGCCTTGCTCACACTGGCGGCCCTCACCTCCACCATCTCGATGCACGAGATCGGCACTGTGTTCTTCCACGAGGAACTGCACGTGCGCCGGCGCACGGCGGCCGCCATCGTCACGGCGCTGGCCTCGGTGGTGTGCGTGTTCTCATCGCTCTCGGAAGGCGCCATGCCCGGTCTGCAGGTGGGCGGCATGCAGCTGCTTGACTTCTTCGACTTCCTCACCGCACAGGTGCTGCTGCCGCTGGGCTCGTTCCTCACCTGCATCTACGTGGGCTGGGTGGCCGACAAGCGGCTGGTGCGCGACGAGTTCTCAAACTTCGGCACCCTGCGCAGCCGCAGCTTCGGCATCTGGCTGGCCATCATCCGCTTCGTCTGCCCCGTGTGCATCGCCCTCATTTTCCTCCACCAGCTGGGTTGGGTGTGAGCAAACGCAAGACTCTTTTTTATCTTTTTTTCTCGCAAAACTTATGATGATCAAACGACTCTTCCTCCTTTCCCTGCTGATGTGCACGGCTTTCCTCGGAGGCCTTGCACAAGGCCATTCGGGCAACAGTACATCTGAAAGCATCCAAGGACTTTACCGCAATGCCGAGCAATGCATCACCAACGGCAACCACAGGCAGGGGCGCATTCTGCTGCGCATAGCCATCAACCTGGCCGACATGGCGAAAGACACCGAGCTGAAGCAAAACTGTGCGAACCTGATCGGCACCAGCTTCTGCGCAGAAGCCACACAATTGCTCCCCAAGCAAGACTTAAAGGGCTGCGAAGCCTTGCTCGACAGCGCCATCGCGGTGTTCGATGCATTCGGGCTGACCGAAGAATGCATGAGCGTTTGGGAGTTCAAGCCCACCATTCGCCAGCAATACGGCACCTTCGAAGCATGCGAAGCACTCTACCAGCAGGCCTACGAATATGCCCGAGACCACGGCTTCGAAGAAAAACAAGTGACGCTGCTGAAGAGACTGGGACTGCTGCAAAGGCAATCGGGACATGAAGTGGAAGCTGCCAAGACTTTTCTGACGATTGACTCGATAGGCGCAAAGAGCCCATCGCACGAAGTGCAGATTGAGGCCTGTATCGCCATCGGAGAGGACGCCCAAAGCCGAAACCTCTGGGTCTATGCTCTGGGGCTATACAATGAAGTGTTTGACATTGTGAACAATCAGGAGGAGAAGCGTACAAAACGCGAAGTCGAGCAGATGAAAACGACATGTGGGCTGATGAGAAATGTGGTGCGCGAAATGAAGCTTTACGACAAAGCCTTGTGGCTCACAGAGCAGATTTTCATACTGGCAAAGGAACTGGCGGCACAGATGTCGCCCGACGACAGTGCGGCATTCATGGCTAAAGAAAAAAGGGAATACTACCTTACATCGTCATACGATCATGCCCAGATGAAAGACCGCGAAAAAAGTCTTTGCTACCTGGATTCGGCCAGAGCCATGCTGCCCGCCAATGCCACCGTGATGGACCGAACGGAAATGTCGTATAATGTGCTCTTCCCGTTGTATGCATTGCAGGACTGGAACAGACTGCTTGAAGCCATCAAAGCGACAGAGCCTTACATCACACCCCAAACCTGGACCAATGCATACGTCCAGATACAGCAAATGAAAAGTGAGGCCCTGATTGGCCTTGCGCGTTTTGAGGAAGCCATGGCACCGGCTTCCTTCTATGCCCAATGGTGCAAGGAACAAAAGGGCGACGAATCACCCGAATACGTGAAGGCACTGTTAGACCTCAGCCAGGCAACAGAATCCGTCGGCCAGCTGAATGCCGCAGCGGGACAGCTGGGCACCGCCTTCAAGTCACTACATGGGTTCCTAAAACGTAAACTTGCATTCATGTCGCGAGAGGAACGCGGCAAAGTGATGAACATGGTTCAATTCGTGGCCAATCAAACAGCAAGGATCAACCTGAAAATGTCCATCCAGTCGGGCAATGCGCCGGCCTTGCACGATTTTTCACGATTGGCATTCAATGCACAACTGATGCAGAACGGACTGTTGCTGAATGCCGAATCCCAAACGATGGCCTTGATCAAGAAACATGGCACGGAAAAAGATGCCAGAGACTACCGCCTCTTGCAAGGGGTGAACGAAGACTACAACGCAATCATTGCAGGCTTGATAAAGCATCAAAGCCAAACAGGCAATTCCTATTCTGCTGAGGATAACGAAGTGTTCATGATGGCCAATCATGAAGCCTGGTACAACGACTTGTCGCTGTCACAACGTTTCGCTGACTTTCCCGACCTCAGCAGATTTCTCGACGATGACTTCAAGGCTGTGGCCAACGCCCTGCACGAAGGGGAGGTGCTGGTGTGCATGACTTCACTGCAAGGAAGGACGGGAGCAGAACTGCAGCCGCAATACGCGGCCTACGTGCTGCGCAAAGGTGAAGCATGGCCCACACTGGTGAGCATCTGCAAGCAGGCGGCCCTCGACAGTCTGATCCGCCAAGCAGGCAATTCGCCCCAAGAGCTCTACACCGGCGAAACGGCCCTCGAGCTGTCGGAAACAGTGCTCACACCACTGCTTCGGCATCTGAAGGAGGGAGAACGCGTCTACTGGCAGCCGACCGGCACGTTTCACCAACTTGCCGTCGGCGCATGGCCACTGCCCGGCAAGAAAGGAAAGCAGGGCTGCGTGCTCTTTGGCGATGCCTTCGAACTGGTGCAGATTTCCTCCCCACGCACGCTCCTGCTGCCCGAAGAAAAGGCTCTGCCCCACCCCCGCGCCACGGTTTACGGCGGACTGACCTACGACATGACCGAACAGGAGATGCTGGCCGAAAGCCAGAAATATGACTGGAAGGGGGCATCGAATGCCGACAAACGAGGTGCCTCGAGGGTTGTGGATCGCTTTCATTCGATGAGGGGCACCTTGCTCGAAGCGGACACCGTGGCCCAATTGCTGCGCAAGCAATTGGGCACGGACACGCTGGCCGTAAAGGAATACCGTGGAAAGGCAGGCACACAGGAATCCTTCGAAGCCATGAGCGGAGCTGCGCCCGACATCCTGCACATGGCCACGCACGGCTTTTGCTTTCAGCCGCAGGACACGGACAGGCCTGACGGCCTCCAGTTCTACACCGATGCCATGACCCTTTCGGGCCTCGTGCTCTCCGGGGGGAATGCCGGATGGAAGGGAGAGATTTTGCCCTTGGGCGTACGCTCGGGCCTGCTCACAGCCGAAGCCATTGCCCAGCTGGACCTGTCGGGCATGCGCTTGGCCTCATTGGCTGCCTGCGACACGGGGCTGGGAACGCCAACACCCGAAGGCGTGTACGGACTGATGCGTGCTTTCAAAAAATCGAAGGTGCGGCATCTGGTCATGACCCTGTGGGATGCCAGCGACCGCGCCACCCTGCTCTTCATGACTGAATTCTATCGCAACCTGGACTTCCAGGCTCCCGATTGGCACATTCGCCAAGCATTCAAGAAAGCGCAGACCAAAGTGCGCCACGAAATGCCCGACCCCTACTATTGGGCGTGCTTCGTGCTGGTGGACTAATTCGCCCCAGCCCCACGACATGACGGAAGCGATGCCGGCTCCATCCTCTTCTTCGGATGAAGCCGGCATCGCTTCTTTCATTCCACCTCCTCCATGCGGCGGAGCTTATAGCCGTCAAACTGCATGATGACCTTGTGCAGCTGCGTGCCCTGCCGCAAGGCCTCCACCCGCGGCGCCTGGGCATAGCCGTTGATCTGAGTCACCGCCTCTTGCCATTGCTGCTCGGCTATCACATCGCGTTGCACCTTGCGCTCGCCACGCTTCTTCTTCGGCAGGAGCTTCAGCTCAAGAATGTAACTATGGCGCGTCTGGTAGTGCGTGAGATCGGGCAGCAGGAAAAAGTCGCAGAATCCATGGTTCAGCTCCAGCTCCGGCGCAGTGTAGTAGTAGGAATTCAAACTAAAGTAAGCCATGAAGAATCCCTGCAGATTGCGCTCAGCCTCTATGCCGTCGCGCACCGATGCCACTTTGGCATAAGCATCGGCCATCCTTTGCAGCGCATCCCGCCATTTCCCGTCATAGGCCATATAGGTGAAGAGCAGCAGGATGTCGTTGAGGTTGACATGATTCACTGCCTGATATTCCTCGAGCAGAAAACCATAGTACTGCTTCCGCACATTGTTGTTGGGAATGCCCAGCACGAGCATGCTGCCCAGCGTCCGCTTGATGGTGAGCATGCCATAGTAGAAGAGCAGGCTAGGGAACACTTCAGGATCGGTGATCTTGTGTGCCGGAAAAGTTTCAAGCAAGCGGCAAGCGATTTCACCCTGCTCGGCAATGGTGCGGATCAAGCCCTTGCGGTCGCCGTCGAGCTGGTCAAGCTGGAGCAGGCGCTTCAGCTTGTTGTAGTCGGTCTTCGTGTTAGGATCAATCATCTCGTCGGGGGCCTTTCCCCGGCTCAAATAGTTGCGCAGGAAGTAGAGCACCATGTCGCAGTTGAACACGCGGCTCTGAGTGTCAAGTGCCTCTTTCGAGAAACAATAGTTGTCATACCAAGGCTTCATCTCACGGATCACGGCCTCGATGTCGGCCTCGGCGGGAATCTGCCCCGCGCGTTGATAATAGGTGAAAAGCTCGCGCACATCCTCCGTGGAGAAACCGAGCATCTGGTTGAATTCGGGCTTAGTTGAAATGTGCCAACCTATGTTGAACCCGCTTGTCACGTCGTCCAGCGTCACAGGACTTACGCCCGTGATGAAGATGCGTTCGAACGACCCCTTGAACTTCTTGAAGATGTCGCGATAGAAGCCTTCGGCATGGGTAATGGCCCAATACACATCTTCACCCTGCTCATTGAGCACCGTGTTGGTGAAATTGTCGTATTCGTCGATGATGAGATAGAGGGGGTAAGCATGCCCACTGGCATAGTTGTAGAGTAGGTCAAGCTTATCGGCACAGCCATCAACTGACTGAATGGCAGAGATCACTTTCTGCGGGTAGTAGTCGGCATAATGGTCGATAAAAGTGTTAATGCGTTTTCCGCAATATGAATTAAACCTTTCCTCTAGCTTTTCCACATCGCCTCCCACCTGCGAAAAGTCGAGATGCAGCACCTGATAGCGTCCCTGATTGGGCGTGGGGTGCCGGCCGATCCACAGGTGTCCGAACCATTGCTCAAAGCGGTCCTTCAAGCGGCAATCATAGTAGGCATGGAGCATGCCAAGAAACAAGCTCTTGCCAAAACGACGGGGACGGATGAAAAACAGGTTGCGCGCCTGCTTCTCCAGTTCGGGTATGTACATCGTCTTGTCTACGTAGTAGATGTTTTGCTCGACGATTGTCACAAAATCGGAAACGCCGTAAGGCAATTCCTTCACAGCTTGCTGCTCCATAGGTGTAGATGGTTGATGAATACGGATGCAAATATACGACTTTAATTTCACTTGGCATCACATGGACGCCCGTCCGCTCCTAAATCAGAAAAAGCCCTCACCCAAGGGGGAAACCTCAGGCAAGGGCTTGGATTTGGAGTGTGTCAAAAGAAGCAAAGTACTATACCTTGATCTCCACTTCCACACCACAGGGCAACTCAAGCTTCATGAGAGCATCCACAGTCTTGGCAGTAGAGCTGTAGATGTCGATGAGGCGCTTGTAAGTTGAGATCTCAAACTGCTCGCGGCTCTTCTTGTTAACGAAGGTCGAACGGTTCACAGTGATGATGCGCTTGCGCGTGGGAAGGGGGATAGGACCGCTGACAACGGCACCGGTAGCCTTCACGTTCTTCACGATCTTCTCGGCTGACTTTTCAACGAGAGTGTGATCGTAGCTTTTCAGCTTGATACGGATTTTCTGACTCATTTTGTTGTTTTGTTTTATGGGAAAATCTCCGTCAGGCCAGCGGGATAAGAGTCATTCGTTATCCCGCCGCCTCAACGAAGGAAAATGTGTGTGTTTGCTGGAAATGCGCGAAGCAACCGTGGCTTACTTCACGAGGTCAACGCGGCCCTTGATTTCCTCGAGCACGCTGCGTGCGATGCTGGAAGAAACAGGAGCGTGGTGGTCGTACTGCATGGAGCTGGTGGCAC
>DAIRWG010000068.1:0-13978 GCA_036802405.1 Alloprevotella sp.
GCAACCTCATGAAATGGAAATTCCGCATGCCCTCGTTCTTCCACAAGGCACTGCGCGACCTGACTGCCAAGCAGGTGGACCAGATTCTGACCAAGGACAACTGGAAGGACGATGGCGTGCGCAAGTCTGTGCTGACAGTGCGCCACTACCAGCAGCAGCTGGGATATAGCCGCGAATGGATGACCTCCTATGTCTACAACGTGGTGATGCTGGCCAAGAAGGAGCCGAAGCCCGACGACAAGGAGTGAACGCTGCCGCAGCAAGAAGAAAAAGTAAAAAGGCTTTCGTGCCGGAAGGGCATGAAGGAACCTATGTCATTTTCATCAGGTAATGCCTCATGACGCAGGAAGAAGAAATCGCACTGCATAATTTCGAAGCGCTTGTGCGCCGGCTGATGGCGGCCTACACCAAGCTGCGTGGCGAGAATGCACGCCTGAAGGAGTCGCTCGCGGAGTGTCGCCAGCAATTGGACGATGCTCGCGCTCGTGTGGCGCAAGCTGAAAGCGATTATGCTGCGCTGAAGACGGCACGCATGATCGAAGTGAGCGGCGACGACGTGAAAGCTTCGCGGGCGCGCATCTCAAAGCTCATACGCGAAGTGGACAAGTGCATCGCCCTGCTCAACGTGTGACTCCTGCCGCTAAAGTTTAATGCTTATGAATGCCCCCGTTTCCGACAAAATGGTCATCCAGCTGCTCATCGGCCATCAGCAGTATCCCATCACGGTGCTTCGCGAGCAGGAAGAGATATTCCGTAAGGCCGCGCGGCTGATCAATGAAAAACTCGGCCGATACGAGCAGGCCTACCCCAACCAGGGCACGGAGAAGTATACGTCCGTGGCGTTGCTCGACTTCGCGGTGCGTGCCTTGCAGCTGGAAAACCAGAAAGACCAGTCGCCCTACGCCGATATGGTGCAGCGGCTGAGCACCGAACTGGAACAGCTGTTCGATGCCGACGACAAGGACTGACCGTCCTGTCGGGCCCCACACACGAGGAGTGCTGCCATGCAGCGCTTCCGACACACTGATCACTATAACAACCCAATCATATATTAATGACTATCGTAATGCTCATCATCGGCCTGCTCGTCGGAGCAGGTGTTGGATATAGTTTCTTTCGTTACGTACTGAAGAAAAAGTATCTGCGAATGATCGACTCTGCCAATAAGGAAGCAGAAGTCATCAAGGAGAAAAAACTCCTCGAAGTGAAGGAGAAGTTTCTCAACAAGAAAAATGAACTGGAGAAGGAAGTGCAGCAGCGCAACCAACGCATCCAGCAAGTGGAAAACAAGCTCAAGCAGCGCGAGATCGGCTTGAACCAGCGCCAGGAGGACCTGGGACGCAAGAAGCAGGAGCTGGAAAACGCCCACAACCGCCTCAACAACCAGCAGCAGGCACTCAACCGCAAGGAGGAAGAGCTGGCCAAGCAGCAGATCAAGGAACGCGAAAAGCTGGAAGAACTGAGCGGACTGTCGGCCGAAGAGGCCAAGAAGCGCCTGATCGACTCGCTCAAGGACGAGGCCCGCACCAATGCGCAGAGCTACATCAACGAGATTATGGACGATGCCAAGATGACGGCCAACAAGGAGGCCAAGCGCATCGTGATCCAGACCATCCAGCGTGTGGCCACGGAAACGGCCATCGAAAACAGTGTGACCGTGTTCCACATCGACAACGATGAAGTGAAAGGCCGCATCATCGGACGCGAAGGCCGCAACATCCGTGCCATCGAGGCTGCCACCGGGGTGGAAATCGTGGTGGACGACACGCCCGAGGCCATCGTGATCAGTGCCTTCGACCCCGTGCGCCGCGAAATCTGCCGCTTGGCCTTGCACCAGCTCATCTCCGACGGGCGTATCCATCCGGCACGCATCGAAGAGGTGGTGGCCAAGGTGAAGAAGCAGGTGGAGGACGAGGTGATCGAAACGGGTAAGCGCACGGCCATTGACCTGGGCATACACGGACTGCATCCCGAACTCATCCGCATCATCGGCAAGATGAAGTACCGTTCGTCCTACGGCCAGAACCTGCTGCAGCATGCCCGCGAAACGGCCAACCTCTGCTCGGTGATGGCTGCCGAACTCGGACTCAACCCCAAGAAGGCCAAGCGCGCCGGACTGCTGCACGACATCGGCAAGGTGCCCGATGAGGAAAGCGAACTGCCGCACGCACTCTACGGTGCCAAGCTGGCTGAGAAATACAAGGAGAAACCCGAAATCGTGAATGCCATCGGAGCGCACCACGACGAGATGGAGATGACCACCCTGCTGGCTCCCATCGTGCAGGTGTGCGATGCCATCAGCGGTGCCCGTCCGGGTGCCCGTCGCGAGATCGTGGAGGCATACATCAAGCGCTTGAACGACTTGGAGAATATTGCTTCAAGCTACGACGGCGTGACGAAGACGTATGCCATCCAGGCCGGACGTGAGCTGCGTGTAATCGTGGGTGCCGACAAGATTGACGACAAGCAGATCGAGAAGCTCAGTGCCGACATTGCGCGTCGCATCCAGGATGAAATGACCTATCCGGGTCAGGTGAAGATCACCGTCATCCGCGAAACGCGTTCCGTGAGCTACGCCAAGTGACCAAAGGGGCAATGCCCCACAAGCGAATGTGCGAATGTGCCAGCTTTTCCCCTTCACGGGAGAAGGGCTGCAAATTCGCACATTTGCATTTCATCCTTTCCTCCAAACAACGCATGATTCCATGAAACGACGTAATGAGAAACGAACCTCTCCGTGGTGCTGGGTGCCCACGCTCTACATGGCCGAAGGCATTCCCTATGTGATCGTGATGGCTGTGGCCACGGTGATGTACCAGCGCATGGGACTGACCAATTCCGAAATAGCCCTCTACACTTCCTGGCTCTATCTGCCTTGGGTGATCAAACCCTTCTGGAGCCCCGTGGTGGAACTCCTGCGCACCAAGCGGTGGTGGATCCTGCAGACGCAGCTGCTCCTTGCCGCTTCGCTGGGCGGTCTGGCCTTCACCATGCATTTGCCCCATTTCGTGCAGTGGTCGCTCTGCATGCTGTGGGTGATGGCTTTCAGCAGTGCCACACACGACATTGCAGCCGACGGATTCTACATGCTGGGACTCGACAAACGCGAACAGACGTTCTTCGTGGGCATTCGCTCCACTTTCTATCGCGTGGCCAGCATCCTGGGCCAAGGCATGCTCTGCATGCTGGCTGGGGCCTTGGAATCGATGATGCGCCCCTCGCAGGCATGGGCTTTTACGTTTGCCGCCACCGGTGCTTTGTTCCTGGCATTCTTCTGCTATCATTGGCACTTCCTGCCCCGTGTGTCGGCCGATGCGCCACATGGCGCGGTGCAATGGAAGGAGGTGGCCCAGCAGTCGGGTGAAACATTCCTGTCGTTTTTTTCCAAGCGCCACATCCTGGTGGCCTTGTGCTTCATCCTGCTCTACAGGTTGCCTGAAGCGTTGCTTGTGAAGGTGTGTCCGCTCTTTCTGCTCGGACGGCCGGAAACGGGTGGATTGGGCTTGAGCACCGGCGACTATGGCATGGTGCAAGGCACGATCGGCGTGATCGGACTGACCTTGGGCGGCATCCTCGGAGGCGTAGTGGCCGAACATGGCGGACTCAAGCGGTGGCTTTGGCCGATGGTGCTGAGCATCACCTTGCCCGATGTGGTGTACATTGCCCTGGCTTACTTCCAGACCGATGATCTGGCACTGGTGGGCCTTTGTGTGTGCTTCGAGCAGTTTGGCTACGGGTTTGGCTTCACTGCCTACATGCTCTATCTGCTGCATTTCTCGAAGGGGAAGACTTCCACTGCCCACTATTCCTTCTGCACAGGTCTGATGGCGCTGGGCATGATGCTTCCGGGCATGGGGGCCGGTTGGCTGCAGGAACGTGTGGGCTATCTGAACTTCTTCATCATCGTCACTTGCCTGTGCGCGCTGACCTTCGTGGCGGCTTACTTGGTGAAGCGTGCCGAGAACGATGAGCTTGGCATGGAAGAAGAAGAGGAAGAGGATGAAGAGGAGGATGCTTCCTGCATGAAGGTGGATGACGAAGCCCGTTACGACGATTGACCGGCCCGGCTGAGCTTCAGCACGATGAACCGTTATTGAAAAATTACACATCTCTTGGCCCTATGCGGCACACGGACAATTCCGAACGTTGGGGCTGATGACTTGAACAAATAGTATGAAACAAAAAACTTTGGTGACGAGCCTCTTGCTCGCTACATTGGCAACGGTGCCCTCCATGGCTCAGTTCTCAATGGTGAACCCCGTGCCTCACTCGGTGCAGACCGTCGATGGTGAGGCACTCCATGAAGTGCCCCAGTCGTGGGCCTTGCGTATGGACGCTTCGCGTGCTTCTTCATTTGCCGTCAGGGCATTGAGGAGCGGAGCTCCCCAGGTGAAGGAAAATGCAAAAGCTCCGTTTACGGTGACCTTGGGCGTGAAGGGCGACAAGGGTGTGAAGAAATATGCCTCGAACGTTCCCGCCCATGCCGAAGCCTACTGGTTGGAGGTGACGAAGAAGGGCATCGTGGTGGTCGGTGCCGATGAAGAAGGACTCTTCTACGGTGTGCAGACTTTGCTCGGTTCGATGCAGGAAGGCAAGCTGCAGTATGGCAGCGTGAAGGATTGGCCCGATGTGCCCTTCCGTGGCACCGTGGAGGGATTCTACGGCACGCCGTGGAGCCATCAGGCGCGTTTGAGCCAAATCGAGTTCTACGGACGCAACAAGATGAACGTCTACATCTACGGGCCGAAGGACGACCCTTACCACCGCAACCAGTGGCGTTTGCCCTATCCCGAAACCGATGCCAAGCGCATCCAGGAGCTTGACAGGCATGCCAAGGAGAACGGCGTGAAGTTCTATTGGGCCATCCATCCGGGTGTCGACATCAAGTGGAACAACGAGGACCGCGACAACCTGGTGAACAAACTGGAGAAGATGTATGCACTGGGCATCCGCTCGTTTGCCGTGTTCTTCGACGACATTTGGGGCGAAGGTGCCAAGGCCGACAAGCAGGCCGAGCTGCTGAACTTTGTGAACAAGAACTTTGTGCACAAGCACCACGACGTGTCGCCGCTCATCATGTGCCCCACGGAGTACAACCGCGCTTGGGCCAATGACGAGAAGGGCTATCTGCGCACATTGGGCACGAAGATGGACAAGGACATCCAGATCATGTGGACGGGCAACTCGGTGGTGCACTGCATTGACAAGGAGTCGATGGAATGGATCAACCAACGCATCGACCGCAAGGCTTACATCTGGTGGAACTTCCCGGTAAGTGACTTCGTGCGCGACCACATCCTGCTCGGTCCGGCCTACGGCAACGGCTTGGACATTGCCGAGGACGTGTCGGGATTTGTGAGCAACCCGATGGAGCACGCCGAGGCTTCGAAGATTTCGCTCTATGGCATTGCCGACTATGTATGGAACATGAAGGACTACGATGCCGACCGCGATTGGGAGAAGGGACTGAAGGCCGTGTTGCCCGCACAGTCGCAAGCGCTCCGCACATTTGCCCTCTACAACAAGGATCTCGGGCCGAACGGCCACGGCTTCCGTCGTGAGGAAGGCGATGAACTGAAGGACATTGCCGAAGGTGCCCTGAAGGGCGATATGCAGCAGGTGGGCATGCTCTACAAGAAGTGCATGGAGCTGAAGCTGGCTTCCGATATCCTGCTGGGCGACAAGACGAATCCCGAACTGCTGCGTGAACTCCGTCCGTGGCTCATGCAGGGACGCAACGTGGCTGACTACGGCGTGGCTGTTTGCACCATGGCCATGATGGGCCAGATGGATCCCTCGCAGCAGGACAAGGCACTGTCGTTCGAGAACTTCTATGCGCAGGCACGTTCGATCCAGCAGCAGATGTACGACTTGGAGAATTCCAACGTGCGCCATGCGCTGCAGCCGGGCATCAAAGTGGCCACGAAGGTGATGCTGCCCACGCTCAACAAGCTGTTTACCCAGGTGGTAGACCAGTATAACGCCAAGAACCACACGACGCTGGTGAACTCGGCTGAATATAACCCCTACAAGCTTGTGAGCGATGTGGACCAGCTCCGCTTGCTTCCCATCACGGTGAGGGGCAACGACGTGACGGTGGCTCCCTCGAACGAGGTGATCAACTGGCAAAAGGACGGCAGCATGACCATCGAATGCGAAACGCCTGTCACACTGGCCGGAATGGACTTCAATTTTGGTGTGCCCGGTGTGGCTTCCAATTTTGCATTGGAGGTGTTTGCCAACGGTGAGTGGAAGCCGGTGAAACTGCTGCACTACAAGAACGACGACCCGGTGATTCACACGGGCGATGAGCTGGGCGGCATGACTGCCACGATGCTGCGGGTGAAGAACATCTCGGGCAAGGACCTGCAGGTGTATTTCCGCCACTTTAAGTTTGTGAAGCGCTAAGCAGCTCTTTCCCATTTATTACATCATTCCAACGAAAAATCCCCATGGCGAGGCGTGAAGCCTTTCCATGGGGATTGCTTTTTGTTTTCCTTTAGGTGGATGCTGAAATGCTTACCGGAGGATGAACTTTCCGGCTTTCTGCTGTCCGCCACAGTTGGCGTGGTAGGTGTAGACCCCTGCCTGCGGAAGCACGAGCTTGCTCTGGCCGCTGAAGGACTGGTTGGCCACCATGCGTCCGGCAGCGTCCCACACGGTGAGGATGGTGGGCGCATCGCCGGCATTGATGTTGACTTCGTGGCCATTGAACTTCAGCTGCAGGTCGGCGGCTTCAGCCACGGGGGCATTCTCGATGCCGGTGGCGGTGGGGAGATCGCTGCGGTTGATGCGGTAGAGGCCGCTGCCCTGCACGCCTTCATACATGTACATGGCCACATAGATGCAGTCGTCGGTGGGGTTGATGGTCATCGGAGGGAAATATACGGACGAACCGCCCTGGTTGACCTGGACGGTGGGCAGACCTTCAGAGATTTCGAACCATTTCTCGCCGGCGTTGGGCGTGTAGTAGATGCCGCGCATCTGCAGACCGGCATAGATGTTCTTGTCGTCGCTGGCCAGGGCACGGATGTTGTTGTCCCACTGTCCTTCGGGACGCTGCACTTCGCCCCATTCACCGTTTTTGTCGAGGGTGAGGAGGAAGGGCGAGTTGAACGTTTCGTTCTGCACGGAGCGACCGAGAATGAGCTTGTCGCCAAACTGGGTGGAGACAGCCATGAAGTTGCTGTCTTTGCGCACAATCTCCCAAGTGAGGGTCTCATCGTTGAGCACGAACACGTTGTAGACACCGAAAGCGTAGAGGCGTCCGTTGTAGTCGACAAGCTGGTAGAAGTTTTCCACGGCTGTTTCGCTCTTGCCATCGCTTTCGCCTGCATCGGCCAGCGGGCGGATGTCGGCATTGGTGAGCAGACGGCTGACTTTCTCGCCCTTTTGGGGCACTTCGTATTTGAGCGATTCGATGTCGGTGGCTTTCCATGTTTCACCATAGTCTTCCGTGTAGACGATGCCTCCCTGGCAGAAATCAGCCACGAAGAGCTTGCCGTTGTGCACGGCCATGGCATAGCTGATGGTGGCTTGCACATTGGGGCCCAGCACATCGCTCACGGCATCGCTGTAGAACTTGTTTTCCCAAGTGAGGCCGTTGTCGGCTGAGCGTGAGATGCAGGTGCCTTTGCCGGCAGCGAAGATGTAGTTGCCGAAGTGTACGTACTTGTTGAACCAGAATCCGAACGGGTTGGTCTGCTCCCAGGTGGCTCCCTTGTCGGTGGAGGTGTAGATGCCGCCGTTGCCGTCAACGCGGTAGTCGGACAACAGGATGTTGCCCGAAGGGGTGACATCGGAGGCATAGGTGGCTTCCAGCGATTTCACCAGTTTCCACTGTGCGGATGCCTGAAGCGTGGCGAAGCAGAGTCCGCTCAATGTGAGGGCACGGAGCAAATGCTTGGAGTAATGGTGTTTCATGAGGGTGATTTTTTAGTGTAGTCGGACTGAGCTTGCATGCCGTGCATGTGTTCATGCAGCAGCAGAAGATGGCCGGCCACGGGTTGAAAAGGTTATGTGATGAATGTTGGGATATCTTGGGCTGATCCCGATGCGTTCAATGGTTTGTGCAAGGCAACCGGGTGTGCGCCCTAAAGCATGGTGCCGCCGGATCGCATGATCTCGCGGGTGCTTCGGCGGGGCTTTTCCTGAGCCTTGAACGTGAACGGCTCGCTGCTTGCGCTGACTTTGTGCCGGCGCGTTTCGGGACGCGCTCCCATCATCTGGTCGAAGAGGTCGGGCATGCGCACCACCTCTTCCAGGGTGGCGGTGAACTTCAGTGTGGGAATGGTGAACGAACCGATGGCCGTGGGGGCTACGACGTACTGGTTCCACACGAGGGTGTAGTAGATGTTGCGTCCTTCGCGCACCCTGCTGGCCGTGGCGTTCCGGTTGATGGGAAGCTTGCGCAGCGAGCATTGGCTGCTGCCTTTGCCCGTCAGCTTGACGGTGGACTTGCAGGAGGCCTCGGCTATGGGGTGCTGCGCATAGAGCACGATGCTGACCAGCATGCTGTCGCCTGCCGAAATGGGGGTGGCGCGGTCGGACAGCACACGGATGAAGAAGTCGGGATCGTGATCCTTGGCTTGCAGCGTGCAGGCGGTGAGCAGGAGCAGGAGCGTGGCGATAATCTGTTTCATAGTGTGGCGCTTGGCACGGTGGTGGGGGTTATTCGGCTGATGTGGAGCCATTCTCCTGCAGGGATTGCTGGATGGTGGCAAGGTCGTCGGTCCATGCCTTGACTGTGGCATCGGAAGGCATTCGCCAGTCGCCGCGAGGGCTGAGGGAGCAGCTTCCGACCTTCGGTCCGTCGGGCAGGCAGGAACGCTTGAACTGCTGGCTGAAGAATCGGCGGTAGAAGGTGTTGAGCCATTTCAGAATGGTGGCTTCGGGATAGTGTGTGCCGTTTCCGTTGCCGTTGAATGCCTGGCAGGCGAGCATATACACCTTGCGCGGACGAAAGCCGAAACGCAGCACTTGATAGAGGAAAAAGTCGTGCAGCTCGTATGGCCCGACAAGGTCCTCGGTCACCTGCTTGATGTTGCCGTTCTCGTCGGCAGGAATGAGCTCGGGGCTGATGGGGGTGTTGACAATGTCGATCAGGGTGGTGCGGGCGGCTTCGTCGGCCATGTTGTTGGCAGCCCAGGTGACGAGGTGCTTGACCAGCGTTTTGGGGATGGAGGCATTCACGCCATACATGCTCATGTGGTCGCCGTTGTAGGTGGCCCAGCCCAAGGCCAGTTCGCTGAGGTCGCCGGTGCCCACAACGAAGCCTCCCATCTGGCCTGCCGCATCCATCAGAATCTGTGTGCGTTCGCGTGCTTGTGAATTCTCATAGGTGAGGTCGTGCACATGGATGTCGTGCCCCAGATCCTGGAAATGGAGGGTGACGGCATCGGCAATGCTGATCTCGCGGATGGTCACTCCCAGCTCCTTCATGAGGTTGACCGCATTGGTGTAGGTGCGGTCGGTGGTGCCGAATCCGGGCATGGTGATGCCCACGATGCCCCGGCGGTCGCGGTCGAGGCGGTCGAAGGCGTGTACGGCCACGAGCAGGGCCAGTGTGGAGTCGAGTCCGCCGCTGATGCCGATGACCACGGTCTGTGCGTGGGTGTGCACAATGCGGCGGGCGAGGCCTTCGCTCTGAATGCAAAGGATCTCCTCGCAGCGGTTGTCGAGTTCCGCACCTTCGGGCACAAAGGGGTGGGCATCGATGCTGCGGGTGAGTGTGAAGGGGATGTTGGTGTTGCTCGGTTCGAGTTCGATGATTTGCGGCTGGGGCTGGAGGTCGCTCGCTGTGCTGTCGGCAAAGGTGGTGTTGACGCGGCGCTCGGCACGCAGGCGGTCCACGTCGATCTCGCTGACGATGAGCTGTTCCTTCATGGTGAAGC
This sequence comes from Alloprevotella sp., assembly GCA_036802405.1. GTDB lineage: Bacteria > Bacteroidota > Bacteroidia > Bacteroidales > Bacteroidaceae > Alloprevotella. The sequence continues at coordinate 9,894 of DAIRWG010000068.1, forward strand.
GGTCAGCCTCTTTCAGCATGTGCCCGTTCTCGCAAATGAATGCACGTCCGCTGAACACGAGGTCCTGTGTGCTTTCGCCGAATCCGCTGCCGGCATAGACATATCCGCTGATGGTTCGGGCGCTTTGGTTCTGAATGAGCGAGCGCAGATAGGAGGCTTTGCCGATGAGCTCGTTGCTGGCACTGAGGTTGAAGATGATGTCGGCTCCCGACAGGGCCAAGTGGGTGCTGGGGGGCAGCGGTGCCCACAGGTCTTCGCAAAGCTCGATGCCGAAAATGCAGTGCTGCGACTCGAACAGGAGGTTGGCTCCGAAGGGAACGGTCTGTCCGCAGAAGTGGATGCTTGTGCCTTCGGCAATGCTGCGCGAGGAGGTGAACCACCGCTTTTCGTAGAATTCCTTGTAGTTGGGGATGAACGTTTTGGGCACGAGCCCATGAATCTTGCCGCGCTGGATGACTGCAGCGCAGTTGAAGAGCATATTGTTGAACACGATGGGCACGCCCACCAAGGCTGCGATGTTGAGGTTGCGGCTGAATTCGATCAGCTTGAGCAGCGAGGCTTCCGCTTCGTCGAGCAGAATCTGCTGCTGGAAGAGGTCCTGACAGGTGTAGGAACTGATGCACAGCTCTGGCAGGCATACGATGCTGGCACCGTAGCCTTCGGCACACACCATCATGTTTTCGATCTGTTCGGTGTTGAAGGCGCAGTCGCCAATGCAGACGGAGGGGATGCCCGCTGCTATTTTGATGAAACCATTTTGCATGATTCGGAGGTTGATGATTGGCTGTTTTGATTCGCTAAGCAGGTGGTGTTTGAAACTGTGTCGGATGGTCCGAACACCTACTTATGTATTGCAAATTTAGGAAAATAGACTGGATGCGTCAAACGTTGCTTCGCTTTTCTTCCTTTTTGACGCAGGCTTCCGTCTTTCTCCTGCTTAATCGGTGAGAAAGTGCAGCAGGGCTTTCATGGAGAGATGGCGCACCTTTTCTTCCGCAATGCATTCGAAGGGGAAACTCATGGCTACGACTCTGTAGCTGCGTCCCTTGTAGGCCACGCCGGCTCCCTGCCCTTGACCGAAGGCAAAGGCTGGAAATGCCTGCTTGCTGGCTGGCAGGATGGCATCGGGCCATTGGGCTGCATAGTGGGTGGCGCTTGGGGTGCGTTGTATGCCGAAGTGCAGGTTGAGTCCGGCAACGGTCTGCATGGAGTCGGTGAGGGCGGTGCCGTCGTAGCGGTACTTCAGCACATTTTCGATGAAGTCTTTGTCGGTGCTTGATGACTGGTTGTCGGAACCGATGTAGCTGCCGCTCACGAGGAGTGCGCCTCCCTGCTCCTTGAGGTAGGTGGAGAGCTTTTGCTGGACTGCAGTGGGAAATGCCTTGGCAGTGACAAGATTGTAGGGCTTGTCAGCTTCCAATCCGGCAATGTAGTCGATGGCGGCATAGCCCTTCAGCGGCAATGCCTTGCTTTCGAAGGCTTCGCGGCTTGCCGAACTGAAACTGAATCCTCCGGCCGCTGCAATGCTTCGCCCGTGCTGCAGGGGGAAGTCGAAGGTGTTGCCGGCAAAGACTTTACCCACGAGCTCATGGCCGCAGTAGCCAAGGCTGCCGCTACCTTCCTGCCCAACCGAGGAGGGGAAGAAATTGCGCTGTGTGCCTGCATAGGCCGATGTGTAGAGGTAAGGCACACCGATGTCCTTCCGCAGGTCGAAGCCAATGCTGTCGGCGTTTTCCACCCATGCGGGTCCGCTGATGCGGTTGAACCCGTTGACGATGAGCACTTCCTTGGCTGACGGGGACGAGGAGTGCATCACGCTGAGCGTTTCGGAAGGGAAACTCTCTCCTCCGGCATTGATGGCCGTGACGCGGAAACTGTAGATCTTGTCGGGACTGATGGTGAGGCTGAAGGTGGGATTGGGGCCGATGTTGAGTCCGTTGTCGAAGTCTTCATCGCCGACTTTCGTATAGAGCACGTAGGACGTGGGGCTGGCGGATGGTTCCTGGGGATCGGTGGAGGGCTGCCAGGTGAGCGCCACCTGCTGTCCTTCGGGGGAAAGCAGGGCACTGAAGGCATGCACGGGGAGGGGCTGCACGATGGTGCTGCGGATGCCGTGCTCGAAGTTGACGTAGCGCAGGATGGTCTTGTAGACAGAGCGGGCCAAGGTGAACTTGAAGTAGGGGTCGTGGCCATATTTCATGTCCTCGAAGTTCTGGTGCGAAAGCATCTCGAGAATGGCTGAAGGCACGGATGGCATACGGGTTTCGGCATAGTTGCGGTCCCATTGCTCGCGACGTGTCCATTCCCTCTTGAAGGTGGTGGAGAGGTCGCCGGTGAGGTTGTTGAGCAGCAGGGCGGCGAAATCCTGCGAGGCTTGGCGCGAGAGTCCTGAGGGGTAGACAGTGCTTCCCTGGGCATCCTGTGTGGTGCAGATGCTCAGCGACCCGTAGATGGAGCGGTCGTGGCGGAGTCCGGCATCGGAGTGCAGGGCCAACGACAGTTCGAAAGGCACATGCTGGCCGGGGAGGTTGGGCAGGAAGGGACTACCTCCACCCAGGTAGTTGATCCAGTTGCCGCGCACACGGAGGTCGTCGGCATAGTCGTTGGTGCCTTGCTCCGTGTTGAAGAGTGAGTCGGGCAGTCCGCACCATTGGGCGTGATAGCGGGCTGCTTCGAGGTAGCGCGGCAGTCCGCTGGTGCCTGCCGTGCCACGTTCCACCTGTCCGACACCTCCGCCGAAGCGAACTGCATCGGCGGTGATGACACCACGGTAGTTGCTTTGGTTCGACAGGATGACCCGGCCTTGAGATGACTGTCCTTCGTCGAACTCGTAGGTGCCCAGGTAGACCCATGTGCTTCCTCCCATCTGCTGATTGACCTGCACATGGGTTCGACCGCCTTTGTGGAAGATGGTGTAGCGGGCATCGGGCACACTGTTGGGCAGGGAAGCATAGCTCACATACACGGCATAGCGTCCTGAGGCGGGAATGCGGGGCATCCAGGTGGCGGTGGCGAGCCGGGACTTGCGCGAGGTGGCGGGAATGCTGCGGAAGGTGCCTGCGAGGAATGGGAAGGTGGAGTCGTTGAGGAGGGCATAGGGTGCTTTGAAGCCTTTTCCCGTTTCGGAGGACGACCAGACGGCATCGTCTGTGTTTGCCTCGGCATAGGTGCCCTGACGGGATGCATCATCGTTGTCGACGGTGCATTCATGCGTTTGGATGTCGCGCTCTCGTGGGGAATAGACGATGGCACCTGCCTTTTCGAGCATGGGGAAAAGGTAGGGGTAGACGAAGGATTGGGTGAAGAGGTCTTCGGTCGTGCAGAACAGATAGGGGCGTTGCCATTGCCAGGATCCGTTCTTGTAATAGCGGCCGTGGCTGGGCCAGATGAACAGATGACGGTTTTGCAGTCCCTTGCTCACTACGTAGGGAAGTGACGTGTTGCGCACCCAGGGAAGGCCCTCGTAGTCGGTGTTCTTCCAGAGGCGCGTTTCATCGGATTTCCCTTCGCGCAGCACGTTGGGGATCAGGTCTTCGATCAGTGTGCCTTTGGGCGAGTAGGCATCGAGGTGGTAGGTGTTGTAGGGAGCAGGCATCATTTGCTGCAAGGCGGCGTAGATGGTGCGTACGGACTTGGGGGTGAAGGGCTGGGAACAGAACTGCTCATTCAAGTAGATGTATATGGCCTTGCTTTCTTCGTCGATGTGCAGGGAGTCCATCTTCATGGCCCCGTTGGGCTTGTATCCCTCCAGATGATAGTTGCGGAAATATTGCTCTATTTTCGCTTTGGCGGGTTCGGTCAATGATTGTGCTTTTGACTGCGTGAATGGAAATAGTATGAAACTGGCTGCAGCCATGCAACCTATCTTGAATCTGTTCATATGGTCTTGTGGAGTGTTTGCGATGCAAAGTTACGCTATTTTGCAGGCTATGCAAAGTGTTCCGCCGTGGAGAATCGTGTTTTGTAGCTTTTGTGTAGACAATTGATTCGCTTCAGTGAAGAATAGGCTTGACAGAATAAGTAGGGTGTACAGTTTGATGTTCGCATTTTTAATCCAAAAAGCATTCGTGTGAGCGGACATGGAA
>DAIRWG010000069.1:0-13946 GCA_036802405.1 Alloprevotella sp.
TGCAAACAGCATACATTCCATCCTTAGCCCAAAAGATTGTAGTGGGTTCATGCACACTCAAAGATGGAGGAATTTACACAGGAGAGCTCTCTGGCAACAAGCCAAACGGCAAGGGCCGTGTGCAATATGAGAATGGCGATACTTACGAAGGCGAATTTGCCAAAGGCTTACGTCATGGTGAAGGTACATTCACCGCAGCAGATGGCTCACGCTATGAAGGCAATTGGACGAAGAATGAACGCAATGGTCGGGGCACTTTCTATGCAGTGAACAACAACCGTTACGTCGGACTTTGGTATCGCAACCAGAAAGAGGGAGCCGGCAAGATGTATTACTACAATGGTGATGTTTACGACGGCACCTGGAAGGAAGACAAACGGTTCGGAAAGGGTACGTATACCTATAAAAGTGGTGCATTCTACAAGGGCGATTGGGCTAACGACCAGAAGAATGGAAAAGGCTTTTTTGACTGGAACGACGGTTCGAAATACGAAGGTTCTTGGGTCGACAATCAACGGAATGGCAGAGGTACCTATTTTTATGCGGATGGCGATTATTACTCCGGTGAGTGGAAAAACGATATGCAGGAAGGAAGAGGTATCTACAAGTTTCGCAATGGCGATGTGTACGAGGGCCAGTATGTTGCTGGCGAGCGTACGGGCGAAGGCACTTTCCGCTTTGCCAATGGTGACCAGTATGTGGGTAGCTTCCTGAACGGTGAACAAAGCGGCCAAGGAACTTTCCAATGGAAAGGGGTGGCAACCTACACAGGACAATGGCAACATAACATGATGCATGGTCATGGAGTGTACAAGTGGAAGAATGGCGATGAGTATAACGGGACGTGGAAAAACAACCGCATGGATGGTGAAGGCACGCTCCGTTTTGCCAATGGTGGCCGATTCAAGGGACAATTCAAAGAAGGAAAACGAAACGGGCAGTCGGTTGAAATCCGTGCCGACGGAACTCGCATCGACTGCACGTACAAGGATGGTCAGAAACATGGTAAATTCGTGGAGTATGATGCCAATGGCAATGTGACAAAAAAAGGCGAGTACTCCAACGGACGACTCGTGATGTAATGCTGAAAGCTACTGATAGAACTCGATTATAAACCCTCATTCACCTTACAGTTTCCATGAAACAGAAAGATTCTGAGAGGCAGGTTTCCGTATCGAAAGAGACAGGGCGGAAACCCCGTGTAAAGAAGCAGACAAGTGCCGCTTCCGTTGTGAAAAAAGCGAAGACAGCACAAAAAACAGTGTCCGCTACCGAACTCAAACTCGTGAAGAACGACGTCTGGCTGAAGCCATTTGAGCAGGCCATTGCCGGTCGGCACGAACATGCACTCAACAAGATGCATGAACTGACCAACGGAACAGGAAGCCTGTCGGATTTTGCCGATGGGCATCTCTATTTCGGCCTTCACCGCACGGCTCGCCAATGGGTACTGCGTGAGTGGGCTCCCAATGCCACTGAGATTTACTTGATTGGAGATTTCAGCCAGTGGAAGGAAAAACCGGAATATGCCTTCAAACGTTTGGAGGGAACGGGCAATTGGGAACTGAAGGTGCCTGCCCGCACACTGAAGCATGGCGATCTTTACAAACTTTCCGTGCACTGGCCTGGAGGTCAAGGTGAGCGTGTGCCTGCTTGGGCACAGCGGGTGGTGCAGGATGAGCAGACGAAAATTTTCTCGGCTCAGGTGTGGCATCCGAGCAGTCCCTATGAATGGAAAGTGAAACGTTTCCGTCCCAAGAAGCAACCTTTGTTCATTTACGAGTGCCACATCGGTATGGCTCAGGATGCAGAAAAAGTGGGGTCGTATGAAGAGTTCCGCCAAAACGTTCTTCCGCGCATAGTGGCCGACGGTTACAATTGCATTCAGATTATGGCTATAGCCGAACATCCATACTATGGCAGTTTTGGCTATCATGTAAGCTCTTTCTTTGCGGCTTCCAGCCGATTTGGTACGCCTGAAGAACTGAAGCACTTGATTGACGATGCCCATAAACAAGGCCTGATGGTAATCATGGATTTGGTGCATAGCCATGCAGTAAAGAATGAAATCGAAGGGCTTGGCAACTATTGTGGTGATCCCAACCAGTTCTTCTATCCTGGTGAACGCCATGAGCACTCGGCTTGGGATAGCTTGTGCTTTGACTATGGCAAGAATGAAGTGATCCATTTCCTTCTTTCAAATTGCAAATTTTGGTTGACCGAGTATAACTTTGATGGTTTCCGCTTTGATGGAGTCACGTCCATGCTCTACTATAGTCATGGCCTTGGCGAGGCTTTCTGCGGTTATGCTGACTACTACAATGGTCACCAGGACGACAATGCAATCTGTTACCTGACGCTGGCCAATCAGCTCATCCACGAAGTGAAACCTCAGGCTGTTACCATTGCAGAAGAAGTGAGCGGAATGCCCGGATTGGCAGCACCGTTCAAGGATGGCGGCTATGGCTTTGATTATCGTATGGCAATGAATGTGCCCGACTATTGGATCAAGACCATCAAGGAATGCCGTGATGAGGATTGGAAACCTTCTTCCATTTTCTGGGAACTGACCAATAGAAGAGCCGACGAACGTACGATTTCTTATTGCGAGAGTCATGACCAAGCGTTGGTGGGTGACAAGACCTTGATCTTCCGCTTGATTGACGCCGACATGTATTGGCATTTCCGCAAGGGCGATGAGAATGGCACAGTGCACAGAGGCATCGCTTTGCACAAGATGATTCGTTTGGTCACTGCTTCCACGATCAACGGTGGCTACTTGACATTCATGGGCAATGAGTTCGGCCATCCGGAGTGGATTGATTTCCCGAGAGAAGGAAACAACTGGAGCTACAAGTATGCTCGTCGCCAGTGGAATCTGGTCGACAACCACGACTTGTGCTATCATTATTTAGGCGATTTTGATCGCGACATGGTGCATTTGCTCGAATCGGTAGGCGACATTCGTAAGTATCCAGTACAGGAAGTATGGCACAACGATGGCGATCAAGTGTTGGCCTATAGCCGAGGCGATTTGTTGTTCGTGTTCAACTTTTCACCGACAAGGTCGTATGAAGGCTATGGCTTCATGATGCCTGAAGGGGCCTATGAAGTGGTGCTGAATACGGATGCCGTTTGCTATGGCGGTAATGGCTTGGCCGATGATTCTGTCACACATCTCACCAACTATGACAAGCTCTTGCAACGTGATGGCAAGGGATGGTTGCAACTTTATTTGCCAGCCCGTTCAGCAGTAGTGCTTCGCAAAAAAGACTGATTTGACAGTCGTCCATTTCAGTGTGGACATCCCAATGGCGAACATGGCCAGTCAGGAAGGACATTCCTTGCCTAGACTGGCCATGATTCGTTTATCATAAGCTCAAGACATTTCAGAATTTGTAGCTCAGAATCACATGAATGTCGCTTTTCCAAGGAGAGTTGATTTCCATCAGTCCTGACGACTGAGCCTTCCTGTCAAAATAGCACCTTGACGCACATTGCAGCCCTATACCGAGGTGCTTGCCTCCATTGTAGCGCAAGGTGGAATTCAGATAGGCTCCATGATACATAAATGCGGTCGACATGGCCGTCTGCATGATTTCGGGTGTGCGAAGGTATATTGCGCTTGAGTAGTCGCTTGTCTTGAACCATGCCGCCAGCCACTTCATTTGCCAATGCTTGCCGACTTGTGTGCTTAGCCTCTCACCTATGAGGAGTCCGCATTTGGCTTTGCTCGTCTGTCTGTTTGCCAGGGTGGCATGAAGCAAGGTAGTGAATTCCGTTTTGTTGGTTTGCACGGACGTGATCAAGCCCAAACGTTGCGTAGTGCGGTATTCCATGACTTTGTGTTGGGTAACGGTGTATTGCCGTGTTTTAAGCTTGTATTGCACTTGCAGCAGCCCATTATTAGGGAGCGATCGGTTTGCTTGAATCAAGAACTCAAGTCCCTTGGCGTGTGGTTGTATGGAAGTAAATGTAGGCTTTATATAGCGGAAAAGGTCAATGCTTGATTTGAATTCCCATATGCGGGTTGGCCGTATACATCCCGCAAGCAGAATGCCTTGTTCGTTTCTTACGTTGCTACCTTGCTGGATGGCTTTCCCATAGATGCTGACGAAGGAGGGCGAGAAATGTCGAATTTGCAGGTTGATTTGGCTTTTCCTTCCACGATTGTAGCCGATGAGATGCTCTGTGGCTATGTTCCCATTGTGGTCAACAGCTAATTCTCCTTGCATCCCCCAATGCGTGCGATGCCAGGAATAGGTGGAAGATATCGTGCCGGCATTTTTTCCTCTGAACACATATCCGTTATAATAGTGTTCCTCTGGCCATATGATGTTTGCATAGTGGCTTCCTACAGCATGTAAGCCGATGCCCCATGATGCCTTTTCGTAATTGATGGAGAGGCCTTCACTGATGCAGTTTGTGGAATGCCTCCTTTCTATCTCGTTAAATGTCCGGTGGAGTCCCGTTTGAAGGATCGTGCGGATTGTATCGTTTTCGATTCGGGCATCCAATTGGTTGAATGAGGCAAATGCGAGCAAGGTGATTCGTTGAAGTTGGTAGCTGAAGGCTCCACCTCTGTGAAATCCATATTCTGCAGCTGATGTGTGGGGGCGAATGCTGGGGCCGATGTTTGCGCGTTGTCGCGTGTATAGCTGGTTTGTCCCGCTGAAAAGTGGCAGACCGAATAGCAGTCCTCTTCCGTTTCTCACTTCAAAGTCGCCTACAATGAGTTGCCAATTCTTTCCGAAAGGTCGATAGCTCAGATAGGCCGACAGATGGTCATAGGGATAAAAACCCTGTTTCCCAACAGGCTCTCCAGCATCTTTTTCCATAAGGAATCCCCAGTTAAGTTCTTTCTTGAGGTGGTAACGATAGCGAACGAGGTGGCGCAATGGATTTCCAAGGAAGTAGTTGCTTGCAGTGGGGTGTTCCGGGTGCTGATATCCCTTTCTTTTGTACAGAGGCACTTCCAGAAGGGTGAGCACTTCGTGGCTTCCATCCTGTTTCATGCGTTGACGAAGGGTCGTGGCATATTGATGCGGATTGGGGGGCGTTAGACTGTCGCATCGCACAAAGAGCGAAAGCCATCGGCGTGTTTGGTAGTCAAACCCTTTGATTAGCAAGAGGTCGCCCAAGGAATAGAATGAATGTTTTTGTGCTCGAAAGGACAGCAACGAGTCAATCTGTGCTTTTTCGAGGAAAGGAATCTGTAGGAAGTCATCTCTCGTTGCTTTATTGAGTTGCAGTGGGTGCGATGTGAGCATTTCCAGAAAATCTATTTCAGATTGACTCATTCCGTTCTGATTCTCCTCGCTTTCGTCTTCTCCGAATGCCTGTTCTGTCGCATATTCCTGCAGGAATTCATCCCATGTGATTAATGGATGTGTCGGCATTTGTGCATGCAGGCAGTGGTGGAAGAGAAACAACACAATCAGCGTCATCAACAGTTTGGGGCAAGTGGCATTCATGGTATCAGTGTTTGGAATGTTGCGATTAGGGGTTACATGATGGGGGAATTATCGTTCAGCATGTTTTCCAAGTCATCAAGAGCCTGCAAGATGTCGGCATGAAAAGTGGAATGCGTGTGCAGAAATCCGCTCTCACCTCTCGACAGGGCTTGATAAAGTGCAGGGTTCATGTCATTGACAAAATCTGAAATGGCATATTCGATGTCGTCTTTTTGCGTGTTGGAATGGGAATGAGCATACACTCTTTCTTTCTGGTGGAAAAAGCAATAAGCCGTTTCTATACTTTCTTTAGTGATTCTTGTCATAGTCTTTGGGACGCATTTGTTTTTGTTCAATGCTGTATACATAGCCATTCGCTTCCAGATACCCTATCAGGGCTTGTGGTTCTTGATTGAATGCGTAGCACAATGATTCCAGCGAATCATATTCTTCATCGCGCAGCAGCATATTGATGCTCGACACGAGTATCGCTGGGTCGTGGGGAAGGTATTCCATATGTTCTAAGTGTATATCCAAGGCAAAGTTAGCCATTTTTTCAAATGGCTGAAATCATTTCCCAAAAAAGTAGATGGTCATATGCGATGTATGCCCATACGCATATAACCATCTAATAGTTTGATTGGCCTTAATCTGTTAGGACTGCATGCTTCATTTCAGCTTTCCTTGAAGGTACTGATGCACTTCCTGTGCTGCTTTCTTTCCTTGAGCGATGCACTTCACAACAAGGCTCGCACCCGTGGCGGCATCTCCTGCAATAAACACATTTTCGGGATACTGCGGGTGTTCCTGTCGCAAAAATCCCATAGCCAGAAGTACCATGTCCGTTTCAATGATTTCTTTCTGGCCAGTAGGTTGCATGATGGGACGTCCGCCTTCAGGATTGGGTTTCCACTCCACCGTTTCCACTTCAACCCCCTTAACGTGTCCGTCTTCGTCTGCCAAGAATCGGTTGGAAGCAAGCGACCATCGGCGTGTGCATCCTTCTTCATGACTTGAACTAGTTTTCAGAATGATGGGCCATTGCGGCCAAGGTGTCGCATCGTTGTGACCAACCGGAGGCTTGGGCATAATTTCGATTTGGGTCACGCTCAATGCCCCTTGTCGGTTGGAAGTTCCGATGCAGTCGCTTCCGGTGTCACCTCCACCAATCACAAGCACGTTCTTGCCTTTGGCGGTAATGCGTTCCTTGTCGTTGAACACCTCTCCTGCCAGAACGCGGTTTTGCTGGCTCAGCAGTTCCAGGGCAAAATGAACGCCCTTGCTTTCGCGGCCGGGAATGTTCAAATCTCGTGCCTGAGGGGTGCCCGTACAGATCACATAGGCATCAAATCCTTCGGGCAATTGCGGCAAGTCCACCTTTTCCTGGGTCTTGAACTCGATGCCCTCTTCCTGCATGATACGGATTCGTCGGTCGATGACCGACTTCTGCAGTTTGAAGTTCGGAATGCCAAACCTCAGCAGGCCGCCAAGCATTTCATCTTTTTCGAAGACTGTCACTTTGTAGCCTCGGCGGTTGAGTTGGTTGGCTGCCGAAAGACCGGATGGGCCAGATCCGATCACGGCTACTTTTTGTGTGTTGCGGGTGATGTTGCGAGGCTTTACATATCCTTCCTGAAAAGCCATCTCAATGATGGCGCATTCGTCCTCGCGAATCGTGACGGGTTGATGGATGGTCAGGTTCAGCACGCAGCTTTTCTCGCACAGTGCCGGGCAGATGCGTCCGGTGAATTCGGGAAAGTCGTTCGTACTCGACAGAATGTCGTAGGCTTCTTTCCATTTTCCACGATAGAGAGCGTCTTGGAATTCGGGTTGGCAATTGCCTAATGGGCATGCCCAATGGCAAAAGGGAACACCGCAGTCCATGCAGCGCGATGCCTGGCGGCGTCGGTCGCTGGTGTTAAGAGTTTGTTCCACTTCACCGAAGTCTGCAATGCGTTCGTGTATGGGTCTGTAGCCGGCTTCTTGGCGTGGTATAGTCAGAAATGATTTGGGATCTCCCATTTTTTTGAAGTGTCTAAGTGTTGTTTTATGCTTGGGTGTGTTGGTACGGCTCCGTGCGGAGTGTGCTTTCGCTGCATGTCCCTTGCTTGATGGTTAGGGAATGAAATGCCCTTCAGCACATCTCCGCTATTTCCAGAGCTTGCTTAATAGTCGCGCTGTACCTCTGCAATCTTCTGTTGGAGCTTGCGCATTTGCTCTTCGGCCAATACTCGCTTGTACTCGATTGGAGTGACTTGGATGAACTCGTCCACATAGCGTCCCCAATTGTCGAGCATGGTGCGTGCCAGTTGCGAGCCAGTGTATAAGTAGTGCTGGCGGATGAGCTCATGCAATTCCTTGCGTGAAGCGGAACTCTCGAGCAACGACAACTCCACCATTTCCATGTTGCAGAAATAGTCGAAGTGATGATCTTTATCCCAAACGTATGCCACTCCGCCACTCATGCCCGCAGCGAAGTTTCGGCCCGTGGAACCCAATACCACGACACGACCACCTGTCATGTATTCGCAACAGTGGTCGCCCACGCCTTCCACCACAGCGATAGCTCCCGAATTGCGTACTGCAAATCGTTCGCCCACCGAACCGTTGATGTAAACCTCTCCACCCGTGGCACCATAAAGCAGCGTGTTGCCAGCAATGGTGTTGTCCTCGGCTTTGAAGTTGGAACGCACGGGAGGCATCACGGCAATGCGTCCCCCGCTGAGGGCTTTGCCCAAGTAGTCGTTGGCTTCGCCCTCCAATTTGAAGTTCACGCCATGGGTGAGGAACGCTCCGAAACTCTGTCCTGCCGAACCTTTGAACTTGATGTTGATGGTTTCATCAGGCAGTCCGTTTTGCCCATATTTTGCAGCAACGGCTCCCGAGAGCATGGCACCAACCGAGCGGTCGGTGTTCGAGATGGCGTACTCCAATGAAACTTCCTTTTGGTTTTCGATGGCTTCAGCGGCAGCTGCAATCATGGCACGGTCTTTCACGTGCTCGATGTCGTGCTTTTGCTCACACACATGGTGGAGGGCCGCATCTGACTGTACGCGGTGAAGAATGTGGCTGAAATCAAGCAGTTCGGCCTTGTGAAGCCCCTTGGGTATTTCCACTTCAATGAGCTCCGTGTGTCCGATGATGTCCGAAAGGTGACGGTAGCCCATTTCGGCCAGGTATTCCCGCACTTCTTCTGCCAGGAAGCGGAAGTAGTTTACCACATAGCCATAGTGTCCGCGGAAATGTTCACGAAGTTCCGGATTCTGAGTGGCTACGCCAACGGGGCAGGTGTTCGCATGGCACTTGCGCATCATGACGCATCCCAGCACGATGAGTGCAGTCGTTCCAAATGCAAATTCTTCAGCGCCGAGCAGTGCCATTGAAATGATGTCGTGTCCTGTCTTGAGCTGTCCGTCAGTCTGAAGCCTTACCTGACCGCGCAGCCCGTTGAGAACGAGCGTCTGTTGCGTTTCCGACAAGCCGATTTCGGGCGAAATGCCCGCGTAGCGCATTGATGAGGCCGGCGATGCGCCCGTTCCTCCTTCTGCGCCTGAAATGACAATCAAGTCGGCCTTGGCTTTAGCCACGCCCGCCGCAATGGTGCCTACTCCGCTTTCGGCCACGAGCTTCACGCTGATCTTAGCTTTCGGGTTGACGTTCTTGAGGTCGAAAATGAGTTGGGCCAGATCTTCGATGGAATAGATGTCGTGATGTGGCGGGGGCGATATGAGGGAAATGCCGGGGATGGAATGCCGGGTCTTGGCAATCACTTCATTCACTTTGTAACCAGGCAACTGTCCACCTTCGCCGGGCTTGGCTCCCTGCGACACCTTGATCTGTATTTCCTCTGCATTGACCAGGTATTCGGTCGTGACTCCAAAGCGGCCAGAGGCAATTTGCTTCGTCTTGCTGCAAAGGGAAATGCCGTCAAACGATTCGTGGAATCGTTCACTGTCTTCGCCACCTTCGCCTGTGTTCGACCGTGAGCCGAGCTTGTTCATGGCCAAGGCAAGCGCTTCATGCGCTTCTTTGCTGATGGCTCCAAACGACATGGCACCTGTCACAAAGTGCTTGACAATGTCGTCAACGGGTTCCACTTCTTCCAAGGGAATCGGATTCTTCTTGAATTTGAAGAAATCGCGTAGGAATATGGGACTGGGCTTTTCATCCACCAAACGGGTGAACTCCTTGAATTTCTTGTAGCTGCCCAATCGTGTTGCCAACTGGAGCGTGGAAATGGTCTCAGGGTTCCATGCATGATATTCTCCATTTTTGCGGTAGGAGAAAAGGCCTGCATTCGGGAGCAGCGTTTCGTCTGCCCGTTCGAATTCATTGGGGTGAAACCCTTCTCGGTGCATTTCGATGTAATCGTGGGCAATTTCATTCAGCCCGATGCCGCCGATTGTGGAAGTCGGTGTGCCGAAATACTGCTTCAGAGTGGATTGGCCCAATCCGATGGCTTCGAATATCTTGGCACCTCTGTAGGAACGGATGGTGCTGATGCCCATTTTCGACATCACCTTGTAAAGTCCTTTGCAGATGGCCTTCACATAGTTCTTTTCGGCCGTTTCGTAGTTCATCTGCACTTCGCCCTTGCCGACAAGGTCGTTGAGGATGGCAAATGCCATGTAGGGGTTGATGGCACTGGCTCCGTAGCCCAACAGCAATGCCGCGTGCATCACTTCTCTGATTTCTCCACTCTCGACGATGAGTGCCGTTTCCACTCTTTTCTGCACTTTGATCAGATGGTGGTGAACAGCGCTTACGGCCAGAAGCGAAGGGATCGGAGCCAAGTCTTGGTTGACTCCACGGTCGGAGAGGATGATGTAGTTGACACCGTCGGCCACACTCTGCTCCGCTTGCATGCAGAGGTTGTCGAGGGCCTCGTGCAATCCTTCAGCTCCTTTCTTCACTTCGAAGAGCATGGGCAGCTTCACGGTGTTGAATCCTTTGTAGCGAATGTTGCAAAGAATGTCAAGCTGGCGGTTGTTGAGTACGGGGTGGGGGAGTCTCACCATTTTGCAATGGCTTTCATTGGGGGTGAGAATGTTCATGCCCACCGCACCGATGTATTCGGTCAGCGACATGACAAGCTCCTCGCGGATAGGGTCGATGGCCGGGTTCGTTACTTGGGCGAACTGTTGGCGGAAATAGTTGAACAGCAGCTGGGGCTTTTGCGAAAGTACGGCTAGAGGCGTGTCATTGCCCATCGAAGCGATGGGTTCGCTCCCCTTCGTGCACATCGGTGTGATGGTTCTTTCGATGTCTTCGCGAGAATAACCGAACACACGTAGCTTTTCGGTGAAATGGTCAATGGTGTTTTCCACCTTTCTGCCGCTTTTCAGCGTGTCAAGTTCAATGCGGTTGTTGGTGAGCCAAGTTCGGTAGGGCAGCGCTTGGGCCAAATGTTCTTTGAGCTCACCGTCGTAGTAGATTTTGCCCTCAGCCGTATCTACCAGCAGGATTTTTCCTGGTTGCAGACGGCCTTTTTCCTTGATGTCGGAAGCTTCAAAGTTGAGGACTCCTGCTTCTGAAGCCACCACCATCATGCCGTTTTTGGTAATCAGATATCTGGCCGGGCGCAGACCGTTCCTGTCAAGCATGCCGCCAGCATAGCGGCCGTCGCTGAAGAGCAGGGCAGCAGGACCATCCCAGGGTTCCATGAGGATGGAGTGGTACTCGTAAAATGCTTTCAGGTCATCGCTGATGGGATTCTTGTCGTTGAAGCTTTCAGGCACGAGCATGGCCATCGCATGAGGCAATGAAAGGCCCGACATGATCAGGAATTCAAGCACGTTGTCGAGCGATGCGGAGTCGCTCATGTTGGGTTGGATGATGGGGCGGATACTTTTGATGTTTCCCAAGCGTTCGGTCGAGAGCACAGGTTCGCGCGCTTCCATCCAGGCACGGTTGCCCCTGATGGTGTTGATTTCGCCATTGTGGGCCAACAACCTGAACGGCTGGGCCAGGCCCCAAGTGGGGAAGGTGTTGGTCGAAAAACGGGAGTGTACGACAGCCAGTCCACTGGTGAAATAAGGTTGGGTGAGGTCGGGAAAATAGTTTCTCACCTGCATGGACGAGAGCATTCCCTTGTATACGATATTCTTGGACGAAAGCGAGCAGATGTAGAAGTCGGGGTCGGAGATGCGGTTCTCGATTCTTTTTCTTGTGATGTAGAGTTTGAGCTCCAGGTCTTCCGGCTTTCCTCCTACGACAAACAACTGCTTGATTTCCGGCTCAGTCGACAGGGCTTCTTGACCCAAGATCTGTGAATTGACGGGAACGGCGCGCACGTGCATCAACTGCAAGCCTTCGCGCTCCACTTCCTCGATGATGATGCTTAGCATCTCTTTCTGCTTGTCATCGTCTTTGGGGAGGAACACGAGTCCTGTGCCATAATGTCCTTTCTCCGGCACGGGGATGCCTTGCAGCAATATGAATTCATGCGGAATCTGAAGCATGATGCCGGCTCCGTCGCCGGTTTTGTTGTCAGCTCCTTCTGCACCTCTGTGCTTCATGTTTTCAAGCACTTTCAATGCCGAGTCTACCAGTTCATGAGACTTGTTGCCGTGGATGTTGACAATCATGCCAACACCGCATGCATCGTGCTCGTTGCTTGCGTTGTAGAGTCCTTCGTTAAGCCTTCTTCCTAGTTGCATATTGAGTCCAAATGTGTTGAATGTGACTGCTGAAGCCCGATGTCTCACTTTGCTTTCTGTCAGAATTCTTGGTGCGGCACTGGCGGGCTTTCCTTTCTTTTCTGCAAATGTACGAATAATCTTTCAAATTATCGCATAAGTTGGATGCGAAAAAGCCAAATAGATATGTGTACCCCCAGTTTTGTAGCTTTTTACTTGTTTTGGCCGGGGTGCGTTTCCATGGTGAGGCCAGGAGACCTCCGCAGCTTTTTGAGGGGCATTTGCAGTGGTTCACGCAGATTTGGATGCCAATGGTTTTGCTGTGAGGAAAAATAATCGTATGTTTGTGGGCATTTCCGGAAGGAAGTGTTCGGCTTAGGAAGAAAACAATAATAAATGAATATGATGAAAGAAGCAAAGGTAGACTTCAGCTATTTGGTGTATGACTTGTCAGAGTTGGCGGGTTCGGATGCCGCATTGGTGGAAGCTGCACGAAAGGCCACCTTTAGTAGCTATGCACCTTATTCCAACTTTAAGGTAGGAGCAGCAGTGCTTCTGTCGAACGGTACCATTGTGCAGGGCAGTAACCAGGAGAATGCGGCTTTTGGTGCAGGTACTTGTGCGGAGCGTTGCGCGCTGTTCTATGCCCATGCCCAATGGCCGGAGGAAAACGTTT
Source organism: Alloprevotella sp. (assembly GCA_036802405.1). Taxonomy (GTDB): domain Bacteria; phylum Bacteroidota; class Bacteroidia; order Bacteroidales; family Bacteroidaceae; genus Alloprevotella. The sequence continues at coordinate 12,768 of DAIRWG010000069.1, forward strand.
GTGCCATTGCCGTGGCAGCAAGAGGCACGACCGATGAGTTCCTTGAGCAGCCTATCTCCCCATGCGGTGTTTGCAGGCAGGCATTGATAGAGGCGCAAATGCGCGCGGGGCACGATGTGCGTGTCCTGATGGTTGGAAGGGACAAGGTTTATGCCCTTGATTCCGTGAGCAAACTCCTGCCGTTCCAGTTTGATGAAATCGTTTGAACGGACGACACTTTGACGTTGGGATTTATAGAAAGGCAAGGAATGCATGCCGCAATGGCATAAAGCCTCATTAAGAACGATCTTTTGGAAGGGCGAGAGCGGGTGCCAAAGCATCATGTTCTCGCTCTTTTTTCGTCTTGTGCGATTCGCATGGCTCCGGTCCTTGTTTGGGGCAGATACAAAAATAGGGTCAAACATTCATTTGAATGTTTGACCCTTGAGCCGAAAGCGGGACTCGAACCCGCGACCTATTCATTACGAATGAATTGCTCTACCAACTGAGCTATTTCGGCGGCGATAGGGAATCTTGAGTTCCTTTCTCGTTTGCGGTTGCAAAGGTACGCACAATTTTTGGATTGAGCAAGCTTTTCAATGAAAAAATTATCTGATATGGATGATTTTATGTGTTTGAAGGGAAAGCCGCCATTGTGGATGTGTCATGCAGTAGTCTATGGCTCCCTTTATGATTGTGTTGTTAAGTGCTTCATTTCCAGTGTCGCATGGTTGCATGAATCGGTGCTGCACTCGAACGGTGTGGTAATCTTTAACCGGCTTGCCGTTGAATACGAGTTTAATCTCGTTGGCGGCCTTTATGAAGGGAACGGCTGCTTCGCTTTGCACATAGGCATCCTTGGGGGAAAATGTGATCCAGTCGATGTTGTCGGGGATGGGGTGGGTGCCGTTGGTTTCAATGGCCACGAATTTTCCTTCAGCATGTAGCAACTCTATCAGTTCTTCTGTGACTTGCAGTGACGGTTCGCCGCCGGTGAGCACCACATGCGTGGCGGGGTATGCGCTCGATGCTTTTGCGATTTCTTGAGGACTCATCTCGGTGTGAGGGCTGTGGTCGGTATCGCAAAAGGGACACTTCAGGTTGCATCCGGAGAATCTGATGAATATAGATGGGGTGCCGGTGAAAAATCCTTCGCCTTGCAGGGAATAGAAAATCTCGTTTACTCTCATTGCTCTTGTC
>DAIRWG010000070.1:0-13932 GCA_036802405.1 Alloprevotella sp.
TTAGGATACATGCCTCTCACGCATGGTATACGGGTTCGATTCCCGTAGGCGCTACAAAATCAAGCGGAACGCTTCATGAGACATTTCTCTGAAGCGTTCCGCTTTTTTCCATACTATCGTTTTGCCTTTTTCCAGCTTCAGACTGCTCTCACAGATGAATCACCATTTGCTCCTTGGCCACCACCACATTTGGGAACACCGCCCTCGCTTCCTGAAGCAATGCGTCTTCCGAATTGTAACGAGAGGAAAAATGGCCGATCAGCAAACGCCCGACTTCCGCGTCACGCGCCATCAGCGCAGCCTGCTCAGCCGTGCTGTGCAGTGTCTCTTCCGCCCTGCGCAGGCATTCCTTGCCAAAAGTGGCTTCATGATAGAGCAAATCCACCCCCTTAATGAAAGGAACGTTCTCGGGCATATAAGCCGTGTCGGAACAATAGGCATAACTGCGGGCACGATCTGCCGGAAGCACCAGTTGTGAATGATCGTAATGCGTCCCGTCCTCAGCAGTCCATCCGCCCCCTTGCTTGATGTCATTGATGGCATAGAAAGGAATATTCAGGAAGTCAATCATGTCGCGACGGATATGCGGCAGCAAAGGTTTCTCGCGAAACACGAAACCACACGAAGGCACCCTGTGCCGCATCGGGAAGGAAAACACCTCCACCGACTTGTCTTCATACGCAAGGTGAATGCCCCCCTGCTTAGGCAACGGTTCAAAACGGACTTCAAACGCAATGCCCTTGCAGAAAAACTCCAATTGAGGCCGAAGCAACGTTTCCAGTTCCTCATGGGCATGAATGAACAAAGGAGCCGTCCGCCCCGCCAAGGATAGGGTGGAAAGCAAACCGATCAAGCCGAAAATATGGTCACCATGAAGGTGGGAGATGAAAATGTGCGACAAGCGCATGAAGTTTTGGCGCGAACGCCGGAAACCGAGTTGCGCTCCTTCTCCGCAATCAATCATGAACAATTTCTCGCGGATGTTCACCAACTGCGAGGAAGGCATATGTCGCAAGGTAGGCAGTGCACTGCCGCAACCTAAAATGTAAATGTCAAATTTTTCCATGGTGCAAATTTAATGAAATCAAAAGTAAAAGTGTAATTTTGCAAGTAAAATTAATCAGACAACGAATGCACACACGCGAAGAACAATTAGCCGCCTTCGGACGACTTTTGGACGTGCTCGATGAATTGCGCGTCAAATGCCCCTGGGATCGCAAGCAAACCAACGAGAGCCTGCGCCCCAACACCATCGAAGAAACCTATGAGTTGTGCGATGCCCTCATGCACGACGATCAGAAGAACATCTGCAAGGAACTGGGCGACGTGCTGCTGCACGTTTGCTTCTACGCCAAGATCGGGTCTGAAAAGGAGCAGTTCGACATAGCCGACGTATGCAACCAGCTTTGCGACAAACTCATATTCCGCCATCCGCATGTCTACCCTCCCAAGGAGCAGACGGGGGAGAAAGTGGAAACGGCCCAGCAAGTGAGCGAACAGTGGGAAATGCTCAAGCAGAAGGAAAAGGACGGCAACAAGAGCGTGCTGTCGGGCGTGCCGTCGGCACTGCCCTCCCTCATCAAGGCCTACCGCATTCAGGACAAGGCACGCAACGTGGGCTTCGACTGGGAAGAACGCTCGCAGGTGTGGGACAAGGTGAAGGAAGAAATCGGCGAATTCGAAGCAGAAGTGGAGCACATGGACAAGGAGAAAGCTGAAGCCGAATTCGGCGACGTGCTCTTCAGCCTCATCAATGCCGCCCGCCTCTACAAGATCAATCCCGACAACGCACTGGAACGCACCAACCAGAAGTTCATCCGCCGCTTCAACTATCTGGAAGCGCACACACTCAAGCAAGGCCGCCAGCTCACCGACATGACACTGGAGGAGATGGACCGCATTTGGGAAGAAGCCAAAGGACAAGAATAATCCAACCTCCTGTGGCATTCGCTGCAGGAGATTGCTTTCATCCATCCCTACTTTCATCATTTCCAGCTGCGCACGTCATCAGCCGTCGTTGGCCGACCGCACATGCTCGCAGTTTCAAATTCCCCAACAAGCTTCAATGCCCATTCCAACGAAGTGGCCGACCTGCTTCGCGATGTTTCACACACCCGGAAGCAATCATTTCACCACTCTACTTCAACACACGAATCCTGACACTTACAACCGCATCACCGACGTACCACTCACTGGGGGGTACGTCGTTGTGCCGTTTACGACTACCGCAGAATGTCCCATCGTGTTCATACGCGCCGAAGAACTGCTTGAAGAAGAAATCCCCGCCATGCACGATGCTGCAAGCTATCCCCCGTCGCCTCTCCACACGACTGACGATGATGAACGCGCGGCCTATGCCCAGTCCTTTCAAGAAGTGAAACAGCGTTTGGCCGACGGGAGGGTGGAAAAAGTCGTCCTTTCTCGTCGATTGCATTACCACACCGAATCCACGCTCCAAGCCCACGACTTGTTTCTGAAAGCTTGCCATGCACGCCCCGACTGCTTCGTGTCCCTTTGGCACACGCCGCAAACGGGCACTTGGTTGGTGGCCACGCCCGAACCATTGCTGAAAAAAACAGCGCAAGGCTGGAGCACGGTAGCCCTCGCCGGCACTTTGCCCTGGAAGGAAGGAGAGCAGCCGCTTTGGAACCACAAGAATCGGGAAGAGCAGACCATCGTGGCCCGCTACATTGAGGAACTGCTGCACGAGCGGTGCAACGACTGGGACAAATCCGCCACCTATTCGCGTCGTGCCGGCAACATCCAGCATCTTTGCACCGATTTCTCTTTCCGCCTAAAGCTGGAAAGCGACATGCTCGACTTGCTGCAAGCCCTGCACCCCACTCCTGCCGTGTGCGGTTTGCCATGTGCCGAAGCACGTCAAGCCATTCTCTGCAGTGAGCGTACGCCACGCCGCTACTACGCCGGATTCAGCGGTCCGCTTCAGTTGAACGATTGCACTGCACTTTACGTTTCCTTACGCTGCATGCAGTTCACTGCCCATGAAGCGCTGCTTTATGCAGGCGGCGGCATCATGCGCGAAAGCTCCGAGAACGAAGAATGGGAGGAAACAAACCGCAAATTGCAGACCATGCGCCTCTTGCTACCGTAAAGTAGGCGACAGCCCTCATCCCCCATTCAAACTCTGCCCTTTTTTCAGCTTACATACACTCATGTATTGCGACACACCCCAAGTCAACCAGCTCACATCCCTACTCATCGCCCACGGCATTCACGACATCGTGGTATGTCCGGGCTCACGCAATGCCACCATCGTGCACAATCTGCATGAAGCCAACGAGGCATTCACACTGCACCCCGTCACCGACGAACGGAGTGCAGCCTTTGTGGCATTAGGCATCACGCTGAGCACCCTGGCTCCGGTCGCCGTTTGCGTCACCTCCGGCTCAGCGCTGCTTAACTGCATTCCGGCAGTAGCCGAAGCCTACTATCGCCATCTGCCCTTGCTGGTCATTTCGGCCGATCGTCCCGCATGCTGGACCGGCCAACTGGATGGCCAGACCATTCCCCAGCCGGAAGCACTGCATCCTTACTGCCGCACTTACTCCATCGGCACCGTACACTCCGATGAAGAACGCTGGTTCAACAACCGGCAAATCAACGAAGCCATCCTGTCGCTGCAATCCTTCGGAGGTCACCCGGCCCACCTCAATGTGCACATTGCCGAACCGATGTTTTCTTTCGCGACGCCCCAACTGCCAGAAGAAAGGGCCATTCATCGGTTGCAAACGCACCAATCCTGCACGATTCCCGACCACCTCGTCCAAATGATTGCCCAAGCCCGCTGGCCCGTGCTGCTGGTCGGCCAATACGAACGTGGCGACATCCGCAAGGAAGTGACCGACCTCATCCGAGGGGAGCAACTCACCGTGCTGAGCGAAATCATCTCCGATGTGCCGGGCAATGACCTGCTTGAGGCATTCGATGACTGGTCGCGACTGTCACCCGAGTGTGTGCCCTGTCCCGATGTGGTCATCCAAATCGGCGGGAACTTCATCCACAAGGCATTCAAGCGCACCTTGCGACAGCACGACAGCCGCGTCATTCGCATCGGCCAGGACGAGCAGATGCCCGACACCTTTTGCCATCTTCACACTTGGATCACCGGCCCGGTACAGCCAGCCCTACGCCAATTGGCCGAAATGCTGCCCCGTGACCACACTGGTGTCAGAACGGGCAATGAACGACTCTACAAACGCATTCCACACTCCCTATGCCAAGATGCCCCCTCCCTTCCCCAGGCCTCGTGGAGCATCTCCTCCGCCCTTCTTTCACTGCGCACCGCTTTGGAAGGCCTTTCCGAGCCCTTCGCCCTCCATTTGGCCAACAGCACCGCTGTGAGAGCTGCCGGCCGTGTGTTCCGCTCAGGATCCTTCCCCATTTTCTGCAACCGAGGCACGAACGGCATTGAAGGCACACTCTCCACGGCTGTGGGCTACAGCCTGAAGATGTGGGGACTCAACCTGGTTGTCATCGGCGACCTCAGCTTCTTCTACGATGCCAATGCCCTGTGGAACACCCGATTGCCCGACAACGTGCGCATCCTGCTCCTCAACAACGGCCACGGAGGCATTTTCGACCACCTCCCGGGACTGGAGGCCTCCCCTGCCCGCGATGAATTCGTGGCTGCCGGCCATCAGCACTTCTCGGCCGAAGGCATCGCCCACTCATTTCACGTCAACTACTTTTCAGCACACTGCCCCGACGAACTTGCCCGCTCCATCCGGCCATGGCTTCAGCCTGCCGAACGCGCTGGCATCCTCGAACTATTCTTTTCCGAAACAAACTGACATTCCTCAATGAAATTCAAACAAACACTCTATTTGGCCTTGGTCATCCTCATGGGCCTTTCGCTCCTCATCGGTTTTGCCTCCGACACTTTCCAACTGCCCTTAGGTTCCTTCGCCTGGATTGGCCAATGGGTCACCTCACCGCTGGCCCTTGCCGTTGGCTTCGCCTTTGCCCTGCTCTTCGGCCCCGTTTTTCCGAAGGTGAACAAACTGCTCTCCAAGAAAATGCTGCAATACTCCGTCATCGGGCTCGGATTTGGCATGAACGTCAACAAGGCCATCGCCTCGGGCAGCGAAGGCATGTGCTTCACCATCGTCAGCGTGTTCGGCACCTTGGCGCTCGGCTGGATGCTGGGCCGCAAGCTGCTGAAAGTAGATGCTCAAACGAGCTATCTGCTCAGTTCCGGCACAGCCATCTGCGGCGGTTCGGCCATTGCGGCTGTCGGCCCCGTCATCCAGGCCAAGGCCGAAAGCATGTCGGTGGCACTCGGCGTGGTGTTTCTGCTCAATGCCGCAGCCTTGTTCCTATTTCCTTCCATCGGCACCAGCCTCGGACTGAGCATGAAGCAGTTCGGCATGTGGGCCGCCATCGCCATCCACGACACGTCCTCCGTGGTCGGGGCCGGACAAGCCTACGACCAATTGCACCCCGACTGGCTTTCCGCACAAGGCATCAGCGCCCTGGAAGTCGCCACGACCATCAAGCTCACCCGCGCCCTTTGGATTGTGGTCATCGCCCTCGTCACGCCCTTCTTCTTCCGCCATTCCTTGCAAGCAGGCAGCAGCCAACGCGCGTGGTACAAGAACATCCCTTCGTTCATCCTCTGGTTCATTGTGGCCATTCTCTTCAACACCTATGTGCTGAGCAACGAATCCCTCATCGGCACCGCAGCATCGGCCGTGGGCACCACATTCAGCGCCGGTGTCAGCGCCCTTTCGAAGCACCTCATCACCCTCTCGCTCTTCTTCATCGGAGCCTCGCTCACCCGCGACACGCTGAAGGCCGTGGGCTGGCGTCCGCTCCTGCAAGGCGTGCTGCTCTGGATCTGCATCAGTTGCCTCAGCCTGTCCTACATCTGCTGGATAGCCTAAGCACCCCTACAAAGCTTCAGATAAGGCTTTGCCTATACACACAACGGGACTGCCAACTAACGAATGGTTGGCAGTCCCGTTTTTGTTTTCAATCTATTCGAATAATCCCTTGCGGCAAGTTAGCCTCAGCCCAAAAGCTGGCATCATCAGCAGGACATTCAGGGAGAAGCGGTCACGCTCTGCCCAACTTTCGCTGAGCCAAAGCGCGAGCTTCCGCACGTGCGGGTTTACCCGTTTCCGTTTGGGGCAGATGGTCCACACGCACATAATGGCGCGGCACCTCATAGCGGTCGAGCGAAGCCCGACAGAGGGTTTCCAAAGCATCATCCAGCTCAGCCTCCGCTTCGTAGAGCAAGGTCACCGCTTCGCCCAATCGTTCGTCGGCCACGGCCGTCAGCATGAACGGCACCGACAGTGCAGCCAATTTTGCTTCCATTTTCTCCACTTGCATCTTGATGCCGCCCGAACAAATCACATTGTCGCGGCGCCCCAGAATGCGGAATGAACCATCGGGCAAGATCTCAGCCAAATCGTTCGTCACCAAACGGCCGTCGTGCACCAACGGAGCATCGATGCAAAGGGTACCTTCGTCCGACAGCGACACGCTCACACCCTGCAATGGCCGATAGGAGTCGGATGCCTCAGGCCCGTTGATTCTCCGCAAGGCAATGTGCGAAAGCGTTTCGGTCATGCCGTAAGTGCTGTACACCGGATGGGGGAACGACCGCAGCTGCTGCTCCAGCTCTTCCGAGATGCGTCCGCCACCGATAATCACGCAAAGCGTACGGCGCAGCAACGAACGCTCGTGCGGCACACGCAACGTCTCGTAAACCTGCATCGGAGTCAATGCAGCAAAGTCGGGAGCCTCGTGCAGCGAGGCATAAGGATGTGAAGTGGGAGCCACTGCCATCAATGGAAGACCACCCGCAAACGAACGCACGAGCATCATCTGCCCGGCAATGTACTTCAGCGGCATGCAGAGCAAGGCCGTATTGCCTTCCTGCAGCCCGAGCTTCTGCAGGGTCATCAGTGCACTGTCCCACATGCGCACCTTCTCCACCTGCATGGCCTTGGGCTCTCCCGTACTGCCGGAAGTGTGCACCGTCAGTGTGGGCTCCTGCTTCTTCCATTCGTTCTTGAACTGCTCGATTTCCGCGAGGAAATCCCTTTGCTCTGCCGAGCCATACCACAGGCAGTCGCCCTCAATGTGCAAGGGGGCCGCCGTGAAGTTCTCCACAAACAGTTGGCCCGTGCCCAGTCCCTGAGGCATGGTGGAATCGCCATCGATGGCCGCGCACCACTGGGCAATGGCATTGAGGCCCACATTGCTTTCCAGTGCCGAAGTAGTCCAATAACCGATGCCGCGGTCCTTGGCCAGCGCCATCCATTCGGCTGCGCCGGTAAAGGCACCGTGCAACGTGGGCTTCAACACGAGATACTGCGGACGGATCACGTCAAGCAGCTCATTTTTCTCCTTGAAATCATTCACGCCGATCAGCTCTTCATCCAAGGCAATGGGCAGCGGCGTGTGGGCACAGAGCCGTGCCATCTCGTCCCACTGATGCTGGCGAATGGGTTGCTCGATGCTGTGAATGTCGTAGGCAGCCAGTTGCTCCAATCGTCGGGGTGCTTCAGATGGCGTGAAACCGCCATTGGCATCCACCCGGAGTTCCACCACGTCGCGGCTATAACGCGAGCGCAGCCGACGGATCAGTTCCAGTTCACTGTCGAAGTCAATCGCCCCTATCTTGAGTTTCACACAGCGAAACCCCTTCTCGAGTTTCTCCTCCATGCGTTGGCACATCTCGTCAAACGAGCCCATCCACACCAGTCCGTTGATGGGAATGCCCCGTTGCCCTTGCGTAAAGGCCGAAGGATAGAGTTTCAGATAGTCGCCGCCCAACGACCCTGCTGCCGAACGGAATGCCGACTGCAGTCCGAACAGCATGGAGGGGAGATGGCGAAGCTTGTTGGAGTCCAGATTCTGCTCGCGCTGCACTTCGGCGCACACCTCGCGCAGCCGCTCTTCATAATGCTCATCGTAGTCGCAACTCAAGTCGTAGAGCGGAGCACACTCGCCCAGTCCGGTGAAGCGGATTTTCGGATCGGTGGAAGTGAGCACCACATACCACACCTTGCGGTCATAGTACACGCCACGCGAGGTGCCCGCCGGTTGTTTGAAACGCAACGTGCGCGGCACCACTCTCAATGAAAAAGGAAGGAAATGCATAGTGTTTCAGCACAAATCAAGGAAGTTTGGGATATTTCTTGAAATCGGGCTTGCGTTTCTCCAAAAAAGCGCGTCCGCCCTCCTGAGCCTCGTCCATCATGTAGTAGAGCATGGTGGCATCGCCAGCCAATTCCTGAATGCCCGCCTGTCCGTCAAGTTCCGCATTGAGTCCGGCCTTGATCATGCGCAGAGCAAGCGGTGAACGCTCCATCATGGTTTCGGCCCATTCCACCACTTCATCTTCCAAGCGGTCGAAAGGCACCACCTTGTTCACCATGCCCATGCGTTCGGCTTCCTCAGCTGAATACTGGCGGCACATAAACCATATTTCACGGGCCTTCTTCTGCCCTACGATGCGTGCCAGATACGAAGCACCGAATCCTGCATCAAACGACCCCACCTTCGGCCCGGTCTGACCGAAAATGGCATTGTCGGAAGCAATGGTCAAGTCACACATCAAGTGGAGCACATGTCCGCCACCGATGGCATAACCATTCACCATGGCAATCACGGGTTTCGGGAGCGAACGGATTTGCTTCTGCACGTCCAGCACATTGAGCCGGGGCACACCGTCGCCGCCCACATAGCCGCCTCTGCCCTTCACGTGCATGTCGCCACCCGAGCAAAAAGCCTTGTCGCCCGCTCCCGTGAGCACCACCACTCCGATGTGCGGTGCCTCACGGCAGTAGCGCAGTGCATCGCTCATCTCTGCCACGGTGAGCGGCGTGAAGGCATTGCGGTAGCGCGGACGGTTGATGGTGATGCGTGCGATGCCGTTATACTCATCGAAGAGAATCTCTTCATAAGCTTTGATCGTTGTCCAGTTTCTCATTATTGAAATTGTCTTTTATGGAAAATACGATGATTCAGAAGTCGCCCATCCACTCAAGCCTTTTCGTTCAAGCCGGATGTGTCAAGGCAACATTCCACGAAAATACTGCAAAAATAGCCATTATTTTGCATCCCAAGGAACACATCGCACATGGATTCCCAAAAATTGCCCCATATCCGAGAAAAATCGTAACTTTGCCTCAAAAGGAAACTATCCCATGCCAGCACACCACAAAGCACATCCCATCGAACTGCTCGCTCCCGCCAAGAACGCCCTCATCGGGCGTGAAGCCATCCTCCATGGAGCCGACGCCGTCTACATCGGCGGCCCCAGTTTCGGAGCACGCTCCGCCGCGGGCAACTCCGTCGGCGACATCCACGAACTCTGCCAATTCGCCCACCTCTATGGCGCGCGCGTCTACGTCACCCTCAACACCATCCTTTGGGACTCCGAACTCGAAGCAGCCCGTCAGCTCGTGTGGCAACTCTACGAAGCCGGTGTCGATGCCCTCATCGTGCAGGACCTCAGCCTGCTTCGCATGCACCTTCCCCCGATTGCCCTGCATGCCTCCACCCAGATGGACAACTGCACTCCCGAAAAGGCCCAATGGCTTGAGGCTGCAGGTTTCCGCCAGATTGTGCTGGCCCGCGAAACGAGCCTCGAACAAACGCGCCGCATAGCCGATGCCGTGAAAGTGCCGCTCGAAGCCTTCGTCCATGGTGCCCTCTGCGTGAGCTACAGTGGCCGGTGCTATGCCTCCCAACACTGCTTTCAGCGTTCGGCCAACCGTGGCTGCTGCGCACAATTCTGCCGCCTCGCTTTCGACCTGATTGACGAACGCGGAAACGCCGTGGTGAAGAATCGCCATCTGCTTTCGCTCAAGGACATGAACCGCACGGCCTCATTGGAAGAAATGATGGATGCCGGCGTGCGTTCCTTCAAGATCGAAGGACGACTGAAGGACGCCGCCTACGTGAAGAACGTCACCGCATGGTACCGCCAGCAGATCGATGCCATACTGAGCCGCAGGAGCGAAGACTATGTGCGTGCCTCCTTCGGCACCTCGCATCTCCACTTCACCCCCGATCCCCAACGCTCGTTCAACCGCGGCTTCACCGACTATTTTCTCCACGGCCGTTCCGAAGCCCCCATCCACTCGTTCGCCACGCCCAAGGCCGTCGGTCCCGTGGTGGGCAAGGTGGGACGCATCGAACGACACTGTTTCGAATTCGTCCCCAACCGTCTGCTCGAATCCCCGCTCACCGCGGGCGACGGACTCTGCTACATCGACTCCGAAGGCCAGCTGCAAGGATTCCGTGTCAACAAGGTGGAAGGACGCATGGTCTTCCCCACCCGAATGCCCGTTCTCCAACGTGGCGCGCAACTGCACCGCAATCTGGACTTTGCCTTCGACAAGCAGCTCGCCAAGGAAACATCCCGACGCACCCTGGCTGCCACCATCTGCCTGCGCGAGGTGGACGACGGCTATGCCGTCGACATGGCCGACGAAAGCGGCTGCCACGTCACGCTGCGTTTCGACCATCCCCACGAAGCGGCCCGAGGGCCGCAGCAAGAGGCCATCCGTCGCCAACTCGGCAAACTAGGTGACACGCCATTCGTGGCCACCGACATCCACATTGACACACAAGGCGAACGCTTCATCCCGGCCTCCGTGCTCACCGACTGGCGCCGACAGGTGTGCCAGCGCCTGCTGGCCGACCATCTCACCTCCTACGAGCGCGACCGTGCCGGCATCGTGCAGTCCGACAAGCTGAACGACCTGCTGCCCGACTCACTGCCCTTCACGGCCAACGTGTCCAACCATCTGGCCCGCGAATTCTATGAAACGCATGGAGTGAAGCACCTGCAGCCGGCATTCGAAATCCATGAGCCCGAAGGCCCCACCGTCATCATGACGTGCCGCCACTGCCTGCGCCATGCCTTAGGCATCTGCCTCAAGCAGCATCCGCAATCCGCCACCCGCTCCCTGTCACTTCGACTGCCCGACGGACGCACCTTCCCCCTTCGCTTCGACTGCCGCCGCTGCGAGATGCAAGTGCTCTCACATGAATAATGCCATCCTGCCTATGCCATTCTCCTTTCATTCCGCTTTTCCACTCATCCGATGGGCCATCCGTTGCCTTGTCGGCTGCCTCACGGTGCTGCTCACATCGTGCTACTATTCCCACCCCAATCAAGTGGACCACTGGACGGCAGGAAGCGAAGGAGGAGTGGACTCCGTCAATTTCTACATCGGCCACCACTATTGGACGGGATACAACTTCAAAGCCACCGACTCCATACAGGCCTACACGGCACCTCCCCTTCCGGGACTGCCCGACTATGGCGCCATGGTCAACGACACCATACTCCTGCGCTCCAACGACCCGCTTGTGGTGGCCAAGGTGATGGTTGTCCCTTCGGATTCCACCGACTCGGTTTGGGTGAAAGTGGCCCGCGACCAACTCACGCAAGGATGGCTGCACGAAAGCACCCTGCTCAAGAATGTCGTGCCCAACGACCCTATCTCGAAATTCATCCACTACTTTTCAGATGGACGCTCCATCTTCGTGCTCTCAGCATTGGGTTTGGCCGTACTCTTCTGGCTGCTGCAAAGCATCCGCCACAAGCGGTTCCGAATCGTGCATTTCCACGACATCCCGAGTTTCTACCCCACCCTGCTATGCCTCTGCGTCAGCGGAGCGGCAGCCCTCTATGGCAGCATCCAGCGCTTTGCGCCTTCCACTTGGGTGGAATTCTATTTTCACCCCACGCTCAATCCTTTTCATGCCGAACTTCCGCTCATTCTCGCCTTGTTCATCGCATCCGTATGGACCATTCTCATCACAGCCGTAGCCGTGGTCGATGAAATGCGACGCCAGCCCGACCTCGGCGACACCCTCCAATATCTGGCCTCTTTGGGCGGCATGTGCATGGTGCTCTACCTCATCTTCACACTCACCACCCCCATCTACATCGGCTATCCCTTACTGCTGGCCTATTGGGCCTTTGCCATTCGCCAGTATGTCATCCACCAGCCGTCGCATCTGGTGTGTGGCGTTTGCGGCAAGGCCATCCCCCACAAAGGCATTTGCCCGCATTGCGGAGCTATGAATGAATGAATCAAGGAGCAATAAATGAAAGAGCAATAAATGGATAAAGGGGAACACCCCCCGTTTGCCCGTCAGTACATGTTCATCCACCAATACACAAAGCCTATGCGCCAGCGTTTCATCCTATTTCTTCTTTTCCTGACAGTAGCCACAGGAATTCAAGCCCAAGTGGCAGATGCCGGCATCGACCCTCTCGCCCCCAAAGTGCTGCAATGGGTCAAACATTCGCAAGCCGACAGCCTGCTCAGCCACTGCACGCCACAAGTGAAAGCCCAGATGCCCGCGGCCACACTGAACGGCCTCTGGCAGCAGCTGCTCCAGCAAACGGGCGAATGGAAGGAACAAGGCCCTTGGCAGCACGAAACGAAGCAAGGGCTGGACATCTACCATGCCATCCTGACATTCGCGCGCGCCACGCTCCAATTCCATGTCATCCTCACTCCCGACAGGCAAGTGGCGGGATTCACCCTCACTCCCGTTCCCCCATCTGCTGAAACGCCCACACAAGGCACTCCCATTCCAGCGCACTGCACCGAACGCGACATCACGGTGGCACATGGAGCCATATCCTTGCCCGGCACCCTGACGCTTCCGGCCCACCCGCAAGGCAAAGTGCCCATGGTGGTAATGGTGCAGGGAAGCGGCCCATCCGACCGCAACGAATCGGTGGGGCCCAACAAGCCTTTTCGCGACCTGGCCTGGGCCTTGGCCGAAAAAGGCATTGCCTCACTGCGCTACGACAAGCGCACATTCGTTTATGGCCAGCGCACAGCCGAGGTGAGCAACGGCATTGTCAACTACGACTCGGAAATCACCGAAGATGCCGTCGAAGCCCTGTCATTGGCTGCCCGCCAACCTGAAACGGACACCCACCACATCTATCTGCTCGGCCACAGTCTGGGAGGGACCTTGGCCCCACGCATAGCCCAAAAGTCTGCCACCCCCATCTCGGGCATCATCTTTTTGGCAGCCATGGCCCGACCGTTTTGGGACGTTGTGAAGGAACAGCTGCTCTACATCTCGATCTGTTCCGACGATGCCACGCTCCGCCAGCCCGACTGGACATCCACCCAATTGAAGCAAATGAAGGCCGCCCTGCCCCCAGAATACCTGCAAATGCAGGAAAGCTACCAAGCCATAGCCGCAGCGCAATCGCTCCCCTCACAGCAGCGTATGCTCTTCATGCAGGGAGGACACGACTACCAAGTGACGGAGGAAGACTTCAAACTCTGGAAGAAATCTCTTGCCCAATCACATCCCCAGGCAGCGTTCTGCAACTTCGACCAGCTGGACCACCTCTTCCGCCCACTGCCCGAAATGGCAACGCCGCGCGACTACAAGCGCCCCGGCAAAATAAGTTCCGAGGCCATTCAAACCATCGTCAGCTTTGTGCTGGACGAGAACAAGTAAGGATGCCCATCTCTGCCCTGAAGAGAAAACAACTGTTCAAACAACCATAAATCATGACACACCACATTGTAATGTTCCGCTTTCGCGACGACGTGCCCGCCGACCTTCGCCGGACTGCACGCGAAGCTTTCAAACAAGGCATCGAATCCTTGCCTGCCACCATTCCTTTCATCCGCAGCGTGCATGTTGGGTTCAACATCAACGAATCAGAGAAATGGGACATCTGCCTCAACTCCACGTTCGACAACCTTGAGGACGTAAGAGCCTACAGCACCCATCCCGCACACAAAGCCGTGGCCTCCGAACTGATGAAGCACATCGGCGAACGCGCTTGCGTGGACTATGTCACGGAATAAATCATCCCTTCGGTTTCGTGCATGGATGTAGCCTTATTCCTGTAAAAGCGCAAGCGCCCCATGGTTCCATCTGAGGAGCCATGGGGCG
>DAIRWG010000071.1:0-13719 GCA_036802405.1 Alloprevotella sp.
TTGTCACTACCCCCTCAAAGTAGCGCGTCTACCAATTCCGCCACCTCTCCAGTTGTATCTGTCGTCAATCTACTTAGCCTCACAGACCGTGCCCAGAACAGGACTCGAACCTGCACGTCATTGCTGACACTAGTACCTGAAACTAGCGCGTCTACCATTCCGCCACCTGGGCTTCAAATTAAGAGCGGAAAACGAGACTCGAACTCGCGACCCCAACCTTGGCAAGGTTGTGCTCTACCAACTGAGCTATTTCCGCTTAAATTCTCTTTGTGAAGTCGTTTTCTCTCAAACGCGATGCAAAGGTACGAACTTTTTTCAAACCTCCAAACCTTTGGCGCATATTTTTTTCAAAAAAATTCCGACCAGACATTTACGTGGTATATATGACACGCAAGCATTGCAATACGCACACTAAAATACCCGATTTCGCCGAAGGCAAAAAAATCTCCCAATTATCACATCCAGTCAATCGCAACTTCAATGAACGCATATCATAATTGAAAAGCGAAGGGCATCTCAAATCAATTTGGGGTGAGTCCCCAAAGAGGCCTCACCCCAAAAACACTGTCAACAGGAAAGTACCTTCTTAAAAGAAAGCATGGTTAATCCTTATAAAGTGTATTCCACCAAGTCGAATCCTCCTGCAAATATTTGGCGAACCAGGCAAAAATCACATTTTGCCATGCCAAGCGCTTTCGGTAATCTGTTATCACATGATTTTCTCCGTCTATCTGCACGTAGCTCACTTCTCTACCCAGAATCTTTAAAGCCGTGAACAGCTGCTGGCTCTCGTTAGTAGGAACATTTGTATCAGCCGTCCCATGAAGCAAGAGCAATGGGGTGTGAATTTTGTCAGCATTGAACAAAGGAGACTGCTTGACATAAAGTTCGGGATTATTCCAAGGGAAGCTACCATACTGAGCAGTTTGACCATAAGTATACCCCCAGTAGCCTCCTCCCCAATAACTGGCTATATTACTGATGCCAGCATGTGAAATCGCTGCCGCAAAGATATCGGTTCTGGTCTGTAGATACTGCGTCATGAAGCCTCCATAAGAAGCACCTATACATCCAACACGTTTGGCGTCCACGAAATCATGCTCCGCCAAGAAGGCCTTCGTGCCTTCTATGATGTCATCGCCTGATTCTTTGCCCCATGTATTCACATGACGAGCTGCAAATTCCTGTCCATAACCCACAGCACCGCTCGGTTCACAAGCATAGACCACATACCCTTGGCCAGCCATAACTTGCAGCGGGTACTGCGACTGTAGGGTCTTGCCCGTAGGCATGCAACCCCCATAATAGTAAACTATCATCGGATACTTGCGTGCGGGATCAAAGTCTGGAGGAAGAATGTAGAATCCTCTGATTGAATCACCTCGGGTTGCCTTGAAGCTCCAATTCTGGCACTTTCCTATTTGAACATCAGGATACATCTCCTCAAATTTGTTCTGACCGATACGCTTGGCAGCAGGACGAACATTATCGGTGAGTGTAGTTAGGTACATCTCGCGTGCACGCTCACCCGTCTGACCAAAGAACACCATTGTTGGATGTTTCATGGCCAAAGCCACAGAATAGTCTTGAACGTAGCTTACCGGCAACTCATAGCCGATGCATTTGCCGCTGTTTGGATCTAGCCGAAAAACACGCTTATCACAACCGTCATCGGCCGTAAAGTAAATCATCCCGTTGTCAGAACGCCAGATGTAGCTATCAACAGATGGAGCAAAATGCTGCAACAATGGAGTGACCGAGCAAGAGGCCAAATCATAGCGATACAAACGATAGTCAAACCCGTTAGGCACCTGTCCATCCTTCACCTCCGAACCGACTCCTCCAAAACTTGCAGGCGAAGCTTTGATAAGAAGCTGCTTGGCATCTGGAGAGAATCGCACATCAGCCAAGAAAGTGGTGTCTGCCAAAAGCGTATCTGTGCGTCCCGTCAATGCATCCATCCGAAGCACCGAAGTACGTTCGAACGGACGTTTACTTGCATCAAAGGACGAGGTCATCACCAGAAGTTGACGTCCATTCTTCGAAATATCTGCAAGCCAAGCACTGTGCTTGCCATATGTGAGACGCGTTTTGACCCCAGATGCCAAATCATAGCGCCAAAGTGAGCTACGATTGCGCCAACCAGACTGGCGATCATCTGGTTCATACAACCTCTTGAGCCCATTGTGTTCTGCCGGCCCCTCATCCGTTTGGCTATAAATGAAATAGTCTGCCTTGGGGGACAATGACACGTAGCCATCAGGAATGCCCTGCGCCATGATAGTCTCATTGAGAGTAAGGGGATCCAGCTGCACCAATTCCCGGCCGTTTACGCCTTTTCTCGTAAAATAGAGACGATCCTTACCGCCACGCATCCAACGCATGTCGACATACTCATTACGCCGCAACACTTCGCGCCCAGTTGTAATGTCTGTCAAAATAGTCGTATATGGTGCAGTTCCATCGGGTTTCATATAGTAGCTAGTGGTCACCAGATATTTGCCCGATGGTGAAACGTCCACACTTCTGTAACTGTTGCCCAGCATCATATCTGCCATGGTGTAAACACGCTTACCCTGAGGATTGAGGGAAACGCCCTTCAAATCGTTGCCTACAAGACTCACGTTAACCGAATCACGATCGTCCTTTGAAGTCAATGCCAAAATTTCAACCTCAACTCGGCCAGGGGGCAGCTGAAGCTTTCCATCTGATATTCCCTTGCTATCAACAAATGCCTGATAATGTCCCAACCCCTCAACTTTCAGCGATGCATTCACAAAACGTTCCGTCTGCACTGTAAAGCGGAGTACGCGCAGCACGGCATTACCATCTGCAGAAGCCGTCAAACGGGCATGAGCAGGCAAGGAGATTGACTGGTACTTTCTCCCTGCCTGGTGAGTCACGAGCGATGCATTGGTTTGCAAAGCATCAGTCACACGGAAAGCCTCGCTCTTCATGTTGAGCGAATCTGCCATATATGGCTGTGCTATGACATAGGGTCCCTCAACATTTACTTTGTCCACGACCAACGTATCTGCCGTAACAACCGAAACGGCCAACAAGAGTGATGTAAAAAGCATATTTTCTAACTAGAAATTGTATTTACCTTATTAAAACAATGTATCTCCGAACCGTCAGACACGTCCTTCTCTCTCCTCCCCCATCAGTTGGAAATCTTTCTTGCGCAGTTTGAAACTGTTAGTTAAGTATTTGTCACGCACGACCTGGTTAGCAGCCAGTTCCTCCGGCGTTCCTTGAAAGAGGATGCGTCCCTCAAAAAGCAGATAAGCCCGATCCGTGATGCAAAGAGTTTCCTCCACATTGTGGTCTGTGATAAGGATACCGATATTGCGGTCCTTCAATTTCCACACAATGTACTGTATATCCTCCACGGCAATGGGGTCGACACCGGCAAAAGGCTCGTCGAGCATGATAAACTTCGGATCAATGGCCAGGCAACGAGCAATTTCGGTGCGTCGTCGTTCACCGCCAGACAGCTGGTCGCCCAAGTTCTTACGAACCTTTTGCAAACGGAACTCCGAAATCAGGCTTTCCAGTTTTTCACGCTGATATGCCTTCGGCCGCCCGGTCAGCTCCAGAACAGAGGCTATATTGTCCTCCACCGACATTTTCCTAAACACCGAGGCTTCCTGTGCCAAATAACCGATGCCTTTTTGTGCCCTTTTGTAAACGGGATCCTTTGTGATTTCTTGATCATTGATAAAGATTCGTCCACCATTAGGCACCACAAGCCCAGTGGTCATGTAGAAAGAAGTGGTCTTTCCAGCGCCATTCGGCCCCAACAATCCCACGATTTCACCCTGCTTCACTTCGAAGGACACGCCATTCACGACAGTTCGCTTGCCATATTTCTTGACCAATCCCTCTGAACGCAACACCATGTGCTCTTGTTCACCGATTGTATTGGGTACGGATGCATGCAAAGATTCTGCCTCCGCCGTACTTTGATTCTCAGCAAATGCAATCATTGGTTTGTATTCATTCTCCTTTTGAATGCCACAATCCGAAAAGGAAAATGGCACAGATTCAACTGCTTACACTTCTGCATTCTCGTAAAGGAAACGCTTGATGCTTCTCTTAGGAGTTTTTTCAAACTCATCCTTATATATAGCAAATCCAGCTATACGCTCATAGGTTGCAACCATCGCATTGAGGTCCTTGCGGTTTTGCTCCATGGCTTGCCTCAAACCGTCATCGTCCAAGCCATCCTCGTTCGCCTCGTCATAGTCAGGATGAATGAGGGCATAAAGTTTTTCGCCTTTCTGAATGACAATGCTTTCGTTCACGTAAGGCAGCGTGTTGAGTTTATCTTCGATTTCTTCAGGATAGATATTCTGTCCCGAAGCACCGAGCAGCATGTTCTTGATGCGTCCCCGTATGTAAAGGTTGCCATCATCATCCATGGTACCCAAATCACCGGTGTGATACCATCCCTCCAAGTCCAAAGCCGCAGCAGTGGCCTCGGGGTTCTTGAAGTAACCCAACATCACATTCGCACCACGTGCAAGGATTTCACCCGCCACGTTTTCGGGGTCATCGCTGTTGATGCGTATTTCCATACGTGGCGCAGCTTTGCCACACGAGCCTTTACGGAAACGGTGCCAATCTTCATATGCAATGATGGGTGCACACTCCGTAGCCCCATACCCTACCGTATAGTTGAAGCCTATCTTGTGCAGGAGGTCTTCCACTTCGCTATTAAACGCAGCACCGCCTATAATGATTTCATAGAACTTTCCACCGAAAGCATCAACCAACCCCTGTCGCACCTTGTCAAGAATTTTTCCACTGATAAACGGCAGGCGCAGCAATACCTTCATACTGGGCGTCTGGAGTTTCGGAAGCACATTCTTCTTGATAATCTTTTCTATAATAAGGGGTACCGAAATAACAATGACAGGCTTCACATCAGCAAAAGCCTTGAGCACGACCTTGGGGGAAGGTATACGAGTCAGGTAATATACGTGACATCCATGTATGAACTCAAATATGAACTCAAAGGCCATTCCGTACATATGGGCCAACGGCAACATTGAAATCACGTTATCACCGCGCTTAACCTGCTTGCCAAGCACCTCTACAGCAAACATATAGTTCGACCAAAGAGCGCGATAAGGAATCAGCACTCCTTTTGAGTTAGACGTGGTTCCGCTTGTGTAGTTAATCAGCGCCAAGGCATCAGGGTCTGGAGTGTGCTGATAGTTCACATGTTCCTTACGGAAATACTTCGGATACTTGCGGCCAAAGTATTCGTTGAGGTGTTCACGTGCTTCCGTCAGCAGCTGCGAACGCGACACCAGCACGCTATAATCTGGAATGTTCACAATTCCTTCCAGCTCTTGCATCGCATCGGGATTGAGTTCTGGCCAAACCATATCGCCCACAAAGAGTATTTTGGCCTCTGAGTGATTCACAATGTCGTGCACCTGTTGGGCTTTGAATTCATGCAGGATGGGCACTGCCACCGCTCCATAGCTCAGCACAGCCAGAAAGGCCGTTGACCAATTAGCGCTGTTTCGCCCGCATAAGGCCACCTTGTCACCTGGCTTGAGACCAGCGTTTTCAAAGAGAATGTGCAACTTCTCGATCTTTCGGGCCACATCCTTATATTGGAGAGTGACCCCTTGGTAGTCGGTCAAGGCATCTAGATCCCAGTTTTGCTTGATGCTCTCTTCCAAAATATTCACAAAATCTGAATATGCTTCCATGTTTCTGTCTTGTCACGCCGAGTGCGAATTTGAAATCCGCCATCAATGCTTTTCTGCCTAGGAACAAGCATCTTCTTCGGCACAATGGTTATAGTTTTGTGCAAATGTACTAAAAAAGGGCGAAACTTTGCTCGTTTCTTGCGCTTTTCAAGCGAAGTTGTGCATACAACCACGAAAAAAGCACTATTTTTGCTTCACAAACAACGGTTCGGCCGTTCTTTCCATTGAAGCGGCCGTATCATATCCATCACAATAAAGCACCATGCAGTTTTCACTCAAGCAGAAGTTGATTGCTTCTGCATCCATTCTAATTTTGGCCTTGGGAGCAACTTATGCCACATTCTTCGCCTCGGTCAGCCATGCACGTCAGAATGTTTACCTCTACATTGACCATGACGACACGCCCGACTCTGTCTACACCAAGATTTGCACCTCCTGTCAATCTTCCGGCCAGTGGCGTCTGCATTTCAGCGGAACGCTTCTCGCCTATTCCAAGCATGTACATCCCGGCCGTTACCTTATCACGCCTTCCATGGGTGCCATGCATTTGATGCGAAACCTTCGCGGTGGACGTCAGGAGCCCGTCAAACTGGTCATCCCTGTAGTTCACACCACCGAAAATCTGGCGGCTCGACTCGCCACAATGCTGGAAGCCGATTCTTCATCCATTGCCCAGGCCATGCACGATGAAGCCCTACTCCATCAGCTGGATGTAGACTCCACCAGCTTGGCCAGTCTCTTCATCCCCGACACATATGAGGTTTATTGGGACATCGCACCTAAAGCTTTGCTCGTGCGAATGAAAAAGGAACGCGACAATTTCTGGACGGAAGAACGCAAGCTTCAAGCCAAGCAAGCAGGCCTCACGCCCAACGAAGCCTACACATTGGCCAGCATCGTTGAACAAGAATCCGCCAATGATGCAGAACGTCCGATGATTGCCGGTATGTATATCAACAGGCTGCATTCTGGCATGAAGCTTCAAGCAGACCCCACCGTGAAGTATGCCCTCAAGGACTTTGCACTTCGCCGCATTATGCACAAGCATCTCAACGTTGATAGCCCTTACAACACCTATCTGCATGAAGGACTCCCCATAGGACCTATCTGCGTACCTTCACGTTCAAGCATTCAGGCAGTACTGCACTACAAGCATCACAATTATCTTTACATGTGCGCCAAAGAGGACTTTTCAGGCACGCATAATTTTGCCACTACCTACGAGGAACATTTGCAAAATGCCAAACGCTACGCAGAAGCCCTAAACCATCGCGGTATCCAAGAATAACCCGCGCTTCACCATGCTTCAACAACTACAAACCAAGTGCCGGAATCTAGCTTGATGGCTAGATTCCGGCACTTTTGCAAAGCTTCAATTTTGTCAATCCACCTTTCCGTTCCAAATGTCCCAAGCAGCTTCTGCTTGCCGGTGAAGCATTTCAAGCCCATTCTTTACTCTTGCACCACGTTCCATGCCGCGACGCATGAATTGGGTGACATCAGGGTTATAAACGAGATCAAAGAGCACATGGTCAGACGTCAACGCTTCGTAGGGAATGTCTGGAGCCGCATTCACCTTGGGATACATGCCAAGGGGGGTGCAATTTACCACCACCAGATGTTTGCGTATCAGCTGTTCAGTTAATTGTTCATAGGTGACACAACCTTCTTTTTCGGTGCGGCTTACGCCCAATGTGGCAATTCCAAGCTGGTGCAACCCGTACACGACAGCCTTGGATGCCCCCCCGGTGCCAAGCACCAAGGCAGAACGATGAGCAGAACCTAGCAACGGACGGATAGACTCACGGAATCCGACTAAATCGGAATTGTAGCCTACAAATATAGGTGCACCGACCGCATCACGTTCCACTTTCACCACATTCACTGCCCCTATGGCCTTTGCTTCATCACTCACACTTGCGAGAAAAGGCATAACCGTCTGTTTGTGTGGGATGGTCACATTGAATCCCTTTAAATTCTCCAACTTGCGAAGCATTCCGATTGCTTCGTGCACATCGCTACAAGCAAAGTTTCGATAGTCTGCACAAATATGCTCACGCAAAAACTTTTCATGAAAATAGCTGGCCGAGAAACTATGTCCCAATGGGAAACCCAGCAAACCGTATATATCCATTTTAACCTCTATGTCATCTGCGGGCATCTGCCCGCGTGTTGTTATCTATCACAAGTTTGTTTCTACTCTTCCGAGAAGTCCTTCAACACCTGTCGATAAGTGGAAAAAAGTTTCGTGCGGGAAACGAATCCCTCATAAGTGCCATCCGGATTGACCACCACCAATGTGCCGGAGTCACACTGTTGGAACTTGTTCATCACCGTCTGCATACTTTCATCAGTGCGGAGCATTGTTTTGGGATGTTCCATCAGTTGTTCGGCCTTATACATACGGTAGAGTTCACTGCGAAACACAATCTTTCGGATGTTATTCAGATTGATCACCCCAAGCAGATTTCCCTTCATATCAACCACAGCAAAGTGAAGGGACTTGCTCGACGACACAGCCTGAACCACCTGTCCCAAATACATGGTTGGAGCCAAACGCGGACGTTCCTTGTCTATAATCGAATCAAGCGACATGAGCGTCAGGACATTTCGGTCGGTATGGTGTGTGAGGAGTTCACCCTTACGAGCCAAACGCATGGCATAAATACTGTGTGGCTCAAACGCGTGAATGGTGAGGTAAGAACAAGCCGACACGATCATCAGCGGAAGGAAAAGGTCATAGCCGCCAGTCAGTTCGGCAATAAGAAAGACCCCCGTCATCGGCGCATGAAACACCCCACTCATCAGTCCAGCCATGCCAAGCAGTGCATAGTTTGTGACCGGAACTGGAACTCCTATGCCCAACTCATTCCATAAATGAGAGAAAACGAAGCCACTCAAGCATCCCAAAAAAAGACTTGGAGCGAACGTACCTCCGCAACCACCACCTCCATTGGTAGCCGTTGTGGCAAACACCTTAAGCAGGATGATTAGTCCCAAATACACAAGCAGATAGTCCGAATGCCCGTAGAACAAAGAATTGTTGAGCACCGAATCCACGCTGCCCGATGCATTCCCATGCAGCAGCACGGCTATCGTGTTGTAACCTTCACCATAGAGAGGTGGAAAAAAATAGATGAGCACAGCCAATACCGAACCACCTAAGGCAAGCTTGGCATACAGGCTTCTGAGGCGGCCAAACACTTGCTCAAAGGAATTCATTACCCGAGTAAAATAGAGCGAAATGAAACCGCAAAATATGCCCAGCAGCACAGAAGTGGGAACACGTTCCACTACAAACGGATCGGAAAGCACAAAATGAAACATGGATTCGCTGCCCGAAAGCGCATAAGTCACACAAGTGGCCGTCAAGCAACTGATGAGCAACGGCAGGAGCGAAGCCATGGTCAAATCAATCATCAGTACTTCCAGGGTAAACATGAGGCCCGCAATCGGAGCTTTGAAAATGCCGGCTACTGCCGCGGAAGCTCCGCAACCGATAAGCAGCATCATCGTCTTATGGTCGAGGCGGAACATATGGCCGAGCCTGCTGCCGATAGCCGACCCCGTCAACACGATTGGCGATTCCGCTCCTACAGAACCACCAAAGCCGATTGTAAGAGCCGAAGCAATGACACTCGACCAACAATTGTGCGGACGAATGTTTCCCTGCCTGCGCGACAAGGCATAAAGAATCTTCGTCACGCCATGCCCGATGTCGTCGCGTACAACATATTTGATGAAAAGCGCGGTGAGATAAATGCCCACAACCGGGTAGACCAGAAACAGCCAATTGGCCCTTGTGACATCAAACTGCGAAGTAAGCATGTGCTCTATCTGACCGATGAAGAACTTCAGCACCCAAGCAGCCAATGCAGCCCCCAATCCGACAAGCAGACTGAGAACAATCATGAATTGCTTATGGCTCAAATGCTTGGCTGTCCACACTGCCAATTTCCGTTCGGTTGTGCTGCGATGATCACCTTGTTGTGTTGCAAATGTCATTTTTTTGATTATTCTTTGATTCGTTGTCCCCCCAAAAAAATAGCAATCCGTGGTTCTCCATACTCTCGAAAGCCTCCACTCATTCCCTTATCACCTTCACAAGTCCACCATCGCCCAGTTTGATGATGCTCGAAGCAGGAGGATTGTCCGTTTCATTGCGGCGTGAAGTGCACACATAGTCCACTGCTTGCTTGATTTCTTCCGAAATTTCACTGAAGCAACGGGGGGACGGCTGACCACTAATGTTGGCAGAAGTCGATACGATGGCGCGCTTCATGCGCATGCACAAGTTGCGGCTGAACTCCTCGTGCGTCACACGAATGCCTGCACTGCCGTCTTCAGCCAAAAGATTCGGAGCCAAATTGCGCGCATGATCGTAGATGATGGTGAGCGGTTTCTCGCTCAACTCAATAAGGTCCCAAGCCACATCGGGCACATCCGCCACATAGAACTGCAATTTGGGCTCTGAATCAACAAGCGTGATGAGCGCCTTGGCATCACTCCGGCGCTTTATTTCAAACACTCGTTTCACAGCTTCCTCATTGGTAGCATCGCATCCGATGCCCCAAATAGTGTCAGTGGGATAGAGTATCACTCCTCCATCATTCATCACTTTCACCGCGCGACTAATGTCATCGCGCCATTCCTTCAGATGCCCTTTCGGGCTACATTCTTCGTTTCTTGACATTGCAGTTTTGATTCTGATTCGAACGATACGCCATTGCCGTCTGACTACTTCGCAGTTTTTTGCCAAGTGGCTACAAGGCAAGGCAACTATCTGAAAATCATTTTTTAGCTTCGTGCTCTAACTCAGCTTCCTTAACCTTGCGAAACAGGTCGGAAGCGAAAATAAAGTTATTAAGCCGCTCATTGCTTGAGCTTACCACTTCGTCCTTGGTGCCTTCCCACTCACGGTTTCCTTCATAAATATATAAGATATGCTCTCCAATACCCATCACAGAATTCATGTCGTGGGTATTGATGATGGTCGTAGTGTTATACTCCTGTGTCAGCTCATGAATCAGTTCATCAATCACCAACGAAGTTTTCGGATCAAGCCCTGAGTTAGGTTCATCGCAGAAGAGGTACTTCGGCTTCAATGCAATGGCTCGAGCAATGGCCACACGCTTCTGCATGCCACCCGAAATTTCTCCTGGAAACTTCGCTCCCGCCTCACTCAAGTTGACACGGTCAAGGCAAAACTGGGCCCTACGCACACGCTCCTTGTAGGAATCGTCCGAAAACATGTCGAGCGGAAACATCACATTCTCGAGCACCGACATAGAATCGAAAAGCGCCGCACTTTGAAAAATCATGCCCATTTCACGACGCAAAAGTGCCCGTTCACGCTTGTTCATCCCCACGAAGCTACGCCCATCATAGAGCACATCTCCCTGAGTTGGCGTAAACAGTCCCACAATGCACTTCATCAGCACGGTCTTGCCAGAGCCACTTTGACCGATGATCAGATTGGTCTTGCCGTTTTCAAAGGTTGAAGTGATACCCTTGAGCACTTCCCTTCCATCGAAGGACTTATGAAGATCGTTAATTTCTATCATGACAGGAGTTGCGTTAAGAACAGGTCAGAGAACAATATGAGCATAGAACACGACACCACAGCATTGGTACTGGCTTTACCCACTTCTATGCTGCCGCCCTCCACGGTATAGCCATAGTAAGAACTCACACTGGCAATGATAAATGCGAAGAAGAGAGACTTCACTGTGCCCATCCAATAGAACCATTGGGTGAAATCATGTTGAAGGCCGGCAGTCAAGTCGGATGGCGTGATGATGTGCCCGATAAAGGCTGTGGCGTAAGCCCCGATAATGCCACTGAAAGTGCTGAATGCCACAAGGAAAGGCATAATGGTGACCAATCCGAGAATTTTTGGCAGAATGAGGAACGAAGCCGGATTGACGCCCATGATTTCGAGCGCATCAATCTGCTGGGTGGTGCGCATCGTGCCCAATTCTGAAGCGATGTTCGACCCCACCTTGCCCGAAAGGATCAAGCACATGATGCTGGATGAAAACTCCAGCAGCATGATTTCACGAGTGACATAGCCCGACACCCAATTAGGCATCCAGGCACTTTGTATGTTCAGTTTGATCTGGATGCAGATTACTGCTCCGATGAAAAAAGATATGAGCAGCACAATGCCGATGGAATCGACTCCCAACTGCGACATCTCCTTCACATACTGCTTGAGAAACATCCTCATGCGTTCCGGACGCGAAAAGGTGCGTCCCATCAGTTGTAGGTAGCGACCGAAATGCACCAGGAATTTGTAGATAATCATAATCGTTTCAGTTTTGGATATATACGGATTTTTGCTTTAGGCACTTGTGCCGGTGGTTTATCGAATATGGCTCTTTCCTTGCTAATTTTCCCCGTTGAGTTCCATTTGCCGCTCATCGGGAGCCGGAGCCTCATCCATAGGTTTCGAAAGTCCTTCAGGACGCAAATTTCCCTGGGAATCAAACAAGCCATAAGTGGTGCTGAGCACGCGAAACTCCGTGCGCCGGTTCAACGCATTGCAAATTTCCTGCTGTGCTTCTGGCAACCGAAGGATATAGGCCAGCGAGAGTGTGTCGCCCTCATGCAGAAACGGATAATTCTCCGTCAGCTTGCGGTTGACCACTTTGGGACGTTCCTCACCATACCCCTTTGCTGTCAATCTGTCTGCTGCTATGCCGTGTTCGACCAGATACTTCACCACACTTTCTGCTCTCCGCTGCGAGAGACGCAGGTTGTAAGCATCATTGCCGCGATAGTCACAATGGGCCGAAAGTTCTATCGTCACATTGGGATTTTCCTTCAACATACGGGTCAAGCGATCGAGCGCTTCACGAGAGGCTTCGGTCAGGTCGGCGCGGTCGAATTCATAGAACACATTGCGCACCAGCACCGGCACATTCACCGAGGGCAATGGAAACTGCAGCACATGCTGCTTCTCCACTTCTGTAGTGTCGGCTTTGAGGTCATTCCGCACATTGAGATATCCCTCACAAGTAGCCAGAAACAGGTAGCTCACACCAGCCTTGAGCGGTTTTTCAAACGACCCGTCGGAAAGCACACTCACTTTCTCGTTCGTGCCGTCACTGCCCACCATGTACACCTGCGCCTTAGGCAACTCATAGCCGTCCTGTTCATACACCCATCCCTTCACGGTCTGAAGCACTTCCGGATAGGCAAATTCGAACAGTTTGTCCCATCCCCGGCCGCCAGTACTGCGATTGGAGGAGAAAAATCCCCGGTTATGCAATCCTTCGAATGTGATGCCGAAATCATCGGCACTTGAGTTCATAGGTGCTGGCAAATGCCGCACTTCCCAACGGTGCGTCAGTGTGTCTTCGCGCGCACGGTAAAGGTCGAGCCCGCCAAATCCACCAAGGTGCGAATCGGAAGAAAAGTAGAGTTCGCCATCTGGGCGGAAGGCCGGAAAGCATTCATTGCCTACAGTGTTGATGTCACTGCCGAGATTCTCCACAATGCCAAGTCCGTGACCGCCGCCTATTTCCACCCGCCACAAATCAAGTCCACCTTCCCCTCCCGGCATATCACTGGTGAAATAGAGCCATCGTCCGTCGGGCGAAACAGCAGGATGCGCATACGACGAAAGCGTGTCGGAAGTGACCTTCACCTGAGCAGGTTTTCCCCATTTGGCATCCGTGCGTTCCGATTTCCAGATTTCAGCCATGCGCGGATACTGCGGGTCGGTGCGGCACACGGTAAAATACATCGTTTTGCCGTCCTGAGTGAAAGAGGGAGTCCCTTCATCATAATCGGTGTTTACTCCCTCCACCTTTTCCAAAGGTTTCCATCGGCCGTTCTCATCCTTGGCTGCAAAGAAAATGTCGCCAGGCTTCATGGCCGTGATGCCGCTCAGTTCATTGCCCGTGGCCTGTTGCCGCGTCGAAGTGAAATAGAGCTGCTGCGCCTCTATGCCCATGTAGGCCGGAGAATAGTCAGAGCGAGTCCC
>DAIRWG010000072.1:0-13622 GCA_036802405.1 Alloprevotella sp.
CCGACGCGGTCGGTGGGGCTACAACAAACGACGATTGCTTTAGATTCTACTTTAGTGAGCATTTTGGGTGATTCAGTTTGTAATGTTGTCTTTCAGGCAACGTCTGCCCATTGTTATCGACTTTCCAACGTTCCACTATCCGATTCCGACAAACGCATTGGTGGTTTTAAGGTAGAGCAGAATTTAGGCAAGGTGAGCAAGGAAAAGTTGCGCATATTCCAATTCTTGACATCCGATGGCAAAGGCTACTTAACGGGAAACAATTATCCGTCTGTACCCTTTTTGCCAGAAGTAGCCATGAGTTTCAGTAAAAAGAAACATACAGTCGACCTTGTATTTTCCTTTGCAGGGGGCGAAATGCTGATTGTGGTGGACGGAAAGCCGACCAAAAAGGTGAAATACTACAACGAACGTGAAATAATGAGATTCTTCCAGCTCCTTGCTCAGGTTCCGGAGTGGACGACGCTTCTCAATTTAAGGTGAAAACAAGATGACATACAGATTGTGTTTGCTGATTGTTGGCCTCCTAATGTCGGGGGTTACCTTCGGACAGAGAATTCATACCATTATTTTTGGTGATACGAATGATCAAGCAATAGGTCAGGGTGTGCAGGTTAATGTCAATCATTTCATGGAGTTTACTCTTGATGTGGCTTCTGGCTTGGGCATGGAACAATCCTACACGAAACAAGTGTACGTGGGGAGCATGTGTAGCAAAAGCCGTCTCATGCAGGTTCTCCAAAATTTCCAGTGTGCTTCCAACGACATAGTGCTTTTTGGCTACTTTGGTCATGGCGGACGCGACCCGAAGGATGTGTCCGAATTCCCGCAAATGTGTTTGGCTGAAAGATATGCTTCAAACTATGTGCCTTTGGAGGATGTGAAAAACCTCTTGGTGAACAAAGGGGCTGCTTTTGTTTTGGTCATGGGTGATTGCTGCAACAACTATGCGAGCATCGGTGCCAAGTTTGGCACAATTTCGGCGCAAGGGCCGACGGTGCTGACCTCTTCAGACACGGAAGTGATGCGCAAACTCTTTCAGATGAGGGGGGCTGTCATTGCCTCTGGTTGCCAAAAAGGGGAATACTCATGGGTCAATTCCCTTTCGGGAGGTTTTTTTACAAACGGATTCCTTGATGAGTTTGACAAGTACACTCAGTCTGCGCCGTCTAATCCTAATTGGAATGACCTCTTTGCCAATGTGCGCACGAACGTGTTGGAATTTTCCCGTACGCAGCGGTTGGAGCACGGAGGAAAACGATGGGTGCAAACTCCTATTTACAGGGTGGAAAAACGAGGAGAGGGGCGCAAGGTCGTTGACAACCCCCACCGCGATGTGGTGGACGATGGCACGATTCGCTCCAAGTTGCTGACTCTGATAGATAAGTCTGTGTCACCTGCCACGAGAATTCAACGTATACAAGACTTGCGCTCTTTGTTCACAGACGACAGCCAAGTGCAGATCGTAGGAAGTGACCACACCACCATCTTGGGCGTGGAAACAGCCGAAGATTACATGAGCCATGCGGTGACTTCCAAGTATCTGAACAACTTTGTGGTAGTCAAGGAAGAAAGAAGTGCGATGGGACAGATTTCTCGTTTGGTGATTCATGAAATACATGTAAAAAAAGACTGATATGAAACGATACATCCTGCTTATTTTGCTGGCCGTGGTGCCATGGGGCATTTGTTGGGCGCAGAGTGAAATAGATTCCAATGCTCGTGAGCAAGTCAAACAGTATGCCATGCAGCGGGTGAATGAATTCAATGGCGACTTGTCATTCATCTCTTCCAAGAAATATGAGAACAATGTGAAGGATTTCTACATCCGCGAAGCCTTGCGCTTGTTCATTGGCCGAGGCGAAGCGAGCCGCGATCTGGATGGGAATACGATTTCGGCTCCTGTGATGGAGGTTTCTTCCATCAATCGGCGCACCCATGCGAAGCGCGTGCGTTCTCGTTTGCTGAAAACTTACCTTAATGCTTTGAAGGATCTTCGTTATGATGAAGTGAAGGTGACTTCAAGCAGTGCTGTGTTCATGAGTACGTTGCAGAAAGTCGGCACTGGACGCTATGAAGCAGTACTCACCTACGCTCAAGTATTCGTTGCAAAGAATGATGGCATCACAGTGTATAGAGATGTCACAAAGAAGAGCATACGTGTACACATCCGGGTGGTTGAGAATGGTGAACAGAAACGCTATGATGTGCTTTTGGGTGATGTCAAAGTGAATGCAACAGAATAACAGACTAACAATTCTATGCTTATGAAATGTCTGTATGCAGTAGTGGTTTCCTTCCTGTTGTGTGCGACAACCTTCGCGCAAGGGTTGGAAACAACTCCAGAGTTGGAAAACTTCAAGTATCATGTGAAACAGATTGAGGAGTTTATGGAGCGTTTCAACGGCGAAACGTCTCTATTCGACAAGAATAAGCCCGATTGGCAGCAGAAGAACCTGATGCTTCTCTTTGAACGCGATGTCTATGTGAAGCGAAAGGCCGATGCAGACCGTTTCATTGCTCAGGCCATCAGCCGTCGGGCACGCTTGCATTTCAACGATTCCACCTGGCTGGCTGAGGCGGAGTGCAATGCCGACTATGCAGGAAAGCCTACAAAGGTTACACTTCTTCTTTCCTTGGAATCGGCCGGTGAAGGTATGCTCAAATGGGTGCTATGCGGAGCAGAAGGAAAGGTGTTGGCGCTGAATCCGCAGAAGTCTGTAGCCGGATTGAAAATTTCACCAGTCGACCATGAACTCAACTTCATGTCACTTTCAGCTGCCACCACTCGTGATGCTGTCAACATCGCTTGTTATAAAGGACGTAGCATTCAAGTGGATCAACTGAGTGTGTTTTTGGCTTTGGTGCATGAACGTCGGCTGAAGATTCATTCCGTGCAGAACTTGCGATTTCATTTTAACACGCATGGCTTGTCATTTACAGTGAGCAGCTACGACAAGGAAGGTATTAACTCAGGATGGTTGATTTCTAATTTCCAAGTAAATGAAGATGAATAGATGGTTTGTGTTGTGGCTCATGAGTTGGCTATTCCTTTCTACTGCAAAGAGTACTCCGATGGAGCAACGTTGTGTGGAGGAATACTATGAGCAGTTGCAGCGCTATGCTGATGATCCAAGTCGTGTGGATGTGGTCAGCAGCTTGAAGAATCTCTTTCAAGAAGATGAAGGCTTTGTATACAATGACCTGAAGGAACACATTGAAGGAGAAAAGGCTCTTCCCGATCGTATCCTCTCACTGACTTCCTATATCGGTTTGATTTACAATTCCAAAAATATCAAAGTGCGTTTCAATGTCGACTTGGCTCAGATTCGCTACAAGTATGTCACTAAGCCAGGTTTCGGTTCTAAAGATGCACAGGTGACTTATGCCATTGTGCCCAAAAACGTGTCGGGCATCGGATTCGCTCCATATAGTTGCTATGAATTACTGGAAATCCAAAATCAGAAGATTGTCAGCATTCAGGAATATCATAGCGTAACTGATTTCCTTTCAGCGCTGAAATACTATGAGGATAAGCAGTATGCCAAGGCTTTTCGGATGTTCCGGGAATCGGCTGAAGA
The DNA here is from genome assembly GCA_036802405.1 of Alloprevotella sp. GTDB lineage: Bacteria > Bacteroidota > Bacteroidia > Bacteroidales > Bacteroidaceae > Alloprevotella. The sequence continues at coordinate 3,582 of DAIRWG010000072.1, forward strand.
AGCCGGAGATGATCGTAGTGCCTATTGGCTTGCCATCATGTTGCTCAAGAAGCAGGGCTGTGCTTCGATGTGCAAGACGCTCAGAGAATCCATGGCTCTGTTTTGGTTGGCAAAACTTGGTTCCAAGCAAGGCGCTCGTCGAATCTTGAATGTACTTCAGGTGAATAAGGTGCCAGAAACCCAATGTCAGAAACCTTTCAACAATGGTCTGCTTAGTAGCATTAACAGCAAGGGACTCTATGGTTTTATCAATGAAAATGGGCAGGTGGTCATAGATTATCGTTATGACAATGCCTCCAGTTTCAGAGGTGGACTTGCTTTGGTGTGCCGCGGTGGTAAAGCTGGGGCTATAGACCCCCGCGGTAGGGTAGTCATTCCTCTAATATACGATAGTATAGGGTGGAGAAGCCCAGATTTCCAGTTATATGCAAGGAAAGGTGGCTTGGAATACTTGTTTGATGAAAATGGAAACCTTCAACGTACAATACAAAATGAAAAGAATAATTCTGCTAACCAGCTTCTTGGTTTTTAACTTGCTATCGTCAAGTGCCCAGATTCGCACGAATGAACATTCGATACGTTTGCATGCCGGAGCCAGCAACTTTTGGCTAGGCGCGTTGGGTACGGGCATTATGGCTGCAGCCATTCCTAATGTGGAAAATGAGAAATACAATGAATGGATAAAATATATGCCAGTGTACGACTGGATGGTAGCGGTGCCAGATTGTTCAGTTCCTGATGGTGCTCCCTCTATGAAGCCGCGTAATAACTACTTTGGAGCACCATGGGATGGGGTGGGCGATTGGTATGGAGGACTCGAATACCGCATGACAAACGCCTTGAAAGTGGTGGGAATGACGCTCGATCTCGACTACCGCAACAAAGGATGCAAAATCGACGGTAATAAGTATGCCGGTCACATGGTTTCGCCATCCTTGGCGCTGACACTTCGTTTGGGCGATTTCCAGTCACATGTGCGCCCAATCATTGAGTTAGGCGGCGGCTACGACTATGTTTTTGGTTATAGTGGTGCGAAAGATGCGGGCAAGAAGGCACTGAACAACGGCTTCTTTGCCAAGGCTTCGCTTGGCTTGTCCATTCCTGCGTGGCACTCCATTCTCACCGTGCAATATCAGCACGACTTCTACGACTTCTTTGATCAGAATTACCGTAACTCAGAGGGACTGACACCTTTCGATGGCTACAAGCGTCGCAATGCTTATGTTATGGTAAAACTCTCACATTTTTGGAAACAATAAAATCTTTTTGTTTTATGTCAATCAGAAAAATCTTGAGTTGGAGCCTGTTGGCTCTTTCTTTCCTATTTTCTTCGCCGTCTTCCGCAAGAGGGCGTGTTACGTTCAACATCAATGGATATTCCACGAATTACATCATGACGGGCCTTTGCAATGCGGTGTTTACCCCCATCAATGCAGCCATGTTTGAGGTAGATGAGGAAGGCAGATATATGTGGCTTGTCCCCAAGGTGGCTTTCATGTTTCCTGTCAGTGTGAAGAATGCTTCCAATGACATGATGGGGAAGATGTACATGCCTTATAAGACCAGCTATAAATGGCCTTGGAAGCATCTGGGGGATTGCAGTTTGGGGTTGGATATGTCCTATGATCAGTCTGGAACTCCTTTTGGCATTTACCTTGGCTGCCATTACAAGTCAAATGAAATCGTTACTGCTGAGCATAACCAACGCATCCATTATGTTTCGCCCGTAGCTGGCTTGCGTCTGCGCTATAGATGTGGGTTGCTGGTGGAAGTAGGAACATCTTATGATGTAGCACTGAAATATCATGGTTTTCTCACAAATAGCAAAGATTGTGTGAACAGTGGTTTCAATGCTGATTTCGGATTAGGCCTATGGTCAGATGCTGGTATACCCATGTCTCTTATGGTGAAATACATTCATCCGCTTTACAACACATTCAACTCCGATTATGTTGCTGAAAACAGCAACAGTAAGCTGTTGGAAGGCGTTGACCGTAGGATGGGCTATGTTTCGTTGGCCCTTCGTTTAGGTTTCTGAGAAAAGAAATACCTTAGCAAAAACGCCAGTCTGTACGAAAAGTGCAGACTGGCGTTGTGTTTTGTGGCAAGATGCCATTTAGTCCCCCTTCTTTCACCATCCGTTAAAACTGGAATCCCACTCTCAGTCCGATGTTGTGTTCCGCGTAGTAAGTGTTCATGCCCCAGGCCAGGGCTACGGTCAAGGCGTAGTCCTTCATCAGGGGGAGGGCTATGCCTACGCTTGGGCTGAGGTAGCATCCACCGTTGAACATGTCAAAGCCGAGTTTGGTTTCAGCCCATGGGTTGACCTTCATTTCTCTCTTCTTGAAGTAGGCCTTGGCGTCAACGTAGAGGGGAAACATTTCGTTCTCATACCCGATGCCTCCGCCCACGAACCATGTTTCGTTGAGCTGGAATCCATGCGTTGTAAACAGGCAGGCTCCGCCTGATTCACAACCGAAGTCAACATTCAGGCCCAAGGCCACGTCGCCTTTGTAGCCTCTGCTCCGGTAACCGTTGCCTTGTGCATGGCTCAGAATTGGTATGCAAGCACATAGTGTGCATAAAATGGCTTTCTTCATGTGTTATTTCCGTTATTGATGGTAGTGTCCGGTTTGGTGCGATTTCCGCTTACAGAAATGGCAAAAATACAAAAAATCTTCAGGGCGGCTTCCCACATAGGCAGATTATTGCAGTTTATGACGAGTCGTGTGGGCATTGGTTTGAGTGCTGTGACGTTTCGCCCTTAAGAAAAAACGTGCTTCCCTTTCTTTTACGCTCGCCTTGCACTATCTTTGCATAAGAGATAGGCTGTGGCTCAGCATAACGCTCAAGCGAGACTTGGCGTTCTGCCTTCGCCTTGCACTATCTTTGCATAAGATAGGCTGCGGCTCAGCATAACGCTCAAGCGAGACTTGGCGTTCTGCCTTCGCCTTGCACTATCTTTGCACCATATGAACAACGGCATAGCTATGGCACACGACAGGATATATCCGGCTGGAGTACAGACCTTCAGCGACATCATAGAGCAAGGAATGGTGTATGTGGACAAGACGGCCCTCATGCACCGTATGATCAAGAAATACAAATATGTGTTTCTTGGGCGTCCCCGCCGTTTTGGCAAGTCTTTGTTGAGCAGCACACTTCATGCATATTTTGCAGGGCAAAGGCAACTTTTCAAGGGATTGGCTGTAGAACATCTTGAGAAAGACTGGACGGCATATCCCGTGCTTCATTTCGACATGTCGGTTCTGAAGAATTGCAGCGTCGATCACTTGGCCCAGAAGTTCGACAACCTGTTGAAAGACTACGAAGAGGCTTTGGGTATCGGCAATTCCGCTGATACCCCAGGAGACAGATTTTCAAAAATCATCAAGCAGAGTTATAAGCAAACGGGCAAGAAAGTCGTGATCATCATTGATGAATATGACGCACCACTCCTTGATGTGCTGCATGTGGAAGCGCAATTGTCCATCGTGCGAACCATCATGCAGGAGTTCTTTGCTCCCATCAAGTCAAACGATGCCTATATTCGCATGGCATTCATCACGGGCATCACCAAGTTCTCGCAGCTGAGCATTTTCAGTACCATCAACAATGTGACCAACATCAGCATGGAGCCGGAGTTTTCTGCCATTTGTGGCATTACAAAGGACGAACTGGCTTCTGCACTGAAGGAAGACGTTGCGTTGTTGGCGGAGAAAAACCATGTGCCTTTCGAAATAATGCTGGAGATGCTGAGGGAAAATTATGATGGATACCATTTCAGCCGAGAAAGCGAAGATGTGTTCAATCCCTACAGCCTGATGCGTTGTTTCGCGGCTGGCTACATCGATAACTATTGGTACGCCTCGGGCACTTCCACTTATTTGATTCATCAGATGAAGCGATTCGACACCGATGTCACCTCTTTGGATGACATCTTTGCCTTTGCCTCGTCGTTCGACCGTCCCACGGACAGCATGACGGATGCGTTGCCCCTGCTGTACCAAAGCGGTTATCTCACCATCAAAAAGTTTGACCCGCTGACCCAAGGCTATTATCTCGGCATCCCCAACAAGGAAGTGAGAGCCGGATTAATGGAAAATCTGTTGCCATTGTATACTGCCAAAACCGATGGGCAGTCACTTGGATTTGCAGCTCAGTTCTATCAGTCATTGCTAATGGGCAACATCGGCAAGGCTATGGAGCAGATGAAAGCGTATTTTGCTTCAATTCCCTATCCTGATGGTGGAAAGGACATTCTGGCAGATATGCAGAAGAGCGAGTACTATTATGAAACGATCCTGTATATTGTTTTGTCGCTGATGAATGTGGCCGTTTCGACACAAGTGAAAAGTTGCCGTGGAAGGGCCGATGCCGTAATGTTCGCCCCTCATGCCATCTTTGTTTTCGAAGTAAAGATCAACAAGCCTGCCAGTATAGCCCTCAAGCAGATAGACGAACAAGGCTACCTCATTCCTTATTCTGCCGATGGCAGAAAACTGTATAAGATAGGAATAAGCTTTAGCACCAGCACCAGAACCTTGGTGGATTGGGACTACAAAGAGGAATAATGTAAACCCATCCGTTGCCTTGTTTCTTCAACTGCCGGAATGCCTTTCATTGCATGTCCAATGCAGTTTCCTCATTCACAAATATAACGAAACACTCATGTCCACCATTCTCATCCTTCTCTTTGTCGCAGTGGCCTTCGGGGCCGGATTCGCCTTCGGACGCTTGCAGGCACAGCAGCACCAGCAGGCAGCGCTGGCCGTGCAGCAGCAACAGGCGCAGCAGGCACTTGCCGAGGCCCAGCAGCAGCAGCGCCGCGCCGAGGCCGATGCGCAGGCAGCCCGCGTGAGTGCCGCCGAGGCACGCGCGCTGCTCGCCTCCGAACGCAAGCACGCCGAGGAGGCCATGCAGCAGCAGGCACAGGCATTGCGCATGGAGTTCAAGTCGGTGTCGGCCGAGATGGTGCGCACCCAGGGCGATGCCCTGCGCACCCAGCATCTGAATGCCCTGGAGTCGCTGCTCCGTCCGCTCGACAAGGACATCCAGACGTTCCGCACGCAGTTTGTCGACAAGCACGCCACGCTCGACGACTACCTCAAGCGCCTCTCCGAACAGACCACCTCGCTCGGACGCGAGGCCGAGGACCTGGCCAAGGCCCTGCGCGGCAACTCGAAGCTGCAGGGCAACTGGGGCGAAACGGTGCTGGCCAACCTGCTCGAGGCTTCGGGCCTGACCGAGGGACGCGACTTTGAAGTGCAGGCGCGCACGAAGGACGACGAAGGCCGCAGCCTCATTCCCGATGTGGTGGTGCATCTGCCCGCCGGACGCAACGTGGTGGTCGACTCCAAGGTGTCGCTCACCGCTTTCACGCGCTATGTGGCCTCCGACGACCCCGCCGAGCAGGACCAGCAGCTCAAGGAGCATGTGCGCAGCGTGCGCCAGCACGTGAAGGAGCTTTCCGCCAAGAACTACGACAAGGTGGTGGAAGGCAACATCGGCTACGTGCTCATGTTCATTCCCGGCGAGGGAGCCTATGTGGCTGCCGTCACGGCCGATCCCCTGCTGCCCACCGATGCCTATGCGCAGCACGTCATCCTCATCAATCCCACCAACCTGCTCATGGCCCTGCAGCTGGCCTACAACCTCTGGCAGAGCGAGCTGCAGAGCCGTTCGGTGCAGGACATCTACACCTCGGCCGAGAGGCTTTACAAGAAGTTCTGCACCTTCGCGCAGAACTTCGTGAAGATCGGCAACGGCCTCCAGCAGCTGCAGCGCACCTACGACGATGCGCAGAAGCAGCTCGCCACCGGCCGCGGCAACATCGTGAGCCAGCTGGAGGGGTGGAAGAAGAAAGGTCTTACGCCCTCGTCCGAACTGCCGCCTTCACTCCTGGCCGAAGGCGAGAATGCCGAACAGACATAAGCTGTGCGGAACAAAAAAATGCACAACGGCCGCCTTACGCCCAAGTCCGAATGGCTTGCGGGGCGCAAGGCGGCCGTTTCATGTGTATTTGGGGGAAGGAACATCAAGGCACAAGCACCTTCGTGGTGCCTTCAGCCGTGTTCACCACATAAACGCCCTGCGGCAGATCGACTTCATGGGCGACCGACACGCGGCGGCCCGAGGCAGAATAGATGGCCACGGGGCCAGCCGTCAGCACATGGAGCGTCTGTCCGTCGAGCCGTACATCTGGCCCGCCCTTTCCTGCATCCGGCACTTCATGGATGGCCGTGTAGACGCCTTCGTCGGCATCCTCCACAATCTTGCGGAAAGCCTTCCATCCCGTCGCTTTCAGATAGGCCGAACGGCTTCCGTGCGGCACATGGAGCGTGCCTTGCGAGGGGCAGGGGCAGGAGTCGAACACGTTGCTGCCCAAAGCCGGAGGGGTGGGCGAGAGCACGGTGAGGTCGAGCAGCCGTGAGCAGCCGCCAAAGGCCTTGTCGGCAATGCTTGTCACCCCCGATGGCAGCACCACGGTGGAGAGGTCCTCGCTGGCGCGGAAGGCATCGCGCCCCACGCTGGTCACATCGCGCGGGCAGATCAGTGTCCACACTTTCCGGTAGCCGTAGAACGCCATGTCGAAGATGGTGTTTTCCTCGTAGTAGTTGTTGAATGTGACGATGCGGCTGTCGCTGGCATCCACGTGCAGGGCACTGATGCGCTTCAGGCTGTTGAGGTCGTTCATGTTGAGCGGTCCCTTCACCACCAGCGTGTCGACCAGCGTCCCGTCGAGAGCGGCAGCCCGGTCGGCCAGTGTGCCCGCTTCTTCCGTTTCGATCGTGGCATTGGCCCGCTTTTCGGTCATCGGCCGAAGGTGGAAGAGCGCGGCGGCATTCTCGTTATACTTCGTTTGCTCCCCGTCGGCGATGAGGCTGCCGATGGCGTAGTATCCGTTGTACTGCCCGTCCCATCCCCAGTTGATGGAGAAGAGGCGGTCCTTGTAGCCGTCCACCACGTAGGCATGCGATCCGCCCTTCTCGTCGCCGGTGTAGAACACCGGGCAGCCGTTGTCGATTTCCTCGCGCACCATGGCCAGCCATTCCTCGTTCGAATAGTAGGAAGCCGAGCGCAGCTGCGTTTCGGGCGAATAGGAGAAATAGCTCTGCAGGGCGGGAGCGATGTTGCCGTTGATGGCCGAACTCTCGGTCGCCGTGTAAGTCATCCCGACGGCTGCGCCGATGTCCGACATCAGTTTGGCCACCCCCTTGAAGTCGGCCGAAGCGCTGCCGGATTTCTTCTCCATGGGCATGCTGTCGAAGTCGTAGTGCGACTGTGCAAAGTCCACCTTCACATATCTGCTCCCGTAGTCGCTGTAGTAGATGGTGCGCCCCTGCGGCTGGGTGGGATGGCCGTGATACTTCATGATGATGGCCAATGCCGTGGCCACACATCCGGTGGGAGCCCTCAGGGGCGTGCTTTGGGCGTAGTAGCCCGTTTGGCCCCAAAGGGCCGTGTTCAGCTGCTTGCTGCCATGGAAATCCTCTGCCCCTTCGGCCAGCGCATGGGCATAGCCCTGCTGCAGAAGTCTGATCTGTCGGGCGTACGAAGCAAGCAAAGCCTTCAGTCCTGTCGGGATGGAGTCGGTGCTGAGATGCCCTTGCGCAGAGTAGGCCAGCACGGCGGGCACGGCGTCGTCGCCGGCCACGACCACAAACCCGTGTTCCTCGTCGTTGAAGATGTAGTAGGGTTGTGCCTTCCCCGTGGCGGCTGCAGCCTTGAGCCGGTGGGGCGTGCCAAAGGTGGTTTGCCAGAAGGCCGCGGCTTTCTGCTGCGCAGCCTTGAAGGAAATGGGGCCGGCATGGGCCGTGGTGGCGAAGGCCGATGCCGTGAGGATCGAAAGAAGCAAATGCTTGTTCATCGTGTGCAATCGTTTGGAGGTGAAATGGGAGCTATATCGGAGGAGTTCTACAAGTCATTCACGGCATCGGCTTTCTCCTGTCTGAGAAGTTGGATGTCAAGGTAGCAAATGGTGCAGTATTTTCCGGTAACGTCCTTGTCAAAGAAAAAATACAATTTGTGCGGTACGCATGACAAAAGTAGTGTTTTTATGCGAAACGGTGTTGCGTTTGTTGAAATATTTTTGGGTGCCTCTCACGCTTTCTTCGGAAAAGCGTCAAACCATGACAACGCCCCACGTCCGCAGTGTGCCGCCCGCACGGTGGATATTTTGTGCATATCTGGCAAAACCATTGAATATATTTGGGAATATACTGCATAAAGCCTACTTTTGCCCCAGATATGTGGTAGATATGCATTTCCTTGCCACCCAACAATAACTAGACATCACCCATTCCCCTCTATGACGATACCCGAAATCACCGCCGCACAGGCCGCCGAACAGATCAGTCATGGCGACTACATCGCCGTGGGCGGATTCGGCCCGGCCGGATCCCCCAAGGTCATACCGCCCGCCTTGGCCGCCAAGGCGCGCCGGGAGCACGAACAGGGACGGGCGTTCCAGGTGAACATCGTGACAGGGGCCTCCATCGGCTCCAGCTGCGATGGCGAGCTGGCTGCGGCCCGGGCCGTCGACCGCCGTCTGCCCTTCAGTGTCAATGCCGACATGCGCCGTGCCTACAATGCCGGCGAGGTGCGCTACACCGACCTCAACCTTTCCGACAATGCCTCCCACCTGCGGCAAGGCATCACGGGCCCCATCACATTCGGCATCATCGAAGCCGTCGACGTGCAGGAGGTGCGCGGCCGCCTGCGCATCTACCTCACCGCGGGCATCGGCATTGCCCCCACCATCTGCCGCTTGGCGCAGAAGGGCGTGTTCGTCGAGCTCAACACCTGGCATTCCACCCGCATCATCGGCATGCACGACATCTACGAGATCGAGGACCCGTGGTTTCGGGCCCCCGTGCGCATCACCCATCCCATCGAAATCATCGGACTGCCCTACATCGAAGTGTCGCCCGAGCAGGTGCGCGGCATCGTCTGCACCCATTTGCCCGATGAGGCCCGCGGCATGGGCCGGCCCACCGGCATCACCGACCAGATGGGCCGCCACATGGCCGATTTCCTGGTGTGGAACATGCGCCACGGCTACATCCTGCGCGACAAGCTCATCCTGCAAAGCGGCGTGGGCAGTGCGGCCAATGCCGTGGTGGGCGCATTGGCCCGTTCGGCCGAGGTGCCCAACTTCAGCCTCTACACCGAGGTGCTGCAGGAAGAACCCATGCGCCTCGTGGCCGAGGGCCGCGTGCTTTCGGCTTCCACCGGTGCGCTGACGCTGAGCCCGGAACATCTGCAGGACATGTATGCCCACATGAACGACTACCGCGGCCGCCTGCTCCTCCGTCCGTCCGAAATTTCCAACTGTCCCGAAATCATTGCCCGCTTGGGCATCTGCTCGATCAACACGGCCTTGGAGGTCGACATCTACGGCCATGTCAATTCCACCAAGGTGGGCGGCACACACATGATGAACGGCGTGGGCGGTTCGTGCGACTTCACCTGCAATGCCATGCTAGCCTCCTTCACCTGTGCCTCCACGGCCAAGGACGGGCGCATCAGCAGCATTGTGCCATTCTGTTCGCACATCGACCACACGGAGCACTATGTCGATGCCATCGTCACCGAATACGGTGTGGCCGACCTGCGCAACAAGTGTGCCGCCGAGCGTGCCGAGGCCCTCATTGCCATAGCCCATCCCGACTACCGTCCCCTGCTGCGCGAATACCTCCGGCTGGCTGCACCCGGGGGAGGCCACACGCACCACATCCTGCCCGCCGCCTTTGCCATGCACGACACCTATCGCCGCAAGGGCGACATGCGCCTCACCGATTGGAGCGAATACATCCTCGACTGAGGCGGACATTTCGGTACGGACTTCCCTTTCTGTACCGAAATTTCTTCCTCGCGCGCGCACGCGCGTATATATACACTGCAATCACGTTTTTTGCTGTCATCTGTCATCTGCCAACCATCTGTCGACACTCCCCGGCCTTTCTTCACCGCCCTTTCGAAGCTTTTACACCACCGCGGTAGAATTTTTACGGCACCGTGGTAGTGTAATTACGGTAC
>DAIRWG010000073.1:0-13592 GCA_036802405.1 Alloprevotella sp.
AGGCCGTCATGGGGGAAATGTGTTGCCCTCACACCTCGTCGAGTCCGCGGCGGCGGGCCGTGGGGGTGAGCTTGAACTGCGTGGGCGTGGTGCCGGTGAGCTGCTTGAACTGGCGCGAGAAGTGCGCCACGCTCGAATAGCCCAGCATGAAGGCCGTTTCCTTCACGCTCATCCCCTCCGTCGTGAGCAGCTCCTCGGCCCGGGCAATGCGCTGGCCGATGGCAAAGCTCTCGATGGTGCGGCCCTCGGTGGCCGAGAAGATGCGCGAGAGGGTGGCGTAGTCCTGCCCCAGCTTGCGCGAGAGCAGCTCCGACAGCTGCAGCGGCTGCCCCTGCGGCTGCCTCACTGCCTGCAGCACACACTCCTTGACGGCCAGCACCGTTTGCTGCGCCGCATCCTCCGCCAGCTCAAAGCCCACCGCGTGAAGGTCGGCGGCGATGGCTGCCTTCGCCTCGCTGCCGGGCGGGGCGGGCAGCGTGGCCGTGCCCAGACTGACGCTCAGCGGCGTCAGCCCGTGGCGCTTCAGGATGTCGGTCACCACCATGATGCATCGGGGGCACACCATGTGACGGATGTGGAGCGTGGTCGTGGGGTTGGATTTCGCGGGAGGGGAGGGAGGAAGAGTCATGGGGCGTTTCGGATGGGGATGATGCGGATAATTCGGGCCGCAGTTCGGGCACGGCAGGAGCGGGCAGCGAGTCGGGCTCCTGCTCGATGCGGCGGAGCAGCTGGCGCACGTCGTCCTGCACGCGGCGGTAGAGGGGGCAGTCGGCATAGAGCGTGTGCTTGCGCAGCATCTCTTCGATGGAGGCCGTGGCGTTCTGGTAGGCCGACAGCTCGTTTTGCATCTGCACGTTGTGCTCGGCCAGGCGGCGGATCTCGTGTTCGCGGTGGCGGCGCAGCATTTCGCACACACTGGCAAGGAGGGGCGACACGATGCCGTCGAATAGGTCGTGCCCGCGCATGAAGAGGTAGGCCGTTTCGGGCGTGAGGCCCAGGCGCAGCAGTTCCTCGCGCAGCGGCTTGTAGGTGGTGCGTCCTTCGGGAAACTGGCGCTGCAGGCGTGCCACCTTCGAGTTGACCAGGTGGCGCAGGTGCTCGATGGTCAGTTCGGGGTGGTAGAAGTTGAACTCGTTGAGCTGCACCACGTGGTAGAAGTCAAGCATCGAAAACTGCTTGTAGTGTCCGTAGCGGTAGCACCACACGTTCCACACCAGCAGGGGCCAGATGGCGAGCGAATACTGCCGCATGAACTCCTCGAAGTCGAAGAGCCGCGCATCGTTGAGCGTCACCATCACACACACGTTGTGCAGCGCCGGGGCGAAGCACTGGAAATTCTCGATGGCGTAGACGTAGGTGTGAAACACGTAGGGGTTTTCACACACCGTTTTCGATGTGGGCGTGGCGCCCTGCATGAGGTAGTCGTAGTCGGCATCCACGCAGGCAATCATGCAGCGGCCCAGCCGTGGTCCCAGCTCGTTGGCCAGGGCCGTTTTCTTGCCCTTGCACAGGGTGGTGCGCGAGGGCAGCATCACTTCGAAGTAGTGGTCGGGCGTTTCGAGCGGGCGGAGCAGGCTGCTCCAGAAGAACACGTCGTCGTAGCTCTCCACGTAGGCCACGATCTTTTCGCGGGCATGGCGCCCGCCGAGACGGTTCATGGCCTCGATGTAGGCCGAATTGAGGTTTTGGGTCAAACGTTTCATGGCGCAATGAGCAGAAGCATTGGGAGGAGGGTTGGAAGGTGTAAGGGTGGAGTGGGGCGGGGGTGCGCTCCTAAACGGTGATTTCGCTCACTTCCGTCACGGCATCTTCCCACCCGTCCATGATGAGCGCCGGCGAGTGGGTGGTGAGCAGCACCTGCGCGTTGGGGTTCAGCTCGCGCACCATGCCGATGAGGCTTTTCTGCCATTCGAAGTGCAGGCTGGCCTCCGGCTCGTCCATGAAGAGGGCATAGGGCTGCTGGTCCTCGGTGAGCACGGTGAGGAGGATGAGCAGCATCTGCTTCTCGCCGCTCGAGAGGAGGTAGGGCGAGAGCTTCTCGTCATACTGCAGAAACTGCAGCTCGTTGCTCGTGCGGTCGATGCGTTTGCCCGTTTCGGAGAAGAGCCCGTCGACCATGTCGAGAAACCGCGTCTTGAGGTTGGCCGCCTGCGTGGCCTTCTCGCGGGCCTGCGGGTCGCCGCTGGTGAGCAGGGCAATCATGCGGTTGCCCACGTTCACCTGGTAGTCGAGGTAGCGGCGCTGCACCAGGTAGAGCTGCCAGTCCAGCTCCGTCACGATGCGCGCATCGTTGAGCCCGCCGATGGGTTCGGCCGCCAGGATCTTGCGGTCGAAGCTGCGGAGCACGTCGTAGCGGATGCTGGTGGCGTCGGCCGGGTCGAACTCCACCTTCACGCCGAGCCGCGTGTTGCCCGTGATTTCCCCCGTGGTGGGGAGCGTGCGCAGGTGCTGTATGAGCTTGTTGAGAATGGTGCTCTTGCCGGCACCGTTCTTGCCGCTCAGCACGTTCACGTCGGGCTGAAGGTTCCACACAATGTGCTTGTGGCCGCTCCACAGGCTGCTGATTTCGATGCGGCGGATGGTATGGGCTAACTTGATCATGGCTTTCAGGGAAATTGGTTCGTAGTGCCATGCCCCGCTTCTCCCCCGGCTGGCATGATGCATGCGGAGGAGGAAACGGTCGGCATAGCAAAATTACGCTTTTCCCCCTTCCCATGCAACAGCGGCCCGATTCTTTCGTCTTTAAAAAAGGTGAATTGGTCGATTGCACGGGCGAAATGGGAGAGTGGGGTTAAACCATCGCCCACCGAGCCGCGTCCTAACATCGTGTGACACAAGCACCGGCGAGGCTCCGATGCGGTGGTCACGCTCCCCCAAAAATTACCGATTATCACAAAAACAAACACACAAATAACATCCCCAAACGAATGAAACGCAAATTGCTTCTATCCCTGTGCATGCTGGCATCGAGCGTGGCCGCCTTGGCTCAAGGCTACGTGGTCGGCGGGCGTGTGCAGGAGCAGAAAACGAAGAATCCGGTGGAGTTCGCTTCCGTGGCGCTGCTGCGCTCCGACAGCACGGCCGTGATGGCTTCAAGCACCGATGAATCGGGCGTGTTCACCCTCCGCCCGAAAGCGGCGGGCAAGTACATCGTGAAGGTGACCTATGTGGGCTGCACGCCCCTCACCGCTCCCGTAGAGCTGACCGAAGAGGCCGACTCCGTCGACCTCGGCACGCTGCTGATGAAGAGCACCGACAATGTGCTCGGCACGGCCACAGTGTCGGTCACGGCCTCAAGGGTGGAGCAGAAGGGCGACACCACCATGTTCAACGCTGCCGCCTACCGCGTGCCCGAAGGTTCCACCCTCGAGAGCCTCGTGAAGCAGCTTCCCGGCGTGGAAGTGGGCGACGACGGCACCATCAAGTGGAACGGCAAGACGGTGTCGGAATTTCTCGTCAACGGCAAGGACTTCTTCAAGGGCGACACCAAGACGGCCATGAAGAACCTTCCCACCGAGCTGGTGAGCAAGATCAAGGCCTACGACAAGAAGAGCGACTACACCGAGCAGACGGGCATCGACGACGGTGAGGAAACCACCGTGCTCGACATTGCCACCAAGCGCCAGCTCAACGAGTCGTGGGTGACCAATGCCGACCTGGCCTATGGCAACCACGACCGCTATTCGGGCCGCTTCTTTGCCACCCGCTTCACCGACCGCAGCCGCATCACGGCTTTCGGTTCGGCCAACAACACCAACGACCAGGGCTTCGGCGGCCCGCGCGGATTCGGCGGAGGCGGATCGGGTCTGGTGGCTTCGAAGAATGCCGGACTCGACTTCTCCTGGGAGAACGGCAAGCAGAAACGCGAGGCCGGACGCCTCGAACTGGGCGGCAACGTGCGCTACAGGCACTCCAACTCCGATGCCCTCTCCACCTCCAACTCCGAAACGTTCCTCACCTCAGGTGCCAGCTCCTCCTTCTCCAACTCCTGGAGCCACAATGTGAGCAAGAGTACCAACGTCAACACGTCATTCCGCCTGGAGTGGAACCCCGACTCGATGACCAACCTCACCTTCCGGCCCTCCTACAGCTACTCCGAGAGCCGCAACCACGGGCAGTCGAAGTCGGCCACGTTCAACGACGACCCTTACTCCGTGGACAACATCTTCTCGCCGCTCGACAGCATCTTTGCCCAAAACGTGGCTGAGCGCAACCCGCAGCTCTATGCCATGATGGTCAACACCAACAGCCGCCTGTCGATGGGCGACAGCCACAGCCACAACGTGAACGGCTCGCTCAACGTGGTGCGCCGCCTCGGCTCGAACGGACGCAACCTCTCGCTCCGCCTGAACGGCGGCTACACGAAGTCGGAGTCCAACTCCTTCTCCGTGTCGAACATCCAGTACAACCCCACCAGCGGACGCACTCCGAGTTTCCTCAACCAGTACAGCACCAGTCCGTCGAAGAACTGGAACTATTCGGCCCGCGTGGGCTACGTGGAGCCGATTGCCAAGAACTGGTTTGCCGAAGTGCGCTACCAGTTCAGCTACAAGTACTCCGACTCCAACCGCTCGCGCTACAACCTCGACTCGCTGGCCTACGAGCCTTACGCCTCGATGTGGAACGGGCAGTTTGCCGCCTACGGCGATGCCGACAACTATCCCGCCATCGGTTCGCTGCCCACCCTCGACGGGGTGCTCAACTATGTGCGCGACAGCATCAACTCGCAATATGCCACCTACAAGTACTACGACCACACGGCCACCCTCGGCGTGCGCTACAACACGCAGAACGTGAACTTCAACGTGGGCGTGGACTTCAATCCCGAGCGCACCCGCATGGCCTACAACCGCCCGGGGCAGAACATCGACACGCTCATCACGCGCAAGGTGTTCAAGGTGTCGCCGCAGATGCGCTTCCGCTACCGCTTCTCGCGCACCAACATGCTCGACATCCGCTACCGCGGTTCCTCCTCGCAGCCTTCGATGACCGACCTCCTGGCCGTGGTTGACGATTCCAACCCGCTCAACATCTCGATGGGTAACCCGGGGCTGAAGCCTTCGTGGAACAACAACCTGCGCATACACTACCACGGCTACAACGCCACGCGCCAGCAGGGCGTGATGACGGGCATCGACTTCTCGCAAACGAGCAACTCGATCAGCAACCGCATGGTCTACGACGAGGCCACCGGTGTGCGCTATGTGCGCCCCGACAACATCAACGGAAACTGGAACGCCCGAGGCATGTTTATGTTCAACACCGCGCTCGGCAAGCAGAAGCTCTTCAACATCAGCACCTTCACGAACGTGAGCTACGACAATGCCGTGGGCTACGTGAGCCGCTACACTTCGCAGCGCTCCTCCGCCCCCGCGGCCAATGCCTACAGCCTGCTCTCCACCACCGGCACCACCGGCAACGACCGCAGCTACAACTTCTACAGCAGCATTTTCGACCAGGCGGCCGCTTCCTCGCAGAAGAACACCACCCGCACTTGGGCCTTCGACGAGAACCTCAACATGACCTACCGCTTCACGTGGTTCGACTTCGGCCTGCTCGGACGCCTCAACTACCAGCACGCCCGTGCTTCGGTGCAGGAGAATGCCAACATGGACACGTGGAACTTTGCCTACGGCGCCAATGCCAATGTCAACCTCGACTTCGGCCTGAGCTTTTCCACCGACATCCGCATGACCTCACGCCGCGGCTATTCCGATGCTTCGATGAACACCAACGAGCTGATCTGGAATGCGCAGATAGCCCAGTCGTTCCTCAAGGGAAAGGCGGCCACCATCAGCATCCAGTTCTACGACATCCTGCACCAGCAGAGCAACGTGAGCCGTTCGCTCACTGCCACGCAGCGTAGCGACAGCTGGAGCAATGCCATCAACTCCTACTTCATGGTTCACTTCATCTACAAGCTCAACATCTTCTCCGGCTCTTCCAAGAGCAAGGACAGCCGCGACGGCGAGCGCCCGGGTCCTCCCGACATGCGTGGCCCCGGCGGCATGCCCGGCGGTCGGCCCATGGGGCCCCCTCCCGGCGGCTTCGGCGGCGGCCCGAGATGAGAGCTTGGGTAGCCTTCTGAGTGGACGAGCACGCCCGAAAGCAAGCGGAGAAGTGGTGCATCACATCCGTTATGGATGTCCGTCAGCAATCGCGACTTATCCGCCCACTCGTCTGATTTCTTGCGAAAAAGCCTCCCGACAGCATGCTGCCGGGAGGCTTTTTCGCAAGAAAAGGGGTGTTTCTTTTCCCTATTTCAGCGGCATGTCCTAACTTTGCTCCGTAAACTCCGCAATAGCGGCAAATGGGCAACCGCTTGCCGCTTTCGCTACACACTCTTTCTTTACTCTTCACCGACGCATCATGGATTGGTTAACCGAAACCCTCCTCACCCCTTCGGCCATTCAGGCCGTCATCATCATTTGCCTCGTTTGTGCTGCCGGACAGGCTTTGGGCAAGGTCAAGTTCCGAGGCATCAGCTTGGGCGTGACCTACGTGTTCTTCTTCGGCATTCTGGCCGGAGCACTCGGGCTGCAGCTCGATTCGCAGATGCTGGGCTATGCCGAAAGCTTCGGCCTCATTCTCTTTGTGTTCACACTCGGCCTGCAGGTGGGCCCGGGCTTCATGAGCGCCTTTCGCGAAGGCGGCACGAAGCTCAACCTCCTGGCCATCGGTGTGGTGCTGATCGGCACGCTCATGGCCCTTGGCGTGGGGTGGGCCGGCATTCTGCCCCTGCAGGACATGATGGGGGTGCTTTGCGGTGCCACCACCAACACACCGGCCCTCGGTGCCGCGCAGCAAACGCTCAAGCAGCTCGGCCAACCGGCCTCGGGGGCCGCACTGAGCTGTGCCGTGACCTATCCGCTCGGCATGGTGGGCGTGATTCTGGCCCTCATTCTCGTGAAGGGATGGCTGGCACGCCACGAGCGTGCCAATGAGGACAGCGAGGCCAACGCGCCCTTCATCATCTCCTTCAAGGTGTGCAACCCCGCCGTGTTCGGCCACACCTTGGGCGAAATCAGCGGCATGGACGAATCGAAGTTTGTGGTGTCGCGCCTCTGGCGCGACGGCAAGGTCATCCTGCCCAATGCGCAGACCACCCTCAAGGAGGGCGACCGCATCCTGGTCATCACCAAGAAGTGCGAGGTGACGCACCTCACCATCTACTTCGGTCAGCGCGACGAGACCAATTGGAACCGCAACGACGTGGACTGGAACGCGCTCGACTCCAACCTCATTTCGCAACGCATCCTCATCACCCGTTCCGAAATCAACGGACGCCACCTCGGTTCGCTGCAGCTGCGCAACCGCTACGGCGTGAATGTGAGCCGTGTGCAGCGTTCGGGCATCCAGCTCGTGGCCACGCCCGACCTCATCCTCCGACTGGGCGACCGCGTGACGGTGGTGGGCGAGGCCGAAAGCATCAAGAAGGTGGCACAGGAAATGGGCAACGTGGTGAAACGCCTCGACGAGCCCAACACGGTGACCATCTTCATCGGTATCGTCATGGGACTGGTGCTCGGTTCCATCCCCTTCTTCATTCCCGGCATGAGCTATCCCGTGAAGCTCGGCTTGGCCGGCGGCCCCATCGTGATGGGCATCCTCATCGGTGCCTACGGGCCACGCTTCCACATGCTGGCCTACACCACCACCAGCGCCAACCTCATGCTCCGTTCGCTCGGCCTTTCCACCTATCTGGCCTGCCTCGGCCTGGATGCGGGCAAGGACTTCGTGGCCACCGTGATGCAGCCCGCCGCCCTGTGGTGGATCGGGGTGGGACTGGCCCTCACCATCCTGCCCGTCATGCTGATGAGTGTGGTGGCTGTCGTGGTGGGCAAGAAGAGCTATGCCTCCACTGCCGGCATGCTGTGCGGTGCCATGGCCAACCCCATTGCCCTCGACTATGTGAACGACACCACGCAGGGCGACAAGGCTTCGGTGGCCTACGCCACGGTCTATCCGCTCTGCATGTTCCTGCGCGTCATCGTGGCCCAGCTCATCGTGATGCTGTGGTTGGGATGAGAATGCCGCCGTGCGGTCGAGGCCTTGCCGTGCGCGAGCCTTCCGCCCTCTTTTTCCCGATAGTATTTTCCCGATTATTTCACATTCTTGTTTCTTTGACATGCCTTTTTCTCTCCCTTCGCGCCTGTGGTATTGGATGGTGCGCTTCCGCCATCGTTGCGGCTACGGCATCCATTCCCCCTTTGCCTTCGGATTTGTGCGCGATGTGGTGTACGAGAAAGGCATTTTCTATGCCTACGCACCCCTTGCTGCGCAGCATCCATCCCACAGTACCCCATTGAGACTGAAGGACTTGAAGCTGCTACTTCGGCTGGCCAATTTCCAGCGTCCCACGGTGTGCCTGCTTTCGGGCGTTGGCCCCGAAAGTGCAGCATGCGCCTGGCTCAAGGCGGGCAGTTGCCACACGCGCTACGTGGGGCCCGACGAGTCGTGTCCCCCATCGTTCGAAATGCTTTATGCCTTCGACATGCTTTATGCCCAAGGCGACTGGACGGACAAGGCTGCGCCGTGGCTGGCGCGCTTGGCGCAGGGAGGCATGCTCGTGCTTCACGACATAGCCTCGACGGCAGCCCGTCGGGCTGCATGGGCCCATCTGCTCACCTTGCCGCAGTGCGTGGTGGCATTCGACCTGCGCGACTTCGGCGTGATCTGCTACCGTCCCGAGCTGCAGCGCCAGCACTATGTGGTCAACTATTTCTGAATGTTCCCAAAGCTTGAATACAAGCTGTCGGAAGCGAAGAAAGGGCTCTCAGCATGCATGCTGAGAGCCCTTTCTGCCTGTGTCAGTGTGCCTCCAACCAGTTGCTTCCTTCATCGCAGTCGGCCAGGAGCGGCACCCGCATGGGGTAGGCTCGCTCCATTTCCTCGATTACGATGTGGCGCACTCGGTCCAGCTCTTCGGGCAGCACCGAGAAGTTCAGTTCGTCGTGCACCTGCAGGATCATTTTCGAGCGGATGCCTTCCTTGCGGAAGCGCTCGTCGATGCGGATCATGGCCACCTTGATGATGTCGGCCGCAGTGCCCTGGATGGGTGCATTCACGGCGTTTCGCTCGGCATATCCCCTCACCACGGCGTTGTGCGAATGGATGTCGGGCAGGTAGCGGCGGCGGCCCCAGGCCGTCTCGATATAGCCCTTCTCGCGGGCTGCTTCCACGCTTTGCAGCATGTAGGTCTTCACGGCAGGATAGGTGGAGAAATAGTTGTCAATCAGCTCTTTGGCCTCGCTCCGGCTCACCTCCATCCGCTCAGCCAGGCCGAAGGCCGAAATGCCGTAGATGATGCCGAAATTGGCTGTTTTCGCCTTTCGGCGTTCGTCGCGCGTGACCTCGTCAATCGGCTTGTGAAACACGCGGGCGGCCGTGGCGGCATGGATGTCGCGCCCTTCGCGGAAGTCCTGCACCAGGTGCTCGTCCTGGCTCAGGTGTGCCATGATGCGCAGCTCGATCTGCGAGTAGTCGGCCGAGAAGAAGGTGCAGCCCGGTTCGGGCACGAAGGCCTTGCGAATCTCGCGGCCGTCGTCGCCCCTCACGGGAATGTTCTGCAAGTTGGGGTTGGAGGAGGAGAGCCGGCCCGTGGCCGTCACGGCCTGGTTGAACGAGGTGTGCAGGTGGCCCGTGTGCGGGTTGATGAGTTTCGGCAGGGCATCGATGTAGGTGCTCAGGAGTTTCTTCAGTGCACGGTAGTCGAGGATCTTCTGCACGATCGGATGCTTCTCCTTGAGTGCCTCCAGCACTTCCTCGCCGGTGGAGTACTGGCCCGTTTTCGTTTTCTTGGCTTTCGGGTTGAGCTTCAGTTCGTCGAAGAGCACTTCGCCCACCTGCTTCGGCGAATTGATGGTGAAGGGGTGGCCGGCGAGTTCGTAAATCTCCTTTTCGGTCTGCTCCATGCGCTCCGTGAAGTGGCGACCCGTTTCGGAGAGAGCTTCGGTGTCGAGCCGCACCCCGTTGCGCTCCATGCGTGCCAGCACGGGCATGAGGGGCATTTCCACTTCCTCAAACACGCGGGTCACGCCGTTCTCCTCCATTTCCTTGCGCAGCGGTTCGAGCAGGCGAAGCGTCACGTGGGCATCCTCGCAGGCATAGTCGCAGATGGCGGAGGGGGCGAGGTCGGCCATGTTCTTCTGGCTTCGTCCTTTGGGGCCGATGAGTTCCTCAATGTGGATGGTGTGGTAGTTCAAGTAGATTTCTGCCAGGTAGTCCATGTTGTGGCGCAGCTCGGGCTGCACCACGTAGTGTGCGAGCATGGTGTCGAACATCGGGGCGTGCAGCTCGATGCCGTAGTTGGCCAGCACCGTGAGGTCGTATTTCAGGTTTTGTCCCACTTTTAGTATTGTCGCACTTTCGTAAACGGGACGGAAAATCTGCACCATGCGCCGGGCAGCCTCGGTTTCACGTGGAACGGCCACATACCAGGCACGGTCGCCTTTCACGGCAAAGCTCATTCCGACGAGTTGGGCCGTGATGGGGTCCAAAGAGGTGGTTTCGGTGTCAACGGCAACGGTGTGCGATGTCAAAAGAAAATCACGGAGTGCTTCTGCATCCGCTTCATTCTCAATGAGATGATAGTCGTGTGGTACATCGGCGAGCACTTTGTGGCTCGTTTCTTTTATTCCTGTCGGCAAGTCGCCAAGCTCTGCGTCGAAGAGAGAAGGCTGCGCGTTGGCTTTTGTTAACTCTTTTTCCTGTCCGCCATCGAGCCGCTTGATGAAGTTGCGAAACTCCAGATCCTCGAAGAGCGTGCGGAGCCGATCGGTGTCGGCTTCGCTTCGGGCCAGTGCCTCGAGGTCGAGTGGGAGAGGCACGTCGGTTTTGATGGTGACGAGGAATTTCGAGAAGCGGATCTGCTCCACGTTTTCCTCCACCTTCTTCTTGAGTGCACCCTTGAGTTCGTTGGTTCGATTGAGCATCTGGTCGATGGAGCCAAACTGGGTGATGAGTTTCACGGCCGTTTTCTCGCCCACGCCTGGGCAGCCGGGCACGTTGTCGGCCGTGTCGCCCATGAGGCCGAGCAGGTCGATCACCTGGCTGGTGGAGGCGATGCCGTATTTGGCACACACTTCCTCGGGGCCCATTTTCTCAAACCCTTTCGCGCCGTTGCCGGGCCGGTGCATGAACACATGGGGGCGCACGAGTTGCGCATAGTCCTTGTCGGGCGTGACCATGTGCACCTCGAGTCCGGCTTCGGCTCCGCGCAGGGCCAAGGTGCCGATCACGTCGTCGGCCTCGTAGCCCGGCACTTCGAGTATGGGGATGCGGTAGGCCTCGATCACCTGCTTGATGATGGGCACAGCCTTGCGGATGTCCTCGGGCGTGGCCTCGCGCTGGGCTTTGTATTCGGGGTAGGCTTCGTGGCGGAAAGTGCCGCCGGGAGGGTCGAAGGCTATGCCGATGTAGTCGGGGTGCTCCTCGTTGAGCAGCATTTCAAGCGTGTTGACAAATCCGTAGATGGCGGAAGTGTTCTGCCCTTTCGAGTTGATGCGCGGCGAACGGATCAACGCGTAGTAGGCTCGGAATATGAGTGCATAGGCATCGAGCAGATAGAGGGTTTTCATGTGGGGATGGAGTTTTCGGCGAATCGGAGGATTCGCATGATGAATGCTTGGTTACAAAATTACGGAAAATCCCCCGTAAATAGGCAAGTATTTCGTATTTTTGCAAGTCGAAAACACGTAGTTATGGACAAATTATCTGCAATGCGCCGTCCTGTGGAACAGGAGCTGGCTTCCTATCGAGTACTGTTTGATGCGGCACTGGCCCACGAGGACGATTTCCTGGGTCAGGCCTTGAACTACGTGCGTGCGCGGCAAGGCAAGATGATGCGCCCCATTCTGGTGCTGCTCATGGCCAAGGAACTGGGGGTGGTGAACGACAACTCACTGCGCTCGGCGGTCACCCTGGAGCTGCTGCACACGGCATCGCTCGTTCACGATGATGTGGTGGACGAGAGCGGTGAGCGCCGCGGACAGCGTTCGGTGAATGCCGTTTACGACAACAAGGTGGCGGTGCTCGTGGGCGACTACCTGCTGTCGGCTTCACTGCTCAAGGCTGCCGAAACGGGTCATGTGGACATTGTGAAAATCATTGCACGGCTGGGCGGTACGCTCTCCGAAGGCGAGATTTCGCAGCTGGCCAACATCCGTCGCGAAGCCATCACGGAGGAGGCTTACTTCCACATCATTCATCACAAAACGGCTGCCCTCTTTGCAGCCTGTGCGGAACTGGGTGCCATTTCGGCCGGTGGTTCTGAGGAGTATGTGCAGCGTGCCCGCAAGTTTGGCGAGATCATCGGCGAATGTTTTCAGATTCGCGATGACATTTTCGACTATTATCCGAGTGCCGACATCGGCAAACCGACGGGCAACGACATGCTGGAGGGCAAACTCACGCTTCCTGCCATTTATGCGGTCAACACGACCGATCGCGAGGAAGTGCGCGAGTGGGCCAGAAAGGTGAAGTCGGGGGACGCTTCGGCCGACGACATCCGTCAGCTTGTGGCTTACACCATCGGGCATGGGGGCATCGAATATGCCGAGAAACGCATGCTGCAGCTGCACGATGAAGCGGTGGAAATGCTCGCGAAATGGCACAACAACGAGGTGCGCGAAGCTTTGAAGAACTACATTGATTTCGTGGTGGAGCGTAAACTGTAGAAAGTAGTAGAATTCTTATATTCTATCATGGATTCGTTATTAAGGAGAGATAGTAAGTTTTTATGGTGTCTACTTTTCGGAAAGTAGTACACGCGACCGTGCTGCAAGGCTTCTTTCGGCTTTGCAGCACGATTCTTTTTGCTCCAAAAGGATGCATAGGGCTGCGAGGCTTTGTAGCAGATTCCGCATCGCTTGGCCACTTTCGTGCGACGGTGCCGCGGTGCACATAAGCCCCAAGCCTTTTCAAATTCTACCGCGGTGCCGTAAAAACACTACCGCGGTACCGTAAAAACACTACCGCGGTGCCGTAAAAACACTACCACGGTACCGTAAAAACACTACCACGGTACTGTAAATCCTCCCTCTGCATGCCGTATGAATATAGCAATTGAGGCAAGAAATGCCTTCCTAAATCCCGTTTTATATGGTTCCTGCAGGTATTCATATGGATGAGTGATTCCGTGGCCCGTGATGCTTTTCCTTTTACGTTTAGCCGACTGTGGACGTGAAACGATGGGGTAGAGAGGGGATTCGTGGTGTAGTTTCAATTGCGCCATGATGTGTGTACAGTGCTACGCTACGGTGTTTGGCTTCTCTCTATACAGTGCAATTACAATTTTTGCCGTCACTCTGTCATTTTTGTGGCTGAACGTTGTGATGAACGTGCGGTAATGCTCTAGAACTCAGTTGGTTGCACAGTTGCTGTCACGCTGTCACTTGGTTGCTCGGAATTGTCATGCTTCATGAAGAGTGTCATACGTAATTCTTCTGTCATTTGTCCTTTTCCCCGTCACGAAGGACTTTTTTTTCGGCATGCCGGTGGTGTCGAAATTAGTCCCTTAAGAATTTCAACAACTCCGGGACTTGTGTTCGCCGTTGGGGTACTAATTGGGGGACCGAAAAGGTTGGCGGCTG
>DAIRWG010000074.1:0-6594 GCA_036802405.1 Alloprevotella sp.
TCGAAAAGTAGACCCGAAAAAAATCCCGTCACTCACTTGCCGTGCTTGTGAGTGGCGGGATTTGCATTCATTTCTGTTTGGAGCGGTTGACTCCGAAGGGGCTTACTTCTGCGTCACCTTGAGGTTGATGACCTGGCTCTTGAACTGTCCGGCCTGACGGAGCGGGAACACCAGCGTGCGCTGGTAGTTGAGCTTCTCCGTGGGGCGGTACACCACCGCTTCGAAGGGCGATGCGCCCTGCTTCTGGAAGTGGGCACGGTCCTGGTCGCGCATCACATAGAGGGGCAGTGCGTCAAGCGTTTCCTTCACCTCGCCGTTGACGAGCAGACGGGTGGCGCGGTTGTCGCCCTCGATGGTGAGCTTCACCTGCTTGCCCGGCTCAAGACGGTAGTTGAAGGTGTTGAGATAGCCGTCGCGTTCGAATCCGAGCTTGCCTTCACGCGGGTCGGAAAGGTAGAACACGGCATTCTCCGAACGGAACAGTTCCGTGCCTTTGGCCTCCTGTGCGGGAGTGATGTCGAAGCTCACGGAATAGCCGTAGCCCACTTCCTCCACCTGCTGTTGGACACCGGGCTTCACTTCCTTCATGTCGAAGGTCACAGCGGAGCCGTAGGGCACATTGAGCGCGCGGCACAGGTTGCCCGATTCGTTTACGCCTGGAGCCTCGCTCAGCGTGAGGCGCTGCTTGTCGAAGTCGGCAAAGGGCAGCTGCTTCTTCGATCCGGTCCAGAACTTCACGGCCAGCGTCTGCAGGGCAGGGTATGTGCGGTCGTGCACGTCCTTGGTGGAGATGCCGTTGCCGAAGTGGTCGTTCCACACGGCAAACATGCCACCCAGCACGGCGGGATCGTTCTCCTCAAAGGTCACGTTGCCGATCTGGTTGGGAGTCCAGGAGTCGTAGAGGTAGTGGGTGTTGAGATAGTCGTAGTAGTAGCCTGCAGCGGGCACGATGTAGGTCAGTCCGTCGGGGATGCTCACGAGCTGGTAGCCCTGCTTCTTCATTTCGGCGGGATCGGCATAGCCGTTGTACCAGCAGTTCATCACCACGTTTTTCGACTTCACCGGCGTGGTGCCGTTGGCATGGGTGAGTGCGCCCCACACCATGGCCTGCTTGCCGTACTTCTCAGCCTCGCGGATGTAGTGGTCGGTGAAGGAGCGGAACTTCTCCACCACCTCCTTGTCGGCATTTGAGTATTCGTCGGTGCCGATGTGCATGCGGCGACCGCGGAACACGGGGTTGGGGCCGGAGAGATACTCGTGGTAGAGGGAGTCCATGAAGGTGTAGACGGCCGGGTTGAAGAGGTCGAAATGGTCCATGCCGTACTTCTGCGAACCCAGTTCGGGACGGTAGTGCGTGAAGGCCAGCACGTGGGCCGGGGCATCGATTTCGGGAATCACCTCCACGTGGTTCTTCTCGGCCAGTTTCTGGAAGTCAATGAATTCCTGCTTCGTGTAGGACCCGTCCTTGGCCGTGAGGCCGGGGAAGTAGTCGCTCTCCAGGCGGAAGGCAGCAGGCGTCTTGCTCCAGTCGCCGCCGAAGAACTGGCGGAAGCCGTTGTCGTTGAGGTGCACCTGCAGGGCGTTCATCTTGTAGTAGGCCATAATCTTGGCCAGGTCGTTGAGGTAGCTGATGGGGATGTACTTGCGGCCGCAGTCGATCATGAATCCGCGCACCTTGAACTGCGGCACATCGGTGGTCGTGCCCTTGGGCAGCTGTCCGTCGGTGTGCTGCTCGAGCAGCTGCAGCAGGGTGCGTGTGCCCCAGAAGAGGCCCTGCTCCGTGGCAGCGGTCAGTTCGATGGTCTGGCCGATGCGCAGGGTGTAGCCCTCGGTGCCGAGGCGCTTGTCGCTCTTGAGGCTGAGCACCACGTCGCCTGCCTGCACCTTGCCCGCAGCCGTCACTGCGAGGCCGTTGCGGTGAAGCAGCTCCTGGTAGTCGGCAGCCAGCGCGTCGGCCACGGCCGCGGCTTTCTTGCTCTTCACGATGATGCGTCCCGACAGGGCGGTGGTGCCTTCGGCTCCGGTCCACTGGGTGAGTTCGGGCACCACGAAGGGTTTCGGATTGATGTCAGCCCAAGCTGTGCCCATGCTCAGCAGGAGGCCTGCCGCCATGGCGAGCCATTTGGCGCGAAAAGTTCTTTTCTTCATGCTTGTTGTAAAGGGAGAAATGTTGTGTTAAAGGTTTTTCAAGGGCAAATTTAGGCAAAATAGTTGGGATGCAGCCCGAAGCCGCAGGTATTTCCCGGCATTGGCCACAAGATTCTGCTTTTTTGTGCTACTTTTGCAGCATGACACTCACTCCCGACCACGATCCGATGGGGCAGGCCATTGCCGACTATGCCGCCCACGGACAGGCGCGTCGCCCGCTGATGGTGACGTCCTACATGTTCGACGACGATGAAATGCCCGTCGCCACCCTCTTCCGCACCGAGGCATCCATGCCCCGCATCGAGCTTGAAGCCCTCCGCCGCTGCCGGGGGCATGTGCTCGACGTGGGTGCCGGAGCCGGCTGCCACACGTTGGCCCTGGAGGCACGCGGCCTGCAGGTCACGTCGATCGACATTTCGCCCCTCTCCACGCAGGTGCGCACGGAGCGCGGGGCGCATGATGCCCGCTGCGCCGACTTCTTTGCCGATGATTTCGGCCGCCGGTTCGACACGGTGCTCCTGCTCATGAACGGCCTCGGCATGGCCGGCACGCTCTCCGGCCTGCCCGCTCTGCTGCACCGCTGCCGCGAGCTGCTGGCCGAAGGGGGACGCATACTGGCCGACTCGTCCGACCTGCGCTACGTGTTTGAGGACGACAACGGACAGCTGCAGTGGGACGATGCCGACGGATACTACGGCGAAGTGGACTACCTCATGACCTACGGCACCTGCCGGGGCGAACGGTTCGACTGGCTTTACGTTGACTTCCCCCGCCTGCAAGCCATTGCCGCCGCTTGCGGCATGCGGGCCGAGATGGTGGCCGAAGGCGACCACTACGACTACTTGGCGGAAATCACGGCGGACGGGCGTTCTTGAGCCGACGGGCATCCGTTTCTTGCCTTTGGGGGCTTTCTCCTCATAAATAAGGATTCCGGGCGGGGAGGGAAAAGCGTAACTTTGCACCCCGAAAACAAAAACGAAGAAAAGAAACCATGCTATTCCTTCCCCTACTCCTCTCGGCGGTTCCCGTTGGCGAACAGCCGGTGCTGCCCGACACGATCAAGAATTTCGACATCGAAGAAGCCGTGGTGGTGGCATCACCCAAGGAAACGACCCAACTGCGCCGGCAGGCGCTGAGCGTTTCGCTCTTCAGCCAGCCGCAGCTCGAACACCGCCGGGTGGATGCCCTGAAAGGCCTTTCGGCCTATGCCCCCAACGTGTATATGCCCGACTATGGCAGCCGCCTCACCTCGGCTTGCTACATCCGGGGCATCGGCTCGCGCATCAACACGCCGGCCGTGGGACTCTATGTGGACAATGTGCCTTATGTGGACAAGACTTCCTACGACTTTTCCTTCAACGGTGTGGAACGCGTGGATGTGCTGCGCGGGCCGCAGGGCACGCTCTACGGACGCAACACGATGGGCGGACTGATCCGTGTGTTTACGGCCGACCCGCTCACGCACCACGGCACCGACCTGTCGGCCGGGTGGACCTCGCGCAGCGGTGGGCGGCGGGCTTCCCTCACCACCTATGTACATCCCGCTGCCGACATGGGGTTGAGCGTGAATGCCTACTATGACGGGCAGAACGGATTCTTCCGCAATGCTTACGGCCATCGCAAGCAGGATGGTTCGGATGCCGCGGGCGGGCGTTTGCGATGGACCTGGCGTCCCTCGCAGGTGGTGAAACTCGACTGGACGGCTTCCTATGAATACAGCGACGAGGATGCCTGCCCCTACTACCACCAGGGCAGTGTGTCCGGCGGTCAGCTTTCTCCCCTTGCCGGAGGCGAGGTGCTGGCGCAAAACCGTGCGAGCGCCTACCGCCGCCAGATGTTCCACACGGGATTGGGCGTGGAACACCGCTTGCCCCGCGTGACACTCACCTCCATCACGTCGTGGCAGCACCTGCGCGACCGTCTCTTCATGGACCAGGACTTCACGTCGGCCGACATCTTCTCGCTCGAGCAGCGCCAGTTCATGAACACCCTGACGGAGGAAATAGCCCTCAAGAGTCCTGTCGGCCATCGCCGTTGGCAGTGGAGCACGGGTTTCTTCGGCATGTACCAGTATCTGCGCACCATGTGTCCCGTCACGTTCTATGCCGACGGCATCGACATGCTCAACCGCCAGCTTGCGGCCGTGATGCCCACTTCGCCTTCGATCAGTGTGGCCTTCACCGGCACGCAGCTCCCCTTCAATGCCCGGCTGGAAACGCCTTCGGGCAATGTGGCCGTCTATCACCAGAGCACCATCAACGACCTTTTCACCCCGGGCCTTTCGCTCACGCTCGGCGTGCGTGTGGACTACGACACGCGCCGTCTGCGCCTGCATTCCCCCTCGTCGGCCGTGCCCTACCACTTCGCCATGGCGATGGGGCCAACCATGCGGTTCGACACCGACCTGGAAGCAGATGCATCCTTCAGCGGCCGACTGCACAACGATTCCTGGCAGGTGCTGCCGAAGGGAAGCTTGAACTATGCACTGCCCGAGGGCATCGGCAACATCTACGTGAGTGTGGCCAAAGGCTACCGCTCGGGGGGCTACAACATCCAGTCGTATTCCGACCTCAGCCAGTCGGTGCTGCGCAATGCCATGATGCAGGGGGTGAAGGACTACAGCACGGCCATGATCAGCCGCTTGCCGATGCCCGATGAGCGCAAGCAGCAGATTCTGCAAGCCATGGGCGCGGTGCTCGACAAGCAGATGACTGCCGCGCCCGATGTGCACGCCCTGCACTACAAGCCTGAATACACCTGGAGCTACGAGGCCGGCATCCACCACAACCTGGCAGGAAAAACGCTGCAGGTGGATCTCTCGGCCTTCTACATGAAGACGCGCGACCAGCAGCTGGCACGCTTTGCCGAGAGCGGACTGGGCCGTGTGATGGTGAATGCCGGACGCAGCCGCAGTGTGGGGGCGGAGGCCGCCGTGCGCTCGGTGCTGCTGGGCGAGAGGCTCAACCTGAATGCCACCTACGGCTACACGCGGGCCACCTTC
Organism: Alloprevotella sp.; assembly: GCA_036802405.1. GTDB lineage: Bacteria > Bacteroidota > Bacteroidia > Bacteroidales > Bacteroidaceae > Alloprevotella. The sequence goes on from DAIRWG010000074.1 coordinate 5,150, forward strand.
ACCAACTACGACCTCGGCACTTCGTCGGCAACGGGCGAAACGGTCGACTACACGGGCCATCGGGTGCCCTTTGTGCCGGAACACACTTTCTCCGTGGCCGCCGATTTCCGCCAGCCCTTGCGCGGCCGCTTCGTGCGGGCCTTCAGCGTGGGGGGCGATGTGCGGGGAGCCGGCAGCGTGATGTGGAACGAGGCCAACACCTTCAGCCAGGACTTTTATGCCACGCTCGGGGCACGCCTCGGCGTGGAACTGGCCGGAAACGTGAGCCTTGAAGCCTGGGGCCGCAACCTCACCGCCGCGCGCTACGCCGCTTTTGCCTTCGACAGCATGCAGCAGCGCTTTGCGCAGTACTGCCAGCCGCGCCACTTCGGCATCGATGTGAAGTGGCACTTCTGAACAGTGGGAAAGCCGCCGACGCTTTTTTACAACAAAGCCGCCAACCAAAGCAGCATACACACGATGAGGGGGATTTGCATCCCCCTCGTTTGGTAATTAACCAGGTATGTCGTATATTTGCAGCATCCACCGCTGATGGCCAGCGAAACAGTAGTTACAGAAACATTTCTTGCCATATGCCCATATACGTTGCCAACCCACTCTACGATGCCGTGTTCAAATACCTCATGGAGGATGAACGCATTGCCCGCACTATTCTCTCGGCCCTGCTCAAGAAGAAGGTGCGCAACGTGAAAATGCGCCGTCACGAATACTCTGCCTTCATGCGCAAACGAGCCATCTCCATGTTTCGCATCGACTTCTCTGCTGAAGTGGAGGATGAGAACGGACTGTCCCAGCTCACGCTCATCGAACTGCAGAAAACGTGGCTGCCCACCGAAACGCTGCGCTTCCGCCGCTATCTGGCGCTCCAGTACAACAACGAGGAGAACATGCTGAAGGAAGAGAACGGGAAATTTGCCATGCCCATGGTGGCCGTCTATTTGCTCGGCCATCGGGTGGGCCATATCAAGGACCCCGTTGTCTACGTACGCCACCAAGCCTACAACTACGAGAACAAGGAGGTGACCCAAGGCATGCCCGACAAGTTTGTGGAAAGCCTGCAGCACGACAGCATCATCGTGCAGATACCATTGCTGAGGGGCCAGATGAACAACCGCCTTGAGCAAGTGCTGAGCATTTTCAACCAAGAACACACTGCCGACAGCAAAATGATGATTATGATTGACGACCAAATCATGGAAGGAGACGAAGACATGGAATACGTGGTGCGCCGACTGAAAAAAGCGGCCTCTGATCCCAAGGTGCGCTATCAGATGAACATTGAGGACGAATACTTCAAAGAACTCGGAAGCAGAGACTCAGCCATCCATGAGCGTGACGAAAAGATCAAGGAGCAGGATGCAAGAATCATGGAGCAAGGAGCTCAGCTTAAGGAGCAAGGAGCTCAGCTTAAGGAGCAAGGAGCTCAGCTTAAGGAGCAAGGAGCT
>DAIRWG010000074.1:6694-13579 GCA_036802405.1 Alloprevotella sp.
AGGAGCAAGGAGCTCAGCTTAAGGAGCAAGGAGCTCAGCTTAAGGAGCAAGGAGCAATGCTCTACACCATGATTAGCAGCCTGATGGAAAGCGGCAAAACGCTTGCTGACATTGCTGCCATGCTCGGAAAGAGCGAAGACGAAATCCAACAGATTATCTCCAGCCAGCAATAACACGGCCGAACTGAAAGGCCGGAAGCACTGCTTGCCGGATAATCGGAGAGCCGATCGTGTCACGCGGCTTCATCGCAAAATGCAGGAAAGCGGTTGACCGGGAATCGAATCCCAGTCAACCGCTTTCCGTTTTTCACATTTGGCCATTCCACTTGGTGAAACAGCTTGAGGTCTGTGTTCGGCTTGTTATTTCAGCACCACCTTCTGGCGGAAGGCATGTCCTGCAGCATCCTCGGCCTCCACAATGAAGGCATGACCGGCATGGCGCGACACGCGCACGGAGGAAGTGGCAGACTGCTGCACCAAGCGTCCGTCGGTGGTATAAACGCGCATCTGCTTGGCATCCATGCCCTTCACGGTGAGTGTGCGTCCGTTCACATCGAAGGAGATGCTTGCGGCTGAGGCCTGCTGAATGCCCGTGGGCACATACGTTCCGTCGAAGTCAAACACATAAGTCGTGCCGGCCTTGCCGCTCAGGGTGGCCACGCCGTTGGCATCCACTGTCAGGTCGGCATCCTTGTCGTCCACATAGGTCTTGGCCTCGGCCAGATGGCTGTAGAGCACGGGGATGGTCTCTCCGGCATTGTTGACGATGGTGATGCGGGTGGCCTTGCCGTTCTTCCAGGAGGTGCTCACCGTGAAGTTCTTCACAGCCTTCATGCCGTTCATGTGGCCCGCCGTCCATGCCGTCGGCAGAGCCGGCAGGATGCGGATGGTGTCGGCATTGCTCTGCATGATCATTTCGGCCATGCCTGCGCAGGCACCGAAGTTTCCGTCGATCTGGAAGGGGGCGTGCGCGTCGAAGAGGTTGTAGAACACGCCGGCACCGCCGTTGCTGTGGGCCAACGCATTGTTGAGGATGGTGCGGGCATGGTCGCCATCGAGGGCACGTGCCCAGAGGTTGATCTTCCATCCCATGGACCATCCGGTGGCACCGTCGCCACGGAGCTTGAGCGAATTGACCGCAGCGTTGAAGAGGGCCGTGCCCGGATGCACCTGGCTGAAGGGATAGAGGCACATGAGGTGCGACATGTGGCGGTGGTTCACACCCTCAGTCGTGGCCGTGTAGGGACTGTACTTCCACTCACGCAGGATGGGCGTGTTGGCTTTGATGCGGTCGGTGCCCCAGTTGCCCGTGTAGGTTTCGGTGTGGAGTCCGTTGTCAAGCTTTTCGAAGCGGGTCTGCAGTTTCGTCAGGTCGGCCTGGCTCACCTCTGCATCCTCGCCGAGCACATCGATGGCCTTGAGTGTGTTGTCGAACAGGTCGTAAACGAGCTGCTGGGCATGGGCCACACCGTTCTCGGCTCCGGGCCCGTGCTCGGGCGACCACTCGTTGGGAGCTTCATAGGTGCCATCGGAGGCCAGCTTCAGGCGGTCCATCCAGAACTGCGAGGCGGAAAGCATGGCCGGGAACACGCGCTTCAGATAGTCGCGGTCGAGTGTGTAGCGATAGTGCTGCCAGAGGTGTGAGGCATACCATGCGTTGGCTATCACGTAGTTGGTCATGAAGGAGCTCACGCCGCCGAAGATGTTGTTTTCGGTGTAGCAGGTCCAGCCGCGGCTCTGTCCGCTGTTCTTGGCCCACTGCTTCCATTCGTCGTGGTTCTCAGCCTCGTTCCAGATGTAGTTGAGGAAGGGCAGATGCATCTCGCTGAGGTTGGTGGGCTCGGCGGGCCAGTAGTTCATCTGCACGTTGATGTTGGAGTGGATGTCGGCATTCCAGGCGGGCTGCACCATGTTGCTCCAGATGCCTTGCAGGTTGGAGGGAAGGTCCACGCCACGCGAGGAGGATATCTCGAGATAGCGGCCATAGGCGAAGTAGAGCTGCTCGAGCATCAGCGCATCGGCCCCGTTGCCCTTGGCATAAGTGTCGATAAGCTTGTTGGTGGGCACCTCGTTCTTCGTGCCCTCGAGCTGGAAGTCGAGGCGGTCGAAATAGTGCTTGAAGTCGCTCACATGCTCGGCATAGAGGGCATCCCATCCCTTCTGTGCGGCATCGTTCAGACGGGCCTGGATGTTCTGGGCAAGCTGGGCCGTGGCCGACACGTAGGTCTTGGCATAGGCATCGAAGTCGGTGCCTCCGGCAATGAGCAGAAGCACCTCGTCGGCATCGCGCACTTCAATGCCGTTGTCGGTGGAAGTGAGGGTGCCGCCCTTGTTCACCACCTTGAATCCGGCCTGGTAGCTCACCGTCTGCAGCTTTCCGCCGAAGGAGCCGCCGTCCTCGCCGTAAGCCGTGCCCACATTGAGTGCGGCACCGCTCTGCATGGAGAAACGCAGGTTGATCTTGCCGTCGGCATTGGCCGTGTAGCGGGCAGCCACCACTTGCGCGGGATAGGACGCGATGTACTGGCGGGTGTAGGCCGTCTCCTCGTCGGGCGACGAGAACTGCACCTGACCGGTGGCTGTGGTGAGGTCGAGTTCGCGCACATAGTTCTTCACGGCCTTGGCTGCCGTCATGCCAAACTCGGTGCCGATTTCCTCGGCATACACGCTGCCGAAGTTTTCATACTTTCCGTAGCCGCTGCCGCCCGAGGGCGACTTGGCCGGTGTGCCCGACCAGAGCGTCTTCTCGTTGATCTGGATTTCATCCTTCAGCACGCCGCCGAAGAGGCTTGCGCCAAACTGGCCGTTGCCGATGGGCAGGGAGTACTCCATCCAGTTCGAATAGCCCTGTCCGCCGCTGTAGAGCTTGGCCGTCGTGGCCGGTTCGTCGTACCACAGGGTGAGGCTGTGCTCGGGCACGTAGGAGGCAATGCCTTCCGTCTTGAACTCGGTGTAGGTGATGTCGTCGGGGCTGACAAAGCTCACCACGTTGTTCTGGTCGCCGGCTTGCCAGAAGCCGAGCGTGTTGCCTTCCACGGGGCTTCCCCACATGTTGACATACTGGTTGCCCGACTTTTTGTTGGCCACGATCTCAAAGCCAGATCCGTTGGCCGTGTTCGTGCTTTCCACCAGCGAGAATCCGCCGTCCTGCTCCTCGTCGGATGCACGGAGCGGATTGGGGTTGTTGCCGCCTTCGGTGGTCGAGATGCCTTCCGAGCTCACCACGATGTAGTGGCCGGCCTTGTTGAGAAACTGGAAGTTGTCCTTCGTGCCCACCAGTTTCCACAGTTGCGTGTCGGAAGGGTCGGCGGCATAGAGGCGGATGCAGTTGTCGGTGCCGTTGGTGCTCTCGGCCATGTAGCGGGCCGGACGGTTGAACTTGATGAAGTAGTAGGCCGCATCCTCGGCATCGGCTGAAGCCGCCATGGTGGGCCACTTCACGCTCAGGGCGTTGAAGAAGAGCTGGTTGTTGTTGTCCATGGCCGCCCATTCGCCCAGCTGCACACCGGCCGATGTGCCGCCCCACTGGTTGAGTCCTTTTTCAGGACTGGCCGTGCGGTGGATTTCGAAATAGTTGTTGGCCGAACCCTTCACGATGGAGAGTTCCTCGGCCCCGGCCTTCGAGGTGGTCGTGGTGAAGCGCGAGCCGTTGTAGGCCACATAGCGTCCGGCCTTGCTCTTCATGATGCACGATGTGGCGGTGCCGATGAACTGGAACTGCTCGGCGGTGGAGCTGGCCGAAGCCTTCGTCACCATCGGGCTGCCGTTGCCCACATCGGAAAGGTAGTTGTTGCCCGTTTTGAACTGCACGGAGTACCACATGGGGGCGTCTTCCGTGGAGAAATCGGGCATCTTGCTCTGAGCTGCGGCCCAAAGGACGCTGCAGAGTGCAAGAAGCAGGAGTGAAAGTTTTCGCATAAAGTTATTTGTTAGATGTGATGTTGATTCATGGCGTTCGTCGCCCTCAGGCCATGCCTCGTGGCCGGAGCTGCCGGATGCGGGTAGCCGCATTTGCTTGCGAAGTTACGGCATTTTACGTTGGCTTTCAACTTTTCGGACATTTATTTCATGCCGGAAGCTTGATTTTGCCCTGTCAAATGCACTTTCTGCCATGGGGCGGTGCGGCCCTTGCACAGCTCTTTTCCACTTTTCAGCCCTGGAGAAGGAAGAAAAAATGAAAGTCTTGCAGACTTAAATTTTGTTCTTCAGTTGCCTTGCACTAACTTTGCACCCAAATTGTAAAGAATACCCCAAACATGTTTGAAAATTTGAGCGAAAGACTCGAACGGTCTTTCAAAATACTCAAGGGTGAAGGCCGAATCACCGAAATCAATGTGGCCGAAACCCTCAAGGACGTGCGTCGTGCGCTGCTCGATGCCGACGTCAACTACAAGGTGGCCAAGTCGTTCACCGACAGAGTGAAGCAGAAAGCCCTCGGCCAGAATGTGCTGACCAGCGTGAAGCCCGGACAGCTGATGGTGAAGATTGTTCACGATGAACTGGCCGAGCTGATGGGCGGCCATGCCCAGGAACTGAAGCTCGCGAGCCGTCCGTCGGTCATCCTCATGGCCGGTTTGAACGGTGCCGGTAAAACCACCCTCTCCGGCAAGCTGGCCTTCCTGCTCAAGACGAAGAAGGCACGCAAGCCGCTGCTTGTGGCCTGCGACGTTTACCGTCCCGCCGCCGTCGAGCAGCTGCGTGTGCTGGCCGAGCAGATCGAAGTGCCCATCTACATGAATCTGGAGGAGAAGGATCCCGTGAAGATTGCCCGCGAAGGCGTGCAGGAAGCCCGTGCCAAGGGCTACGACACGGTGATTGTCGACACCGCCGGCCGTCTGGCCGTGGATGAGGAACTGATGAAGGAGATCGCTGCCATCAAGGATGCCATCACCCCCGACGACACACTCTTTGTGGTGGATGCCATGACCGGTCAGGATGCAGTGAACACGGCCAAGGAGTTCAACGAACGTTTGGACTACGACGGCGTGGTGCTCACCAAGCTCGACGGCGACACCCGCGGTGGTGCCGCACTCTCCATCCGCACGGTGGTCGACAAGCCCATCATGTTCGTCGGAACGGGCGAGAAGATGGAAGCCCTTGACGTGTTCCACCCCGCCCGTATGGCCGACCGCATCCTCGGCATGGGCGACATCGTCAGCCTGGTGGAGCGTGCACAGGAACAGTTCGACGAGAAGGAGGCCCTCAAGCTCCAGCGCAAGATTCAGAAGAACCAGTTCGACTTCAATGACTTCCTGGCACAGATCCAGCAGATCAAGAAGATGGGTAACCTCAAGGAGCTCGCTTCCATGATTCCCGGTGTGGGCAAGGCCCTGAAGGACGTGGAGATTGACGACAATGCCTTCAAGGGCATCGAGGCCATCATCCTCTCCATGACCCCCAAGGAGCGCGAACATCCCGAAATCCTCAACCAGAGCCGCAAGCAGCGCATTGCCAAAGGCTCAGGCACCACCATCCAGGAGGTGAACCGCCTGGTGAAGCAGTTCGACCAGACACGCAAGATGATGAAGATGGTCACCGGCTCGAAAATGGGCAAGATGATGGCTCATATGCCCAAGATGCCCAAGGCTCCCGGCATGCCCAAGATGTAAGGGGAATGCCCACTTCAACGCGACCAAACTCACCGCTGACGGGTTAACAGTGCGACTGGCATTTTCACCGATCTCCTCCGTGGAGGCGGCAATGCGGCCTGCCCTGTTGACCCGTTGGCATTTGTCATTACCTCATTTACTCAAAACATACTTATGCAAATCATTGACGGAAAGGCCACCGCGGCCACCATCAAGCAGGAAATAGCCCGGGAAGTGGAATCCATCGTGGCCTCGGGCGGACGGCGTCCGCACTTGGCGGCGGTGCTGGTCGGACACGATGGCGGCAGCGAAACCTATGTGCGCAACAAGGTGAAGGCTTGCGAGGTGTGCGGATTCCAGTCGTCGCTCATCCGTTTCGAAGAGAACGTGACCGAGGCCGAACTCCTCGCTTGCATCGACCGTCTGAACCACGACGAAAGTGTCGACGGATTTATCGTGCAGCTGCCCCTTCCGGCACACATCGACGAGCAGAAGGTGACCGAAGCCATTGACTACCGCAAGGACGTCGACGGGTTCCACCCCATCAATGTGGGACGCCTCTCCATCGGTCTCCCCACCTTCGTTTCAGCCACTCCGCGCGGCATCATCGAGCTTCTCCGACGCTACCACATCCCCACCAGCGGACGCAAGTGCGTGGTGATCGGCCGTTCCAACATCGTGGGCAAGCCCATGGCGCAGCTCATGATGCAGAAGCAGTGGGGCGATGCCACCGTCACCGTGTGCCACAGCCACAGTGCCACGCTTCGCGAGGAATGCCGCACGGCCGACATCCTCATTGCCGCCATCGGCCGTCCCGCATTCGTCACGGCCGACATGGTGAAGCCCGGTGCCGTGGTGATCGATGTGGGCACCACCCGTGTGCCCGATGCCACCAGGCCCAAAGGCTTCCGCCTGCAGGGCGATGTGGACTTCGATGCCGTGGCTCCCCAGTGTTCCTACATCACCCCCGTGCCGGGCGGTGTGGGCCCCATGACCATCACCATGCTCATGTGCAACACGTTGGCAGCCTATCGCAAGGAATACTTCGGATGAACCGCTCGGCAAACGCCTGAAAGCGGGCATTGAATGTGGCACGCGGTCGCAACGGTGCGCCTTCCTGTTCGTTCTTTTTCTCCCGAAATATAGTCAAGCAAAAATGGTCTTGGAAAAGTCAGCCACGCTACTTTTCGTATGAATCACCCCGATAGGGGTGAAATTGTGTAGCCAGGTATGTGGAGAGCTAGGCTCTTCACATGCCTGGATTTCCGTATTTTCTTGATTTCACCACGGAGCACGCC
>DAIRWG010000075.1:0-13504 GCA_036802405.1 Alloprevotella sp.
GGCATGCGGGGTGCCCCCGCATACCTGGCTACCCAATTTCACCCCTAACGGGGTGGCCTGCGACATGAAATTGGAATGAAGAGAGCAGATGCTACCCCCATGGCTTATACCTCAGGTTTTCCAAAACCATTTTTGTTTGACTATAGACTTGTTGGGAAGTACCTGAAAAACAAGGATCTTGACAGGTGACAGTAAAAAACATGATTGCAGTGTATATGCGCGTGCGCGCGAGGAGCGAGTGTTTTGCTGCAAAGTTTACGCCAAGGGCTGCTGTTGCGGAGAGGCCTCTTCGCCGAGTTGGAAGAAGCGGTAGTCGTTGAGCACTTGGCGGAGGTAGGGTTCGGGCGAGGGGGCGTTATCGGTTGCGTAATCGGTCGCGTCATCGTTCGCGTCGTCGGTCCGTTTGCCGCAGATGCGTTCCACTTTTGCTGTGAGGCGTTCGAGCCGTTCGGCGTGGCGGGCACTGGTGTCGGCCAGCGTGTGCTCGATGGTGGCGGCCTGTCGGGCATTGAGTTCGGCGGCACGGTGGAAGCGTGGCTTGTAGTCGTGGAGGAGAAACTGGTAGTCGGTGAGGTTGACGCGCGAGTGGCGGTAGGCACGGTCGTGCACCACGGCGGTGCCGGCAGCCATGTCGCCCAGTCGCTGGGAATGCTTCGTCATGGCAATGAGTATGGCACCAAGTCCCATGCCGAAGAATTCGTCGATGATGAGCAGCAGATAGCGCAGCAGGGCATTGCTGAAACTGAGTGGCTCGCCGTCGATGCGCACCACGCGGATGCCTACGATTTGCTTGCCGAGGGTCTGTCCGTTGCGGAACGTTTCGCAGAGCGGAAAATAGAAAATGGCCGGGAAGATGAACAGGAACAGAGTGACCCAAGGGTTGATCAAATCGCGGAGACCCAACATGTCGTAGGCTTCGATGAGGCTGTAGTAGTAGAAGTAGAGCAGGAAACCGTCGATAAGCTGCGCCACGAAGCGGGAAGCGAGCGAGGCGCAGTGCTGGGTGATGCGGACATGCTGTCCGTTGACGATGGAGATGTCAGCCATGGGGAGGAAATTTTGGGGAAGATGCTTGGGGAAAAGTGAAAAAACTGGCAGACAAGGTGCTTTGGGGCACCTCACGGGGCAAAAGTACAAAATTATTTGTATTTTTGCCCCAACGTATCACGACTAATATCTTCACAGACATTGACGGAAATTCAATTCATACGGCAGAATATGGACAAGTGGAGTGCCTTGGAACCTTTGTGCAAGGCACCGCAGGACTATGAGCCCGATGTGCTGGCCGAAGCCTATCAGGAAATCACCACCGATCTGGCTTTTGCCCAGACCCACTTTGCCGAAACCCCCATCACGATTTATCTGAACGACCTGTCGCTGGCCTTGCACGTGCAGGTGTATCGGCGCCATCCGGGGCGCTGGCAGCAAGTGGCGCATTTTCTGGCCTACGATGTGCCGCTTTCGTTTTACGAAAACCGGCGCTCGCTGCTCATCTCGTTGTGCGTGTTTGTGCTGGGCGTGGTGCTGGGAGTGGCTTCGCAGCAGATGGACCCCGAGTTCGCCCGTGCCGTGATGGGCTACTACTATGTGGAAATGACCTTGGACAACATTGCGAAAGGGGAACCCATGGCCGTGTACGACAGCATGATGCGAACCGACATGTTTCTCAGCATCACGATCAACAATGTGTACGTTTCGTTCTTGTGCTATGTGGCCGGACTGCTCACGGTGTTCGGCACAGGGATGATGCTCATGCGCAATGCCGTGATGCTGGGCTGTTTCCAGACCTTCTTTGTGCAGCACAACTTGGGGTGGGAGAGCGCCCTGGCCATCTGGCTGCACGGCACGCTTGAGATCAGCATGATCGTGGTGGCCGGAGCAGCAGGCATCGTGCTCGGCACGGGGTGGCTCTTTCCCGGCACGCTGACGCGCATGCAGGCCTTCCGTGAGTCGGCCCGCTCGTCGCTGCGCATGGCGATGGCCACGGTGCCCATTCTCACGGTGGCCGCTTTCATCGAAGGCTTCTTCACGCGCCACACCGAATGGCCCGACCCCGTGCGGCTGACGGTCATTGTGGCGTCGCTTGTGTTTGTGGTGTGGTATGTGGTGGTGTGGCCCCGCAAGCTCCACCGGGGCGGTGCACATTACGACTGGGCCAAGCGCTTGCTGCACCGGTTGATGCCCTTGTGGCAGCGCCTCGTTGCCCGGAAGCATGGCTTGCGTCAAGCCAACGCGAAGCGCAGTGAGGCCGGCAGCATACCTTCCTGACATACTTTTCCCCATCCTTCCCCTCTTTTACTCTATTCCTCAATCCATCCTTATTCCTATGCAACTTTTCGTGCAACGCACTTTCAGCCAGAAGTTCAATGTCGTGTTCGACTGGATACGCCACAATTGGCGGCCGCTGCTGAAGTTCGTCACCTTGTTTCTCCTTCCCGTCAGTCTGGTGCAGCCACTGGGCGTGGTCAGCCTGTTGGGGCGCGTGACGGCCGTGTCGTCGACGGCGGGTTCCGACCATCTTCTGGATGCCTTGGGCGTGGGCAATGTGGTGCTCTTCGCCGTCTCGCTGCTGCTCGCACTGCTCGGGACGCTCTTGGCGCAGAGCCTTTTCTTTGGCATGGTGCGTGCCACCCTGGTGGAAGGATGCGAACTCAATGACTACAGTTCCCTCCAGATGTGGCGTGCCCTGCGTGCCCGGTTCGGGCGCGTGTGTGTGCTCACACTCCTTGGTGGAGCGGTTGCTTTGGTGAGCGTGGGAATGCTTTGCTTTCTGCTTGCCCAAACGCATGACGTGGTGGGCTATTGGGCAGGCGGTGCATTGCTGCTGTCGATGTTGGCCGGAGTGTTTGTGCTGATACCCATATGGCCCGCTTATCTGCTCACCGACGATACCCTGTTCAAGGCTGTGGGCCGCGGCATCCGTTTGGGATGGCACACCTGGTGGGGCGTGGCAAGCACTTCGCTGGTGATGGGCATTCTGGCCAGTGCCTTGCAGGGATTTGGCTCGGCTCCTTTCCAGCTGTTTGTGATGCTGCAGTCGTCGCTGGCCGGATCCGTGTCGGGCATGGAAGAGGCGATCATCCTGTTTCTCAACTATTTGAGCGGTGTGCTGATGTGCTTCGTGCAGTTTCTCACGTCGGCCTTGGGCATACTGATGCTTTCCGTGCAGTTCGGCCATGCGGCCGACAAGGTGGAAGCGCTGCGCTTGGAGCAGGAGATTGATGATTTTGACAAAGAACTTTGAAACCGATGAACACCGACACTTTGACCGCCAATGCCCATTGCCTGGACGCTTGGGTGCGCAGCGGAAACTATGAATATGAACGGCAAGTGACGCAACCTCAGCGCGACCTGATGGGCGAACTCTTCGAGAAGCTCTACCTGCGCTACAGTGACTTTACATCGCTGTTCGAAGAATGGAGCACCAAGCAGGTGGTTGCCGCTTCCCTGTTTGCCGTGGGGTGCGTGGTGGCGCTCTATCTGCTGTGGACGCACCGCTACCGTTGGCACCGCCGCGCCGCCGGCCTGCAGCAGGAGGTGAACTATGAGGTGCATGACGACAGCATCTACGGCGTGGACTTTGAGGCCGAAATCAAGCGGACTTATGCCCAGGCTCTTTACGGGGAAGTGGTGCGCCTGGCCTATCTGAAGCACTTGCGTGCGCTGGTTGATGCCGGCACTGTCAACTGGAGCGAAGGACATACGCCCGACTACTATGTGCTGGCTCTTCCCCCGGGGGCGCAGCGCACCTTGCTGCGGCGGCTGACCACGGAGTATGTCAGGGTGCGTTTCGGCCACTATGCTGCCACCCGTGCGCAAGCTGATGAAGTGCTTGGATGGCTGGAGAAAGGAGGTGAGGCATGAAACGTTCCGGACTATTTTTCACCCTCGGTGCGGTGGCTTTCATCCTGCTTGTGTTCTGGGGACTGAAAAGCACGAGCCACGATTTCAGCTGGGAAGATAGCTACGAGCCTGCCAGCAAGGAACCCTTCGGCACGATGCTCTTCGATTCGCTCATGCAGGAATCCTTGCCCGGAGGCTATGAAAACCGCACTTTCAATGAAGATGAGCTGGCCCTTTTGGCTTCTGATTCCGACCAAGTGCGCCAGCTGCTGTTTTTGCCTGACAAGTATGGTTTCTCAGTGCTGGAAGTCAGATCGGTGCTATGCATGGTGAGGAACGGATCGCACATCATGGTGGTGAGTCCGTATCCTTCGGAATGGGAGGACGAACTTGATTATGACGTGAACTACAACCGCAATTCGATTTTTTCCTACTCCTCCTTCATGAGCCAGCTCAACGAGCATGGGCATCCGTTGCTCGACACCCTGATCTGGCAGGGCGATGTGCTTTTCCCCTACGAGCCTTCGGCCGATGCCTCTCCCTATCCGAACGACACCACGCTGATCTGGCAAGCCATGTCGAGCGAAATGGATTTCGACAGCTGCTACTACCGGGAGGATGTGGTGACGCATCTGACGAATGTGCATGACGGACAGGTGGCAGTGACATTCCTCTATGGCAAGGGACGACTGACGTTGGTGGCCACCCCGTTGATCTTCACCAACTTTGGCGTGATGAATCCCGCCTGCCGCAAGTTGATGCTGCGCCTGATGAACGAATTCGGCCAGGCACATGTGGTGAGGATGGTGCCGGAGAAGACGGACTACTGTGAGAACATGTTCAGCGTGATGATGCAGCACCCGCCGATGAAACTGGCATGGCGCATCCTGCTGTGTGGGGCACTGCTTGCCCTGATCGTGAATGCCCGCCGACGCCAGCGTGCCATCCAGCCGCTGCGCCATTCGCGCAACGGCACGCTCGACTTCATCCGCCAGCATGCCTCGCTCTTCCGGTCGGAAACCGACCATGCTTCGCTGGTGCGCAAGAAACGCCGTGCCCTGGCTCACGAGCTGCGGCAGAAGTGGCAGGTGGACGTGGACGATGCCGACCCGCACGCACTGCGCGAGCAAGCGGCACGGTTGGCCGCCTGTCTGCATCGCGATGTGCACAGTGTGATGCTCGATCTCGACTTCATCAACCAGCTCAGTGCCACCGAGGGCCACGTTTCGCCCGAACTCTTCCGGCAGGCTATGGAATGCATGCTGCGCCTTTCAACTCCTACAACCTCTTCAACCCGTTAACCCACGCTTTAATCAAAATGGAAAGAATAGATCTCACGCAATTCTCCGAAAAAGTGAACGACATCCGCCAGGCCATCGCCGAAGTGGTGGTGGGGCAGGCTTCGGCCGTCGACATGCTCCTGGCCGCCATGTTGGCGGATGGGCATGTGCTCATCGAGGGCGTTCCCGGAGTGGCCAAAACCCTGCTGGCACGCTTGACGGCAGCCTTGGTGGATGCGCCCTTCGGACGTTTGCAGTTCACCCCCGACCTCATGCCCAGCGATGTGCTCGGCACGTCGGTGTTCGATGTGAAGCAGCAGGACTTCGTGTTTCATGCCGGCCCCGTGTTCAAGCAGGTGCTGCTGGTGGACGAGGTGAACCGTGCTCCGGCCAAGACGCAGGCGGCCCTTTTCGAAGTGATGGAGGAGCGCCAGGCCACCGTCGACGGTGTGACGCACCCGATGCCCGAACTCTTCACCATCATTGCCACGCAGAACCCCGTGGAACAGGAAGGCACCTACAAGTTGCCTGAAGCACAGCTCGACCGCTTCCTGGTGAAGATCACGATGGGCTATCCTTCGCCCGACGAGGAATTTGAAATCCTGCGCCGACACCAGCAGCGCAATCTGCGCGACTTGAGCGCCGTGAAGCCAGTGCTGACGAGCGGGGAACTGCTGGCCATGCGCACGGTGTTGCAGCAAGTGGTGGTGGACGATGAAGTGCTGCGCTACATCTGCCGCATCACCGACCTCACGCGCCATTCGCGCCATGTCTACCTCGGTGCATCGCCCCGTGCAGCCGTGGCCCTGCTGCAGATGGCCAAGGCCATGGCGCTGCTGCAAGGCCGCGACTTCGTGACGCCCGACGATGTGAAGAATGTGGCCCCCGCCGTGCTTTCGCACCGCATCCAGCTGGCTGCCGAAGCCGAGATGGAGGGCATGAGTGTGCCCGGACTGGTGAACCGCTTGCTGGAAGCAGCCGTGGTGGAGAATTGAGGCAGTGGGCTGATCAAAACAGTAAAGCTATGTTTCTCACTCGTCGTTTTTTCATTCTCTTGGCGCTGCTGGCCTTCTGGTCCGCCATGGGCGTGGTGAGCCCGTGGGCCTATCAGGCGGCGCAAGTGGGGCTTGTCGTGCTGGCTGTGCTGGTGCTGCTGGATGCTGTGCACGTGTGGCGATTCACCCGCGTCACGGCCGTCAGGCAGTGCAAGGACCGATTTTCCAACGCCATGCCCAACGAGGTGGGCATCCGTGTGGAGAATGCGAGCAGGCATCGTGTGATGCTGACCGTGCGCGACGAACTGCCGCGCGAATTCCGCTACCATCGGGCCGTTTTCCCCTTGAGGCTGAAGGCCGGTGAGGGCAAGACCATCCGCTACGAACTCACCCCCGTGCAGCGGGGAGCCTACGACTTCGGCCATGTGCTGGTGTATGTGCGCTGCGCCCTGGGGCTGCTCGAACGGAAACTGGCCTTGGGTGCTCCGCTGATGGTGAAGGTGTATCCTGCATTCGAACATCTGGAACGCTACGAGCTGGCCTGTGCCACCGATCACCTGCTGCAGACGGGCAACAAGCGGCTGCGCAAACCGGGCAACAGCACGGAGTTTGACCAGATCAAGGACTATGTGGCTGGCGACGACTACCGCCGCCTCAACTGGAAGGCTTCGGCCCGTGCGGGGCGATGGATGGTGAACGTGTACCGCGAGGAACGGTCGCAGCCCATCTGGTGCCTCATCGACAAGGGACGGAGCATGCACCGCACCTTTGCCGATGTTTCGCTGCTTGACTATGCCATCAATGCTTCGCTCGTGCTCTCCTATGTGGCCCTGCGCCGTTCCGACATGCCGGGACTGGTGACCTTCGGAGCCGGCGTGGAGCAGGCGGTGCCTGCGGCCAACCGTCCGCACCAGCTGCAGCTCCTGCTCGAAACGCTCTATGCGCAGCACGCTGCCTATGCCGAAACGGACTTCTCGGCCCTCGATGTGCACATCGAGCATCATCTTCACCGCCGTTCGTTGCTCGTGCTCTTCACCGACTTCACCACGCTCCATGCCCTCAAGCGCCAACTGCCTTCGCTCAAGCGCTTGGCGCGCCAGCATGCCCTGCTTGTGGTGTTCTTCGAAGATACGGAAGTGCAGGACTATGCCCAGCGAAGGCCCGAAACGATGACCGAAATGCGCATGAACGTGCTGGCATCCGATTTCTGCCTTGAGAAGCTGCAGATGGCGGCCTTGCTTCGCCAGCACGGCATCTATCCGTTGTGCACCGCGCCGCAAAAGCTCACCATTGATGTGGTGAACCGCTATCAGGAGCTGAAGCACCGGCAAGTGATTTGAGGAAATGCAGGGAGCACGTGCTTCGATCCGATTTCAGAGAAAGTGAGCATTCCACCGGCTCGCCCCTCGCAGGGGAGGGCATCGGTGGAATGCTCACTTTGTGCTATAGTGGAAAATAGTTCACCAGGTCAATGTGCATCGGCCTCGATCTGCAGTTTGGGATGGACTGCAAGCAAATCCTGCACGAAATCTTCGGCTCGCCTGGGCGAAATCACCAGCGTGCCTTTCTGCATCGTGATTTCCAACCTGTCGAGCGAGGCGGCTGGTGCCGACAGCATGGAGCGCGTGCGGCGGATGCTGCGAAAGGAACGGATGTCGTAGTCCTGATGCAGGAAGAACATGCTCACCACGCGCAGGCGGTTGCCCTCGATTTCATAGCGAAAGCCCAAAAACACAGCACAGAACCATGACATCAGAATCAGCAGAAAAAAGGCAGCCACGGCGCTGCCCTCCAACAGACCGGGCAGAAAAGAAAGCACCGCCACCGTTTGCGTCAGCATCAGCAGCGTCACATTCACTTTCGAAGGATATACACGTTTCATAGTCTTCAGTCTTGGTAAGCGTATTCGTGTTCCATGTCAATCAGAAATCGTTTGGCATCAGTGCCTCCGGCATATCCTCCCATCCGTCCGCCGCTTGCCACCACGCGGTGGCAGGGCACGACGATGCTCAGCGGATTCGCCCCAATGGCGTTGGCCACGGCGCGAATGCTCTGCGCAAGGTCTGCGCTGAAGGCCAGCTCTGCGTAGGTGCAGGTGGTGGCATAGGGCAAGTGCCGCAATTTCTCCCACACACGCATTTGGAAGGGCGTGCCTTGCATCAGCAGGGGCAGCTGGAAATCGAAAAGCTTTCCTTCGAAATAGGCGTCAAGCTGGCGGGCCGTTTCGCTGAGCAGGGCGGAGTGACCCGCGTGCATGGTGGCGCAAAGCCGATGCTCCGCGTGCCGCCGGGAGCGCTCGCCGTGCAGCGCCTGCTGCCAGTCGCACAGGCAGAGCTGCCCTTGATGGTCGCCGAGCAGCAGCGTGCCGCATGGCGAATGATAGAGGGTGGTGATGATTTCGTTCATGACTTGGCGGGAAAGATGGAATGTTCGGCAAGAGTGAGCCTCGGGCAGGAAACCTTTATTCCGCTTCGATATAGCCCTCCTGGTCGTAGCCGCGGCGGTGGCGGTGGATGAGGCTGATGAGGTGGTTGAGGCGGTCGTCGTCGGTGGTGAGATGGCGAAAACGTTCCCACTGGTCATCGTAGCGCTGTCGTGATCCATGGGCCAACCGTTCCTCGATGTCGTGCGGGATGAGAAAGGATGCCCGCTGCCCGAGGTAGGGCTGGAACTCGGTGAGGAAAATGTGGATGCCGGCCAAGTCGAAATCGCCGAAATGCACATAGCGGTTGGGGATGCGCTGCAACCATTGGCGCAGGTCGTGCGACTGCGATTGCGGGTAGCGCGAGAGAAAGAGCAGTCCCGCTTCACCGGGCTGGAGTATGGCATCAAACAGACGGCGCTGGCGGGCGATGTGGCGGAAGTTCTCGCAGTTTTCAATGCCCACCACCACCGTTTGTGGTGGAATGCGAAACGATTTCCAGTCGCTGATGAACACGAACGAGCCTTCGGGTGGCTGCAAGGAAAATGCCTGCCCGTTCAGGCTGACGGGCAGGGCTTCGAGCGTGTTGACCAGAAAACCTTGGAACGTGCGGCGCATTTGCACCTTCGAGTTGCCCGTGAGTGCCACTTGCGTGCTGCGCTCCGTGTGTTCATCCGTCTGCAGCATCAGCCGTGCGGCATCGAGGTCGCGCAGCGCTTCGTGCAGCCGGGGCAGATAGTTGCGCAAAGCCTCCGGGCGCATAGCCCTGTAGGTGCCACGGGAGCCTTGTGCCACACGTGCCAGCAGCCCCTCGCGGCACAATTCATCCACCCAGGCGCCGCGCAATGCGCTGCATGGCACGGCGCGTCCTTCCAGCAGCGCTTCCAGCCGATTGATCAGTGTGGGGGTCAGTTTCATGCTTCGTCGGTGTGGGGGTGGGTTGACTCGGCCTGCTGCTGCAGCACCGCTTGCTTGGTGGAGAGAATGGGCCGGATGATGGTGTTGGCCTCGCTGTCCTTGCTCAGCACGTAGAGGTGGCGGTAGGAGAGCGGGCGGTGAGCCTTCGGTGAAGAGTTCACCACAAAGATGTTGCGCTGGTTGGCAAATTCGAGAATGCCCTGGATGTTCTCGTCGGCCAGTTTGCCGATTTCGTCCATCATGCAGTGCAGGCGGCACTCACGGGCACTCTTTCCGGCCCGCTGCTTGAACACGCTGATGAGCAGAATGTTGAGGATGGCTTTCACTAGAATGTCCGTGCCGTCGGAACCGACCATGCGGATGTTGTCAATCCATCCGGTGGAATTGTCGTTTTCCTCGATTTTGAAACGCAGCGAGAACGTGTCCGACAGGGTCAGGCGGTCCGCATCGCCCATTTGCTGCAAAGCCTGGGTGAGGCGTTCGAGCAGCTTTACCGCTTCGCGGTTGGCCGCCTCGCGGTTGTCGGTGGAGAAGAGGTTGGCTTCGCCCAAATCCATTTCATGCGCGTTCCAGAAGTGGCACACCTCGTCGAGCAGCGTGACGAGCGGCTGCTTGCTCCGTTCCAGCCTCAGTGCCATGCCTCGGATCACTCCGGCAAACGAACGCTGCGTGAAGTCGTAGTTCACGTCATTCACCACCCGGATGATTTCGGATTCGTGGTTGACGAGGTCGTTGAAGTCGCGGCTGATGCGTGCCATGATGTCGGTGTACATGTTGCTCGTCAGGCGCTGCACATCGTCAATCTTGTTGTTCGTCACGAAGTCATCCACGTTTTCGGCATAGGCCAGATAGTGGTCCGTGGTGTCCAGTTCGGTGGGAAACTTGAAGGTGTTGCGCGGGCTGAGCATTCCCCTGAAGGCATTCACGTCTTCCTTCAGCTTGTTCTCTCTGGTGAAAAGGCTGCTTACACCTTGCATCAGCTCTTTCACCAGCAGTCCGCACGATCGGGTGGTGCGCATCTCCGGCACTTCGTGCAGGTAGTCGGGGCAGGCATCCGTCTGGATGTAATCCTCTGCTTCGGCCAGTCCGGCGGCCATGTCGTCGGCCTCTTTGCTGGCCTGCTGGAGGAGGGCATTCAGCTGGTTGCGCTTTTCGGACATCTTCGCTTGCTTCTCGTCGTGTTTCCGCTGCAGTTCTTCGCTTTCGGCGTGGAGCTTGTCGCGCTTCGTCTGGAATTCCTGCATGTGGTCGAACAGCTGCTGGCAGTCGTAGCGGTAGTGGCTCACCGTTTCCTTTTCGCTCTGGATGCGCTGCAACCATGACTCCGCTTCATGCAGCTTCTTCGTCAGCTCGTCGAGCAGGCTCGTTTCGGCCCCCTCGCTGGCGAGTTCGGCGGAGAGCCGCTTTCGGCAGGCTTCTATCTGTCGCTCCACTTCGGCGTGGTGCGCTTGGATGGCGCGTTCCGTTTCTGTTTCGATTTCTTCCAAAGCCTTTCGGGCTTCTTTTTCAGCTTTTCGGTACTTGGCGCGTTCCTGCTGCAGGCGGTTGTCGCGAGTGGCCTTCAGTTGTCCGTGTTGCTGCTGGAGTTCGTCCTGATTCACCTGCCACTGGTCTTTCTCGTGTTTCAGCGCCTGCTCGGTGCGTTGCTTCAGCTCCAGTTCTTGCTGAAGCAAGTCGTCGAGCCGCAGTTGGGCTTCCTTTAGTTTCTGGGGAAAGAGCTTCAGCTGCTGCCGCATCACGTCCACCCGTTCCTTTTGCGGCTTGATGCGCTTGTCCCAACGTGCAGCCATGTCGTTCACGGCCTGCTCCGTCTGTTGGGTTGTCTCCAGTTGACGGCGTTCGTTCTCTTCCAATTGTTTCGAAAGCTCTTGGCAGTGCGCCTCGATGTCGGCCGGCGTGCGCACGGTGCGCTCGATCTCCGTCAGGTCGATGTCCACGCCGTAGAGGCTCGGATGCTCCTGCCCGGTGGACAAGGAGGGTGAAAGCGCTGTGTGGAAGAGTACCTGCCGTTCGTCCACCACCTTGCCGATGGTGTCGGCCCAGTGGGGCACATGTGCATCGAGCCATTCGCAGAGCGATCCTTTGGCGTTTTCAAGCAATGCCCGTTCTTCGGCCAGCTTCTCCTGCAGACGGGTTTGTGCCAGCTTCAGCGCTTCCGCGTCAGAGCGTCGCGCTTCGCGAATCTCGCGTTCTTCCTGCTGCACTTGCTGGTAGTAGTCCTTCAGCACTGCTTCCTCCTTCAGCAGTTCGTTCTCCATGTGGTGCTGCTTGTCCTTCAGTTCAGCCACTTGCGTTTCGGCCTCGTCGGTCTGTGGCTTCATCGGGTGGGAGGAAGCATTCGTCAGCAGTTTCATGTCCAGTTCGTGCAGGTGGTTCTTCGCCTGCTCGAGTTGCTGCTGGAGTTCCCTTTCCAATGCACTGAAATGCTGGTCGATGCGTTCCAGCTGCTCGTTGAGCTGCTGCTGTTGCACTTGCTGCTTCTGGTTGAACGCTTCGCGATGCATCATGAGCGATTCCTTCTGCACTTGTGCAAACTTGGTGCGCTCGATTTCGAGGCGTTCGATCATGGCGTTGTATTTGGCCGTGATGCTTTCGTATTGCCTGTTGAAGGCATCAATCTGCTTCTGCAGCTCGGCCCTTTGCGTCAGCCACGATTCCTCCTGGCTGGCCCGTTCGAGCATGGCTTCGATGCCGCCCTCGCGGTAGGCCTTCTGCTTGCGGCGTGATTCACGCATTTTGTCCTCCACCACGCCTATGTCACGGTTCAGCTGGTCGCGTTTTTTGTCGAAATCCTCTGTCAGATGCTTGATCTTTTCCTGAAGGATGCCCACCTGCTCTCGCAGCTCGCCGATGCGCTTGCGCAGCACGGGCAGCTGCTGTTCAGCCTTCTTCATGGCATACTTGAGCTGGGCGCAGCCCTCCTCCAGATTCATGCGCAGGGCCTTCACGGCATGACCCGTTTCGATCAGTCTGTCGGCACGTTGGCGCACTTCCACCTCGCCCCGTCGGTTCTTGCGGCTCCACAGCATGATGTCGTCGAATTCGTTGGTGAAGTCGCTGAGCTGCGAACGGTAGAAGCGCAAGTCGAGTCCGGCTTCCTCTTCGCCGTTTCCGAGGCTTTGGATGATGGTGTCCTTGATGAATCCCGCATCCACCCGTTCGTTGAGAAACACGTTTTGGATGATGCGCGGAATGTTCTGGTAGCTGGTGCTCTCGAGCAGGTGGTATTTCCGTTCGTCGGCTTTCACCTGTCCGTGACGGTTGCCGTAGAGAATGTCGCGGTAGTGCTCGTAGTGCTCGATCAGGCGGCTGTGGTCGTGCCCCAGTTCACGGATGCGTTGCGCCACCACCTGCATGTTGTGCGTCACGTTGCCCGCCTCGTCAATCAGCCATCGGGCATCGAAGGGTGCATCCACAAACCGGTAGACCGCACGATTGTGATGCTTGAACACCAGGATGGAGAAAGGCCCCTCCTGTCCGCCGCGCTCCACTTCGTAGATGATGTAGGAAGTGGGGTAGGGCAGGTAGAACTCGTCGAACGTGCGCTGGTCCTGCTGGCGGATGCCCAGATGCATCTTGTCGGCATTGTAGAAGAAGAGGATGGCACGCAGCAGGGTGCTCTTGCCCACGCCCTGTGTGCCCGTGAAGTGCACGTTGCCGTTCAGCTCCACTTCGCCGTAGTGGATGTGCGCACTGTTGATGAAGACGACTTTACTCAGATATCTCATTTTCTTCCTCGGTTTCGATGGTTATCATTTCCACGATGCTCTCCAGGTAATTGTAGGCCGACACGACCATCAAGCGTTGGGCCGTTTCGTCCACCACTTCCAGATATCCCTGCTTCACCATGTCGTCGATCAGCTTGTCGGCAATCTCTTCGTGCTTTTCCTTTTTCTCGAAGAGCCGTTGAGCCTTGTCCTTCAGTTCGATGTCGGTGTGCATTTTGATGACCAGATCGGCCTTGGTGAAGGTGAATCCCGGTCCGAAGGCCGGTTCCCATGCTTTCAGAAAGTCCAGCACATCAATCCAGTGGCCGAAGCGTTCGA
>DAIRWG010000076.1:0-6883 GCA_036802405.1 Alloprevotella sp.
CACTCACACGAATGCTTGTTGGATCAATAATGCGAACATCCAACTGGACACCCTACTTGTTTTTACATTTTTTCTTATAAACCTGTTAACCCGTCAAGTCAACCCGCCAACCCGTCAACCCAAAACATTCATGCATTCATTTCAGCCTTATATCAGTGTAGTGGTCCCTTATCGTAATCGTGCGCACCTGCTGGGGCGCATGCTGGGCAGCGTGACGTTTCCCGAGAAGGAAATGGTGGAACTGCTGCTGGTGGACAACGGAAGCACCGATGAAGCACCTTCGATGGCCACGGAGTTTGCCCGTTGGGCGGAGCAACGTTGGGCCGACGAAAAGGCTGATTGCAGGCTTGTGGTGCGCTTGGAAAGCTGCCCGAACGGAAATGCTTGCGATGCCCGCAATGCGGGGCTGAGAATGGCTCGTGGACGGTGGGTGTACTTCTTCGATTCGGATGACCAGTTGTCGCCGGGATTCTTCGACAGGCTGGGCTCTGAACTGCGACGGCGCAAGGGCATCCAGCTGCTGGCCTTGCACACGATGGCGGTGAGCAGCGATGGGGTGCCGCTGAAGCGGAGGGGACGAAGCACGGATTCTCCGGCCAACCAGATTCTGACGGGGGTGCTTTCGACGCAGAGCATGGTGTTCGACCGCGATTTCCTCGTAGGCATCGGCGGATGGAACAACCGTCTGCCGAAGTGGAACGACTGGGAACTGGGGGTGCGGACACTGCTGGCACGGCCACGGATGGAGTGGGTGGACGGCTGCGTGTTCCATCGCATCTACCTGCATGCCGACAGCATCACGGGGGCTGATTTCTCGTCGACCTTCGAACGTATGCTTCCGGCCTTGGACCGCGTGAGATGCCTTTTGGGTCCCTCTACCCATGAGGGATGCGGAGGGGCTGACGGCAACGAAAAAGGCCTTTTCACGTGTGCCTCAGAAGGGCTGACGCCACGGATGCGCTTGCATGCCTTGCGTGCCTTGGCTGCGCGTGAGGCCATCCTGTCCGGGCAATTGGCTCATGAGGGCAGCCGTGAACTGTCGGAACGGATGTGGAGGCAGGCCGACACGGATGCACGCTCTTGCGGCAGAGGCTATGCGGCATGGTTGCATTTCGTGCGCTGGTTTGCGGCGCACGGGGGGCGTGGGGCGTGGTTGCTGGCTGAGCCTTGGTGTTGAGGAAGGAAAAAGAGAAAACGAGTTGACGAGGAAGTCTGTACGCTTTCTTGTCAACTCGTTGTTTTTGTGGGGAGAATGAGGGGTATGTGCGGAGGGGATTGCTGCACAGATGTGTTGTTGCTAATTGTCCCAAAGTCTCAAAGTCCCAAAGTCTCAAAGTCCCATAGTCCGACTCGTTACTTTCAAAGATAGCTTCGCAGCACGCTGCCTTTCTGTGCGGAACGGAGAAGTGCAAGGCCTTTCTCCTTGATTTGGCGCACACGCTCGCGGCTGAGGTGCAGCTTTTCGCCGATTTCCTCCAGGCCGAGGGGCGAGGTGTTGATGCCGAAGAACATACGCAGAATCTTGCCTTCACGCTCGGGCAGACGGCGGAGGGCCAGATCGATTTCCGTGGCCAATGACTCGTTGGCCAGAGCGGTGTCGGCATTGGGCTGGTCGCGGCTGTCGAGAAGGTCGAGCAGGCAACTGTCCTCGTCGTCGGCCAATGGCGCATCCATCGACACGTGCTTGCCCGAAGAGAGCAGGGCACCGTCGATCTTGTCGGCATCGATGCCCAGGGCTTCGGAAATCTCGTCGGTGGAAGGACGGCGCTCGTTCTTCTGCACAAACTTGTTGTAGAAACGGTTGACCTTGCTCACGTTGCCCACCTGGTTGAGCGGCAGACGCACGATCCGGCTGTTTTCGGCCAAAGCCTGCAGGATGCTTTGGCGAATCCACCACACGGCGTAGGAGATGAACTTGAAGCCGCGTGTCTCGTCAAACTTCTGGGCGGCCGTGATGAGTCCGACGTTGCCCTCGTTGATGAGGTCGATCAGGCTCATGCCTTGCCCCTGGTATTGCTTGGCCACTGACACCACGAAGCGAAGGTTGGAGAGCACGAGACGCTCCAACGCTTGGTGGTTGCCCTTGCGGATCTCGCAGGCAAGTTCGGCTTCTTCTTCTGTGCTGACCATCTCCTGACGACCGATCTCCTGCAGATAGCGCTCGAGCGATTCGCTTTCGCGATTGGTGATGCTCAGGTTGATTTTCAATTGTCGCATGGTTCCACTCCTTAGATTTCGGCTGCCAAAGATACGTTTTCCGCCCTAATGCTCCAAACGATGGACGGCGATATTTGCACAAATATGTTCAAGAACATGCCGTGAGTTAACAATGGCCCTTGCTGCACGGCAATTTGGCCTTGAAAGTGGGAAAAGGAAGCGGCAATCGGCATTTTCGGAAGAAAAAACGGGGCAAAGATTAGTGCATGAAAGAAAAAAGGCATAAATTTGCAACACCAAAACTACAAATCTTCAAACCTACACAATAACCAGTCTCATGAAAAAGACTATTCTTGTTACAGGTGGTACGGGCTTCATCGGCTCACACACCACTGTGGAACTTCAGAACGCCGGCTACGACGTTGTAATCATCGACAACCTCTCCAACTCGAAGGCAGAGGTGGTGGACGGCATCGAAAAGATCACCGGCATCCGCCCCGCATTCGAGAAGGTGGACTGCTGCGACTATGCAGCCCTCGAGGGCGTGTTTGCCAAGCATCCCGGCATCTGCGGCATCATCCATTTCGCAGCCTCAAAGGCTGTGGGCGAAAGCGTGGAGAAGCCTCTGAAGTACTATGAGAACAATCTGCTCTCGCTCATCAACCTGCTCAAGCTCATGCCCAAGTATGACGTGAAGGGCATCATATTCTCCTCTTCCTGCACCGTTTACGGTCAGCCTGATCCAGAGAACCTCCCTGTGACTGAGGCCGCTCCCATCAAGAAGGCAGAAAGCCCCTATGGCAACACGAAGCAGATCAACGAGGAGATCATTCAGGACTATGTGAAGAGCGGTGCACCCATCAGTGCCATCATCCTCCGCTACTTCAACCCGATCGGTTCGCATCCCTCAGGCATCATCGGCGAAATGCCGAACGGCGTGCCTGCCAACCTCATTCCTTACCTCACCCAGACGGCCATCGGCATCCGTCCGTGCCTCAAGGTGTTTGGCGATGACTACGACACTCCCGACGGTTCCTGCATCCGCGACTACATCTATGTGCTCGATCTGGCCAAGGCCCACGTGGCTGCCATGGCACGCATCGTCGACGGAAAGAACACGGAGCCCGTGGAGGTGTACAACGTGGGCACGGGACACGGCGTGAGCGTGCTCGAACTCATCCACACTTTCGAGAAGTGCACGGGCGTGAAGCTCAACTACGAGATTGCTCCCCGTCGTGCCGGCGACATCGAGAAGGTGTGGGGCAATGTGGACAAGGCCAACAAGGTGCTCGGCTGGAAGGCTGTGCACACGCTTGAAGAGGCCCTCTCCAGTGCCTGGAACTGGCAGAAGAAACTGCGCGAGGACGGCGTGATGTAAGAGAGGCCGTGCCTCCTTCGGTCAGGAGCACACAGGGAGGTGGACTTCCCCATGCGTGCTCCGGACAGATGATGGACAAGAGTGCAGGTTGACAAAGTGTTTGCCCTGTGGATCGTGCCTGTGGGTGCGGAGCAGGGGGCGTGCACTTGCCAACCTGCACTGCTTTTTTCGGTGACAAGCATTTACTACTGATATCGACTGATGAATCAAAAAGAAATACTGACAGAGGTGGGGCAGTTGCCTTCGCCTTGCTACGTGGTGGAGGAGGAGCTGCTTCGGCGCAACCTCACGCTCATCCGCTCCATCGCCCAAAGGGCTGGGGTGGAATTCATTCTGGCCTTCAAGGCATTTGCCCTGTGGCGAACGTTCCCCATTTTCAGGGAATACATCTCGCACACCACGGCTTCCTCGCTCTACGAGGCCAGACTGGCACTGGAGGAATTCGGATCGAAGGCGCACACTTATTCGCCTGCTTATGAGGACGATACGTTTGAGCAGGTGGCGCATTGCTCGAGCCACATCACCTTCAATTCGCTCTCGCAGCTCGGCCATTTTCTGCCCAAGCTGAAGCTGATGGACGATGCTCCGCAAGTGGGACTGCGCATCAATCCCGAGGCGAGCGAAATCGAAACGGCTCTCTACGACCCTTGTGCACCGGGATCGCGATTTGGCGTGACAAGGGACATCCTGCTTGAGCAGGGACTGCCCGAGGGTGTGGACGGCCTGCACTGCCACTGCCATTGCGAAAGCTCGTCATACGCCTTGGAACACACCTTGCGGCACATTGAAGAGAAGTTTGGCGAATGGCTGCCGAAGGTGAAATGGCTGAACTTGGGGGGCGGGCATCTGGTGACGCGCAAGGACTATGATGTGGAGCATCTGGTGAGGCTGCTGCAGGACTTCAAGGGACGGCACCCTCATCTGCAGCTGATTCTGGAACCAGGGTCGGCTTTTGCCTGGCAAACGGGACCGCTGCGCTCGAAGGTGGTGGATGTGGTGGAGAACCATGGCATCCGTACGGCTATACTCAACGTGAGTTTCACTTGCCACATGCCCGACTGTCTGGAGATGCCCTACCACCCTGCGGTGAGAGGGGCGGAAACCTTGGAGAACGCCATGGCGGACGATTTGGAGACCGCTGAGGGCGTTTACCGCTTGGGGGGCAACAGTTGCCTGAGCGGTGACTTCATGAGCGCCTGGCGCTTTCCTGAGCCGCTGAAGGTGGGCGATGAGGTGGTGTTTGAGGACATGATCCACTACACGACGGTGAAGACGACGATGTTCAACGGCATTCACCATCCGGCTTTGGCCATCCATCGGCTGGACGGCTCCTATGAGGTGTTGCGCCGCTTCACCTACGAGGATTACCGTGACCGCATGGATTGACGATGCGGGCGTAACACGTATATGAATGAACGGCAGGCTTGCCTTTTCCCCTTGCTTTTTGCAGGTTTCATCCTGATGCAATGACGGGGGAGGCAAGCCTGCCGTGTGTGCAAAAGGCTATGTGTCTCAATAGAAGAGGCAGAAGCCGGTGGTGAAGGTGGAGAAGCGGGGGCCGAATGAGGGGTTGAGCACGTGGCAGGGGGAGTAGGTGGCGTAGAGTCCGAGGGCGCGCCAATGGATGCGCGTGGTGAGGTCGACGCTTACCTTGTTGGGATGGATGTCCTTGTAGTGCTCCTTCACCTGATGGGTGATATTCTCCTCTGTGTCAAATGTTTTGTAGTGCGATTCTATGCTGGCGTAGGTGTTGAACCGGAGGGCGGCTTCGAAGTCGATGCCCCAGTGGTGGGGCAGATTGAACCCGTAGCGGAAGGGAATGCCTACGCTGAAAACTTTGATGCGCGAACTTTGGATGGAAGTGGCATCATCGGGGTAAGGAGCTATGGCGGTGTTGCCCTGTTCGTCGCGTTCGAACCGTGAGCGCCCTGTCATGCGGTAGTTGCGCCAGTTAAAGTTGAGACCGATGGAGAAATGGCGCTTGCGGGAACGGGGGCTCCACACGTAGTTGACGGCTTCGAAGCCTATTTCACAGGAATTTCCCATGCTGACGTCCATTCCTTCGGGTGCACCCAGTGCAGCGACGAAGCCGACGTGGGCACCGCCGAATTGGAGGCCGGTGCGCTGGTTCTTCTTGCCGTCGTGGCGAAAGCGCATGTCGCTGAAGAAGCAGTGTGGGCGGTCATCTGCTTGCGAGGCATTGTCGGTGGAGATTTCGTGGCCGGTGGCAGAACTGTCAGCCATAGGCTTCACGCCGGTCAGGGTGAAGGAAAAGCGGGCATCGTCGGCTTGTTGGCGCACTTGGATGTGAATCAGGTCGCCCTGTTCGCTGACATTGACGACTTCGGGCATGGTGAAGGACACGGAATCGGTGCTGACGGATTGGCCATTGGCCGAAATGGATCGTACGGGCATGCAGCGTGTGAAGGCGGGGCCTTGCCCTTCGGAGGGAATGACGTGAAGGCGGATTTCGTGGCCGCTGCAAGCGATGGAGACTCTTTGGGCATGGCGGATGGACACGATGGAATCAGAGGCTTCTGCGGCGTGCAGCGACAGGGGGAGAAGCAGGGTGAGGAGGGAGAGAAAGCGGTTGAAGTTCATGAGAGAAGTATAATTGGGTGGTGGATGGAAGTTGGGGATATTTGCGGAGTGCTTAAAGCACGAAGCCCATGGTGAGCATCTTGAAGTTGGCCGGGGATGTGCTGCTGAGAGCATTCATGGGTTGGTATTTCAAATAGATGCCTAAGGCCTTTTCGGAGCGGAAGGCCACTCCGAAGGCCACGTTGAACCGATGGTCGCCCACATGGTGGTAGGTGTCTTTGTAGGAGCGCGGACCGATGGAGTAGCGGTTGCTGACGGTGTTGTACACGCACCACTGTGGCTCGATGCTGAAGTCGAGGCAGAGGTCGTTGGTGAAGGCGTGGGAGTAGCGCAGGGGAAGGGTGATGGAGGTGGTGTTCCAAACCGAACGGCGTTTGCGTGCCTCTTCGCGATAGGGGATGGAGGTGAGCTGGCCTTCGTGCTTGGTCCATCTCCAGTGCTTGGAGGCGAAGAGGGTGGTGTTTTCCACTCCTAATCCGACGAAGAAGGCGTCCTTGCGTGAAGTAAGGTCGAATTCCACGTTCACGATGTCGAAACCGATGTTCCAGCCTGCATGGGTTCGTGCTTCGGCCGAGCGGCTGACGGGAAGGACGAGGCCGAGGTGTATCTGGTCGATGGCGTTCACTGTGGGGCTGGTGCTGGCATAGGGGCCTTCTGCACGTTTCTCCTTGCGCAGCAGGGGAATGTTGAAATCCCAGGGCACGGAATGCTCGTCGAGATGGGTTTCGGAGTCGCTGCCTTTGCTCC
>DAIRWG010000076.1:6983-13468 GCA_036802405.1 Alloprevotella sp.
TCCCAGGGCACGGAATGCTCGTCGAGATGGGTTTCGGAGTCGCTGCCTTTGCTCCGGGTGTAGGTGAAGGTGTAGCCAGGCTGGTCTTTCTTTCCGTAGATTTGCACTTGGGTGTTGCCTCCCGATTCGATGATGACGACGCTGTCGGGACGGACAGCCCGTACGATGGTGTCGTTGGTGCAAAGGGAGGTTGCGAGAAGGGCTGATATGAGAATGGATGACATGATGGTGAGTGTGTTACGTGTTATTTCTTGAAGTTTTGTTTCAACTCGTTGAGTGTGGCGTTTCCCTCCATGTAGATGAGTGTGATGTCGGCCTTCTGCGAGCGGGTGGGGGCGAGGGTGTTGTTGCGGAAGAAGAGGTAGCGCTTCTGTCCCTTCGCCATGGGGAGCTGGTAGAAAGCGTAGTACACGTGGCCGTTGCGCAGGCTGACTTCCTTGTCGATGGCGGTCTGCCCGTCTTTTAGCACAAGCTGTTCCAAGGTGGTGGCTTCTCTGCCTTGGGGTTGAAGGGTGAGGCTGCGGAAGAGGGTGAGCTTGTAGGGTTTGACGCGTTTGCCTCGGAGCAGCACTTCGGTGGCGTCTTTGCGGTTCTGGTAACGGTTGCCAAAGAGTGGTCCGATGTGGAGTCCACTCTGTGCCGCAAGGGAAAGGCTGCCCAAAAAGATAAGAAGCAGCGTGAGGAGACTTTTGTGTGGAATCATAGGTGGGCAATCAGTTAGTGCAGTGAACCGTCGGTGCCGGATTCATTGTCGAGGGTTTCAAACATGGAGTGGAGTTGCGCTTCGACAGAAGGTGTTTCGTCCATCACTTCCAGTTGGTTGACCGAGTGCTGCATGGCTTGCATCACCAGCACTGGATCGGTCGTTTCCTG
The DNA here is from genome assembly GCA_036802405.1 of Alloprevotella sp. GTDB lineage: Bacteria > Bacteroidota > Bacteroidia > Bacteroidales > Bacteroidaceae > Alloprevotella. The sequence continues at coordinate 7,857 of DAIRWG010000076.1, forward strand.
GCCGTGGATGTAGGCCACGCAGCGGTTGGCATTGTCCTCCACGGTGAGGCTGACAGCGGCGCACAGGCCTACCAGGCAGGCCGCTATGGCTGGACGGAGCCACGACAATGACACGTGGCGTGGATGCGACTGGATGGCTGAAGAACGGTGCATCCTTTGGCCCGTGACGGCCACGCCCATCACGAAGCGGACTTCGTCGAATCGGGAATCGGCAAGGGCCTGCGGGCTCACGATGTAGCGTTTCAGTGCTTCCTCTTCTGCCTCGGTGGTGGTGGCTTCGAAGTAGCGTTCGGCCAGGAGCAGGGCTTCGTGGCTGGTGTGTATGTGGATGTGGGGATTATGGGGTTTCATTTGCAATGAAAATTTTGGATGGAAAGATGCAGAAGCGTTGGCATTGCTCTTGATATGGAGGGGGATCAATGTGCGGAAGCAGCAGTGCGTTGCAGGTAAGCGTTTCTGACAGCCTTGCGTGCCCGTGAGAGTTGCATGCGGACGGCAGCTTCGTTCATGCCGAGCCGTTGGGCGATGGTGGCGTAGTCGCGGCTTTCGTAGTCGTGCATCACGAGAATGCGTTGCTGTGCCGGTGTGAGTTGGTGGGCAATGATCTGCTGCACGATGCGGAAACGCGTTTCGGCAGGATCGTCGGCCTGCGGGTCGTCGGTGGGCGTGTCGCATTCGGGCAGGTCGTCGAGAAAGTCGGCATCCTGCGCATGCCTCTTTCTGACCACGTCGATGCTGGCATGCTTCACGCTGGTGGTGAGGATGGCGCTGGCTTCGGAAAGGTTGGCGGGCTGTTGTTGCCTGTCCCACATTTTCACAAACACATCCTGCAGCACGTCGTCGGCATCGTAGCCGTTGCCTGTTACGGCTGTGGCCAGCCGTTTGAGGCGTTGGCGAAGACGCTGGAAGGCTTCAAGCACGTGGTTCTCCTCTGTGACTTCTTCAGGTGGTCGGATGGGTGGAACGGTGGTGTGCATGTAGGTTTGTCATTTGTTGTCGTTTCTGTAAAGTTAACGAACAGTGCGGCATTTTGCAACGCCGCCGAACGAAAAAAGTGCTTTTCTCGTAAAAAATAGTGCTTTCGGTGCTTGCTGAAGGGGGAGTTCTTCGTAATTTTGCAGTCAAGGAAGATTCATTGCAGGCTGCTGCGGACGATGAGTCAAGTCAGTGCTTTGCAGCGTGCGACCACGCTATGTGCTTGCACATTTTCCACGGAGAAGCTTCCGCATGATTGATTTTTACTGAACGAGATATAGCTTATGTGCAATTGCTTTCTATCCCTTATACGGGACGGACTGAAGCGGATTTCTGCAAAGTGGATGATGCTGGCCACGATGTGCTTGTCAGGCTTGTGTGCATCGTGTGTGAGCGAGGCTTTGCACCGCGTGGATGACGACGGGACGTTGGTGACGGTGGGACAGATGCTGCCTGACTTTAGCGTGGGTGTGCATGGTGCTGACACCCTGCACACGGTTTCGCTCAGCGGAAAGCCTTCCGTTCTCGTTTTCTTCAACACCTCTTGCAGTGACTGCAGGAATGAGCTGCCGGTGGTCAACAAGCTCTACGAGGAATATGCCGACAGGGTGACGTTCTTGTGCATCAGCCGCGCTGAGGAGGAAGAGAGCGTGAGTGCTTTCTGGCAAAGTCATCATTTGTCGCTGCCCTTTTCGGCCCAAAAGGATCGCAGGGTGTATGCCCTTTTCGCTTTGCATAGCATTCCCCGCATCTACGTGTCGGATGCTTCCTTGCGCGTCAGCTCGGTCATTGCCGAAAAGGTGGGCGAGAAAGCGTTGCGCGGAAGCATTGAAGCTGTGCTCCACTCATCTGGCGGTGAGGACGGGGCGAGGGTTCGGTAAATCGACGTGAAAATAATACCAATCACTCTATATGAACAAATTTGCATTGAAAACACGCCTCACCGTGATGAACTTTCTGGAGTTTGCCGTGTGGGGAGCCTATCTCACTTCGATGGGCAACTATTTGGGACCGGCCGGAATGGGCGATAGCATTTCATGGTTTTATGCCATTCAGGGCTTTGTGTCAATCTTCATGCCTACGCTGATGGGCATCGTGGCCGACAAGTATGTGCAGCCACAGCGTTTGCTGGGCATCTGCCACTTGCTTGCTGGCTTGTCGATGGTCGGACTGTGCTACATGGGCATGCAGCAGGCACAGCCTGATTTGGCATCGTTCGTTGCCCTCTACACGTTCAGCGTGGCCTTCTACATGCCCACGCTTGCCTTGTCAAACACGGTGGCCTTCACCACTCTCAAGGCTTACGGCATGGACACCGTGAAGGATTTTCCCCCCATCCGTGTGTTTGGCACCGTGGGCTTCATCCTGACGATGTGGTTCGTGAACTGTGCAGCACTCAATGACGGCACCTTCACGCTGACCTTTGCCGAGAACGCTGGGAAGTTCCAGTATACCTATATGCAGTTCCTCGTTTCTGGCGTGCTGGGTGTGTTGCTTTGCCTCTACAGCTTCACCTTGCCCGCTTGTCCGATTGTGCGCAAGGAGTCGCAGTCGCTTGCTGAAATGTTTGGGCTCGATGCATTCAAACTTTTCCGGCAGCGCCGCATGGCCTTGTTTTTCATCTTCTCCTGTCTGTTGGGCATGTCGCTGCAGGTGACGAACGGCTATGCTACGCCTTTCCTCACCAGTTTCAAGGGAAACCCCATAACGGCTGACACGTTTGGAGCCAACAATGCTACGATGCTCGTGTCCATTTCGCAGGTGGCAGAAGCCTTGTGCATTTTGCTCATCCCGTTCTTCCTCCGGCGCTTTGGCATCAAGGTGGTGATGCTCATTGCCATGATGGCATGGGTGCTCCGCTTCGGTCTGTTCGGATTGGGCAGTCCGGCCTATCCGGGTGTGCTGCTCATCGTGCTTTCGTGTCTGGTCTATGGTGTGGCGTTCGACTTCTTCAACGTGTCGGGCGGCTTGTTCGTCGACAGTGAATGCACTCCCGACCTCCGTGCTTCCGCCCAAGGCCTGTTCATGCTTATGACCAACGGCTTGGGAGCTACAATCGGCACTTTGGCTGCAGGTGAAGTGATCAACCATTACTGCAAATGGGAGAACGGCTATCTGGTGGGTGACTGGCAGAGTGCATGGTTCATCTTCGCGGGCTATGCCCTGCTCGTGTTCCTCTGCTTTGCTTTCATGTTCAAGGAGCACAAGCACTGAGAACGGGAGCCTCCCGCTGAAGCACATCGCTTGCACACAAGCATACAAATATAAGTCAAGGCCTTGTTCCTTATCCGCCATGGGCGGCATAAGGAGCAAGGCCTTGCTTCGTGTTTGCCATGTGGGAGAAACGTAGTGATGGGGGCTTAGCGGTACTGTCGCTTACGGTGGAAGAAGAAGCCCAGATAGATGTTGGCGTAGTTGATGGAATTGGTCATTGAGAGGCGGTTCTTGCGATAGGCATAGAGGTGGCTGATGAAGGAGGCCCCGGCAAACCAGTTCGTGTTGTTCCACACCAGACCGAACCGCGAGGTGCAATCGAAGGAAAAGTTCTTCAAGTCCATCAGCAATTCGTTTCCTCGGAGTTTTTCCCCCTTGGCCTTGCGAATCCCCAGCGATGGCATGACGGAAGCTCCTACGCACCAATTTCGGGCAAATACCCAATTGTATGCATATCCTCCGCTGAGATAGTAGTAGTCGTAGTTGACGTTGGAAAACTTCAGCTCTTCGATGATGCGTTCGTTGTCATGCGTGCCGATGAGGGCTTCAGGCAAGCGGGTGTAGTCGAAGCTTACTTTCTGCCTGCTGTAGCCTATGCCCATCATGGCCGATCCGCAGCTCTTGCGCTGCACGGTGCTTTGATTGAAAGTGGCTGGATAGGAGAAATGCTTGTGGTTGAACACATAGTAGGCACTGGCAGAGGTCGTTTGGGAGTTCATGCCCGAGAAGGCCGTTCCGCGGAATGCGTGTGGGTCGATTCCTTCAAATCCTGCTGTACGCCCCAGATGGTAGCCTCCATCGTTGCGCAGATGGATGAAGTCGAGTCCGAGCATCGAACTGTAGAGGCGGAAACTCAGTTCCGACACCTTGCCTGCTGCACGGGGGTGACTCACGTCGAAGGTGTAGCCCAGAAAAATCCATCGCCACCCGAAGTAAGGACCGAGCTTCACGCTGGGATCGGGCTTTGTGTGAATGCTTTGCACGATGCCGTCGTCTGACCTTCCTTGCAGGGAATAGCTCTGGAAGTAGTTCGTGTTCTGCAGCATCACGGTGTAGATGTAGTAGTTCGGGGCAATGTAGGTCGTGTCGTAGTCGTCAAAACTCTTGATGAAACGGTATATCACACTGCCAGTGCGTTTCACCTTTTGCTTGATTTGCTTCATCTTCGAGGCGTTCGTGTGGGAGGAGTCAGCTGCCACAGCCTTGATGCTGTCTGTGGCACACATGGTGCAAATGCAGTGCCTTTCAGATGCTTTGGAGGCTGTTTCTGTGCAGGCTGGTGCCTTACTGGCGAACAGACAGGAAATGAGTAATAGTGAGGAGTGAAGCATGGGTGAAATGTCGGGGAATGGGTCAGAACTTGTTGAGAATGCGGTCTACCACCCAATTTACTGGGGTGGCACTCACGCAGTCACAACGGCAGATGGCCTTGTTTTGAAGGTGCTCTACCACCTGCTTGATAAGCGGCAGTTGCACATACTGGGGGTTAGGCACGATGAATTCCTGACGGCCCTGTTCGTTCTGAAGTACAATAGGCTGGTAGGTGAATACGGAGAAGGAGAGTGACCCCTTGTCGCCTACGATGTCAATACGGTCTTCTTTTGCCGATTCATGGGCCACAAAGCACCATGACCCCGATCCCGGCAACCCGTTGTCAAACTTGAAACAGGCGCTCACGGAGTCCTCTGTGTCGTAAAGTCCGCCACGGTTGGCCGTCATGCCTTCAGCTTCGACTATGTTTCCGAACATGGTTTGCAGCAAGTCAATCTGGTGTGGGGCAAGGTCGTAGAAGTATCCGCCTCCAGCAATGTCCGGCTGCACGCGCCAAGGCAAGTTGGTGCGATTGTAATCAAGATCGCGCGGAGGCACCGCAAAACGTATCTGCACGTTTACCACCTTGCCGATGGCTCCTTCCTCCACCAGTTCACGCACCTTGATGAAGTAGGGCAGATAGCGGCGGTAGTAAGCCACGAAACACGGCATGCCCGTCTTTTCGGCAATGCGGTTGATGCGGCAGCAGTCCTCGTAGTTTGAAGCCATGGGCTTTTCCACATACACTGCCTTGCGGCTTTTCATAGCCATGATGGCATAGGTGGCATGAGTGGAAGGTGGGGTGGCGATGTAAACGGCATTCACCTCAGGATCGTTGATGAGCTGAAGCGGGTCGGTGTACCATCGCTTCACCTCATGGCGCTCGGCATACGAACGTGCCTTGTCGGCATTACGGCTCATCACAGCCACAACCTTCGATCCTTCCACAAGGTCGAAGGCCGGCCCGCTCTTCTTTTCGGTGGCTTCTCCGCATCCGATCAGTCCCCAGCATATTTTTTTTGTTTCGTTCATAACAGCAGAATTACATCGTGTAAGGCAAATTTACAATTTACGGCGTAATCAGCCAAGCCTTTGGCGTTCTTTTTAGGGCA
>DAIRWG010000077.1:0-13317 GCA_036802405.1 Alloprevotella sp.
AAGTCTTAATGGCTAAAGTCTTGGCCAATCCAGGAACGCCTTCCAGCAGAATATGTCCATCTGCAAGCAAACCAATCAGAAGCGAATTGATCAAGTGTTCTTGGCCTACAATCGTAGCGTTCATCCCTTCCTTGAGAAGTGTGATGAAGCCTGTTTCTGCCTCAATGAGGGCGTTGAGCTGACGAATGTCTATGGAATCTGACATATAAATCACAATTAAGTATTTGTTCTTTTGCTTGCAAATTTAATTCTTTCCTATCTAAGGGCAGTTTAAAATAAGCTAAATGTTTGGGACATCCCCGTGCTGGTTGCTGGGCGGGTCATTTTTTGCAATGGATGCTGATCACTTTCCCATGTTTCGCGTGTCGGGGAGAAATCCCGCTATCATTCCCAGCAGAGGCAGGAATGCACTTGCTTGGAAAATGGCTTCAATGGATGTTCTGTCTGCAAGCCAGCCAAAGAAAGCAGAGCCGATTCCTCCGAGTCCAAACATGAGTCCGAAAAAAACACCGGAGATGAGGCCTACCTTGTCGGGCATAATGTCGGTGGCATATACGACAATAGAGGAAAATGCGGATGCAATGATGAGGCTCGCCATGAAAGCACAAGTTATTGTCAAGTGCAGTCCCATATAGGGCATGGCTAATGCAAAGGGTGCTGCACCCAAGATGGAGAACCAAATGATGTATTTCCTGCCAAATCTGTCGCCAAGCGTTCCGCCGACCAATGTCCCTATAGCGAATGCGGCCAAAAATGCGAAAAGGCACAGTTGCGAGTTGGCAACCGACATTCCGAACTTGTTGATTAGGAAGAAGGTGAAATAGTTTGTGATGCAGGATGTGTAGAAGTACTTTGAAAAAACCAATACCACCAGAATACCCATCACAAGCCATTTCTTTCTCTGGCTGAGTACTTGTCGCGTTGCTTCAACTTTAAGCGTGCGAGGGGTGGTGCGTTGCAGATGAAGCTTGTACCATACGCCCACCTTCATCAAAAGCAGAATGGCAGCGATGGCAGCCAACGAAAAAATAGATATGGCCCGTTGGCCGAAAGGAATGACAATGCACGCAGCCAGCAATGGCCCGATAGCCGCGCCGCTGTTTCCTCCCACTTGGAAGATGGATTGGGCCAAACTCTTTTTGCCTCCCGAAGCCAGTTGCGTCACACGTGAGGCTTCGGGGTGGAACACAGATGACCCCAGTCCGATAATGCTCACTGAGATCAAAATGAGACCGTAAGTGCCCGAAATGGAAATGAGGAGAATTCCGGCAAGCGTAAAGCACATGCCCACAGCCAGAGAAAAAGGTCTTGGATGCTTGTCCGCATGGATTCCGGTCAGGGGCTGAAGGATAGAAGATGCCATTTGAAAGGCAAAGGTGATCATGCCGATTTGTGCAAAGCTGAATTTGAACTGTTCCTTCAGCATCGGATAAATGGATGGCACGACGGACTGAATCATGTCGTTTAGGAAGTGCGAAAGGCTGATGATGACAAGCACCGAAAAGGCGGTGCCTTGTCTTGATATCGTTGGATCTTCTTGTTTCATTGTTTTATGCTCCGTTCATTTGATTCTTGCAGGCAGCGCGTTCCATGTATTGCGCCAAGCCATTGTTGTGCTCCTGCCGATGAGGCATGCAAAGTTACGATTTTCGTGAATAACTGCAAATGGCAGCGCCATTGTGGCCAAATCGGTAAAGGGAAAGTGCTGCTTGCAAGTAAAAGTCTTATACGCTTTTGCTTGGCATTTATCATTATTTGCATTACCTTTGCAGCGAAATACAGTAACAACAGGAAACAACAGAACAATCATTCATAACCAAGCAATGAAACAAACGTTTTTTTCTCTACTCCTTGCCCTCCTCTGTTTAAGTTCTTGCAAAACGGCTGAAAAAGTTGTCTATTTCCAAGATGCAGAGTCCGGGGAGTCATTCAGCACCCAGGCAACACAAGCTTTGACATTGGTTCCAGGTGACAAAATTGGCGTGATGGTCACGAGTGCTTCAACTCCCGATTTGGCACTGCGATACAATCTGCAGGTCGGACAAACGTCTTCCACAACGCAGAACTACGATAACCAGCGTTACACCATTGACGAAAACGGGAATATCGACATGCCCGGTATCGGGCGAATTTCTGTGTCGGGCCTGACCCGTGCGGAAGCCGCAAAGAAAATTCAGACGGCATTTCGTGAAGGTGTGCTCAATGATGCAGTCGTAACCGTGGCCGCCTACAACCGTTACGTCACGGTGCTGGGCGATGTGGCACGCCCAGGGCAGCAAGAGATTCGCCGTGACAACATCACCATATTGGAAGCTTTAGGACAAGCAGGCGATCTTACCATCACTGCTCGCCGTGACAGGGTGAGAGTCGTGCGTCAGGAAGGAAACATGAGCAAAACGTATTTCATCGATTTGCGTTCTAAGGATATGTTTTCTTCTCCGGTCTACAATTTGAAGCAGAATGATGTGGTTTACGTTGAGCCTAACAAGGTGAAAATGGGCCAGTCAACCAATAATGACAATTCTGTGCGCAACATTTCAACTTGGCTTTCAGTCACGTCCGTGCTCACGAGCATTGCCATCCTTATCTTCCGTTGACAACTCGAGGGGAGAGTTTGAGATGGCTCAGAAGGAATAGAACAACCGAACGGCTTCTCCAAGCATTCTTGCATGAATGAATGGGAGAAGCCGTTGTTGTTTGTATGATGTTGGGGAGGAATCAAATGCAATGGGGGATTATGAAATGATGCATCGCTTTCCTTTATGTCGGAAAACGATGCATCGTGCTTCTTGAAACCTTCAAAATTTGTGGGCAAAGATGGATTCGAACCACCGAAGGCGTAAGCCAGCAGATTTACAGTCTGCCCCATTTGGCCACTCTGGTATTTGCCCTTTTTGTTTTGCGAGTGCAAAGTTAGGGCTTTTTGAATAAACTGCCAAATCCTGCAGGCTGTTTTTTGGGAGAATGGTCAATTTTCGCTGAAATAGCTTTTGGGCAGTGTGCGGCAGTTGTAGGTTGAAGCCATCACTTCTCCATACGCGCCGGCCGAGCGGAATGCGATGAAGTCACCTCTTTGGGTGATGGGAAGCACTTCGTCCTTGCTGAAAACGTCGCTGCTTTCGCAAATGGGGCCTACCACATCATAAACATCCGTTGCACTATCCAGCGCGGTGGAAATGTTCTGTGTGAAATGATGTGCCCCGTACATGGCAGGTCTGACCAATTCTGTGAATCCGGCATCCACAATCACGAACTTGCGTGCGTGTCCATGTTTCACGAAGAGTGTTCGGGCAATCAGTGACCCGCATTGCGCCACCACTGATCTTCCCAGCTCAAAATACACTTGCTGACCCTCATGCAGGTTCAAGTGCTTGGCAAATGTCGAAAAATAGGATTCAAAGTCCGGGATAGGATCGCCGTCGGGATTGTCGTAGTTGATGCCAAGTCCGCCGCCAACGTTGATCACAGCTGGAGTAAGGTTGGCTGCAGCAAGCAATTCCTGCAGTTCATTGATGCGGTCGCATAGTTTCTCGTAAACACTCAAGTCAAGAATCTGGCTTCCTATGTGGAAGTGAAGTCCGATGAAATCCACATGCTCCATCTGGTGTGCCTTTCGGGCAATGTCCAGCAGGTCATCCATTGCAATGCCGAATTTGTTCTCATTCAGCCCCGTAGTTATCTTGGCATGGGTGTGTGCATCCACATTGGGATTGATGCGAAGGGCGATTCTTGCTTTTTTCCCCATGTTGTGGGCAATGGAGTTGATCACCTCAAGTTCAGGAATACTTTCTACGTTGAAGCAGTCTATGCCTTCGTTCAAGGCAAGCTCAATTTCCCAATCGCTTTTGCCGACACCGGCGAAAACAATGCCGCTCGGTTGAAACCCATTGGCCAATGCAGCTTCCACTTCGCCGCCCGAAACACAGTCGGCTCCAAATCCCCTTTGGGCAATCTCCATCAAGATGCGAGGGTTGGCATTTGCTTTCACTGCGTAATGAAGATGGAAGTTTGGATGCTTGGTCAATGATTCACTGATGTGCTGGAGCGTTTCGTTCAATAGCTTCAGGTCGTAGAAATAGAAGGGGGTGCGCAGTCCCTTAAATCTGTCAATAGGAAAAGTCATGAGGGTCTTGGTTTTTGTATTTCTGTGGGCAAGCGAACAGGGCTTGCATCCATGGAATGGAAGATATGAGCATGCAAGGCTGACAGGAATGCCCCGTCAGCCTTGCAATTCTGCTATTTGAATAATTTCTCACTCAGTGCACATAGTGCTTGCTTCTTGTCGCTTTCCTTGACAAGGAATGAGATGTTGTAGTTGCTGCCGCCATAAGCAATCATTCGAACTGGTACGCCTGAAAGTGCTTCGCTGACCAGCGATTCGAATCCAACATTTCCCCAACGCAAGTCACCGACCACGCAGATGATGCACATGTTTTCATCCACTTCAACGGTTCCGTACTTCTTGAGCTCCTCCACGATTGGTGCCAGGTGGGTGGTGTTGTCGATACTGAGTGAAACGCCCACTTCGCTTGTTGCAACCATGTCGATGGGCGTGTTGTTGACTTCGAATATCTCAAACACTTTACGCAGGAAGCCCGTGGCCAGAAGCATGCGCGACGACACGATCTTGATGGCTGTGATGTTGTCTTTAGCGGCAACGGCCTTGATGTGCCCATGCTGCATCTCATTGTTGATGATGGTGCCGGGGGCAGAAGGGTCCATTGTGTTGAGCAGTCTGACGGGGACTCCAGCAAAGCTTGCCGGCTGAATGCAAGTCGGGTGAAGGATTTTGGCACCGAAGTAAGCCAGTTCTGCAGCCTCCTCAAAGTTCAGCTGACGCACGGGCGTTGTGTTGGGCACGAAACGGGGGTCGTTGTTGTGCATACCATCGATGTCGGTCCATATTTGTATCTCTTCAGCTTCCAATGCTGCACCGATGAGGCATGCCGTGTAGTCCGATCCGCCTCGCTGCAGGTTGTCAATCTGTCCCAGATAGTTGCGGCATATAAATCCCTGTGTGATGTACAAGTCATGCTTGTCCTCTTCTTTGAGGATGGTGCGCAAGTGGTTTTTGATGTAGGGCAGGTCGGGTTCCCCCTTGTCGTCCGTACGCATGAAGCTGAGTGCCGGGATTAAGGCCACGTTCACGTTGCACTCGTGCAGATAGTTTGTCACCATGTTCGTGCTGATGAGCTCTCCTTGGGCCAAGATTTCTTTTTCCAGGGAGTCGGTGTATTCCAAACTCGTCATGTGGTGCAAGTGCATAAAGATGTCGCCCACCAGTTTTCTGGTGACATCAGCCATTTTTGCCGTAGCGTACAGCTCGTCGATGTGCTGGGCATAAATCACGCGAAGCTTGTTGATCACGCTGTTGGCAGCTTCTGGATTGCGCTTCTTGATGTAGTCGGCAATTTCCACTAAGGAGTTGGTGGTGCCCGACATGGCCGAAAGTACCACTATTTTGCGTTCTCCATCGGTCACGAGGTGGCACACCTCTTTCATGCGTTGCGGAGAGCCGACAGATGTCCCTCCGAATTTTAGTATCTTCATTGAGAGTCCTATGTGATTGATTGTATTCTGATTAATCGATGCTTGAATTCCCCCGTATGGTGCAAGTCCTATGCGCTAAGGTGTGAAACCCAGTGTGTTAGCTCGCTGAAGCCTCCAGTGAGATGCTTGCGTCTTGTCCCATACCGGCCTCATGCAGCGTGCCATCTGCGCATTCGTACACGTAGCCCGGATACTGGTTGAGTAGTCCCAAGTTGTGGGTGACCATGACGATGGCCGTTCCCTGCTCACGTGCGGCAAGCAGCGTGTGCATGATTTTGTCGCTGTTTTCCGTGTCGAGGTTTGCAGTCGGTTCATCTGCAATGATGACCTTGGGGTTGTTGAGCAAAGCCCGTGCTATGCACACACGTTGCTGCTCCCCACCTGAAAGCTCGTGAGGAAACATGTCCTCAATGCCTTGCAGACCGACACATTCCAGCACCTGCCTGATGCGTGCGGGGCGCATTTTCTTTTTCCAGCCGATGCAGCGCAGTACGAAGTCGAGGTTCTGGCCCACCGTGCGGTCGCGCAGAAGCTGGAAGTCTTGGAAAACAATGCCCAATTGCTGACGCAGCAAGGGCACGTGCTTCCGTTTCATCTGGCCCAAGTCATAGCCTAAGATCTTTGCTTGCCCGCTTGCCACAGGCAGTTCAGCGTAGAGGGACTTGAGCAGCGAGCTTTTTCCCGTGCCCACTTTCCCCACTAAATAGATGAAATCGTTTTCGTCTACCTTGAAGTTGACATGCTCAAGTATGGGTTTGCTGTCAACGGTGATTCTGACGTCGTTATATTCGATAAGCATAGCTATATGTGGCGGTGATAGGTGAGTGCTTGCGAGCATGTCCGTTGTGGCCTTTGTGCTCCAGCATTCTTGTTGATTAGTCCAATTTGAGCACAGCAAGGAAGGCCTTTTGCGGCACTTGCACATTGCCGATTTCTTTCATGCGCTTTTTGCCTCTTTTCTGCTTCTCCAGGAGTTTTCGCTTTCGGCTGATGTCGCCTCCGTAGCACTTGGCCGTCACATCCTTTCTCACCTGTTTGACCGTTTCTCTTGCAATGATCTTGGCACCGATGGCCGCTTGTATGGCAATGTCGAACTGCTGGCGAGGCAGCAGCTCTTTCAGTTTTTCGCACATTCGTCGGCCGAAGTACACAGAGTTGTCCACATGGGTCAGAGTGGACAGTGCGTCGACAGGTTCGCCATTGAGCAGGATGTCCAGTTTCACCAGTTTTGACGGACGGAATCCGATGGGGTGATAGTCGAAGGATGCATATCCTTTCGAAATGGACTTGAGCTTGTCGTAGAAGTCGATGACGATTTCAGCCAGAGGCATGTCGTAGTACAGTTCCACGCGGTCGCCGCTGACGTATTCCTGCTTCACCAAATCTCCGCGTTTTCCCAGACACAGGGTCATGATGTTGCCGATGTAGTCTGTGCGGGTGATGATGGAAGCTCGAATGTAGGGTTCTTCGATATGGTCGATCTCGGTGGCATCAGGCATTCCCGCCGGATTGTGCACCTCCTTCATCTCCCCATGTTTGTCGAAGATGTGGTAGCTCACGTTGGGCACTGTGGTGATGACATTCATGTTGAACTCTCTGTCCAATCGTTCCTGCACGATTTCCATGTGCAGCAATCCCAGGAATCCGCATCGAAATCCGAATCCCAATGCCACCGACGATTCGGGCTGAAACGTGAGTGAAGCATCGTTCAGCTGCAGCTTCTCCAAGCTGGCGCGCAGCTGCTCGAAATCCTCAGTTTCGATGGGATATACGCCGGCAAAGACCATCGGCTTCACTTCCTCAAATCCGGCAATAGCCTTTTCGCAAGGATTGTCGAGTGCGGTGATGGTGTCGCCTACCTTCACTTCGGTCGCAGTCTTGATTCCGCTCACGATGTAGCCCACATCCCCGCACTTCAGCTCCTTGCGTGGGGAGAGATCCATTTTCAGCACACCCACCTCATCGGCGTGGTAACGCTTCTTCGTGTTGACGAAGAGCACTTCCTCATCCTTGTGAATGCATCCGTTCTCAATCTTGAAGTAAGCAATGATGCCTCTGAAGGGGTTGAACACCGAGTCGAAGATCAGTGCCTGAAGCGGTGCGTTCTCGTCACCGGTCGGGGCGGGTATCCTTTCGACCACCGCTCGGAGAATGTCGTCGACGCCTTCTCCCGTCTTGCCCGAAGCGCGGAGAATGTCCTCGCGTTTGCATCCGAGCAAGTCGATGATTTCGTCTTCCACTTCTTCCGGCATCGAGTTGACCATGTCGCATTTGCTCAGCACCGGAATAATCTCCAGATCGTGCTCGATGGCCATATACAGGTTGGAGATGGTCTGTGCTTGCACGCCTTGTGTGGAGTCAACAAGTAAGAGGCATCCTTCGCAGGCAGCGATGCTTCGCGACACTTCGTAGGCAAAGTCCACATGCCCCGGCGTGTCAATGAGGTTGAGCTTGTAGGTTTCGCCGTTCAGCTCATATTCCATTTGTATGGCATGGCTCTTGATGGTGATGCCGCGTTCGCGCTCCAGATCCATGTCGTCCAGCATCTGCCCCTCAGTCACCTTCACGGTTTGTGTCCGTTCCAGGAGACGGTCGGCCAAGGTGCTTTTGCCATGGTCAATGTGAGCTATGATACAGAAGTTGCGTATGTGGTTCATCGGTCGATAATGTGTTGTGTAAAGTGGAAAATGTGGAGTCTGTGGTAGTGGAAGCGTCCCGCTGTGGCTTATTCCTTTTCGCTGATGACCACCTTTCCGTTGGCCAAAGATGCTTGGAAATGTTTGGCCTCGGGGTGGTCAATGGCATAATCGCAAAGCGCGTCCTCAATGTTGTGCTGGATGGACCGCTTCAGCGAACGTGCGCCAAACTGGGCATCGAAGCCATGTTCCACAACGAAGTCTTTCACTTCATCGGCTATTTCCAACTGCATGCCATGTGCTTCAAGCCGTTTCGTCAGATCCTTTAGTTCAATGTCAGTAATGAGGTGAGCGTCAGCCTTCTGAAGCGGGTTGAACATGACGATGTCGTCCAAGCGGTTGAGGAATTCTGGAGCAAATTGCTTGCTCAATGCTTTCCTCACGATGCTTTCAGCCATGTGTCCGTCCATTTCGCGGTCGATGCGGTCGAATCCGACACCCTGTCCGAATTCCTTCAGCTGGCGCGTGCCGCTGTTGGATGTAAGGATGATGATGGTGTTGCGGAAGTCCACCGTCGTGCCGTTGCCGTCGGTCAGCCGTCCCTCATCCATCACCTGCAGCAGCGTGTTGAACACGTCGTGGTGGGCCTTTTCGATTTCATCGAGCAGCACGACAGAGTAGGGGTGGCGTCGCACCTGCTCCGTGAGTTGTCCGCCTTCTTCGTAGCCCACATAGCCCGGAGGCGCTCCGAGAAGTCGGCTGACGCTGTACTTTTCGCCATATTCGCTCATGTCGATTCTGATGAGCGACTTGGTGGAGCCAAACATCCATTCAGCCAGACACTTCACCAGATGTGTCTTGCCTACGCCGGTCGGGCCGACAAAGAGGAATGTTCCAATGGGGCGATCGCTGCTCTTCAATCCGAGGCGGTTGCGGATGATGGCTTTCACCACTTTGCTGATGGCTTCGTCCTGTGCCACCACCCGTTGGCTGAGCGCTTGACGCATGCCTTTGAGCCGGTCGTTTTCGCTGGCGGCCACACGAGTGGCCGGCACTCCGCTCATCATCGACACGACTTGTGCCACATCGTCGGCACTCACTTCCACGGGGTGCTCTTTCTGCTGTTCCTGCCATTCGCTGGTGCGGAGTTCCAGTTCTTGCGTCTTGTTCACGACTTGGTCGCGCAGGTTGGCTGCCATTTCGTAGTTTTGCTCCTGGGCAGCAGCCAGCTTTTGTTCCCTCAGCGAGGCAATTTCCTTTTCCAGATCCACCAGCTCTTGGGGCACGTCCAGATTGGACAGGTGCTTGCGGCTGCCGGCTTCGTCGAGCGCGTCGATGGCCTTGTCGGGCAGGGCGCGGTCGCTGATGTAGCGGTTGGTCAGTTCCACGCAGCATTGCAGCGCTTCGTCGGTGTACACCACGTTGTGGTGCTTCTCGTAGCGGCTCTGGATGTTGTGCAGGATGTGGAGCGTCTCTTCGGCACTGGTGGGTTCGAGCATGACCTTCTGGAATCTGCGGTCGAGTGCGCCGTCCTTTTCGATGGTCTTCTTGAATTCGCCTGTCGTGGTGGCTCCGATGCATTGGATTTCGCCACGTGCCAAAGCGGGCTTCATGATGTTGGCCGCATCCAGGGAACCTGGAGCTGACCCTGCGCCGATGATCGTGTGTATTTCATCGATGAAAAGTACTATTTCGGGGTGTTCCTTGAGTTCCTTGATCAGTCGGCGGAGGCGTTCTTCGAACTGTCCTCTGTATTGCGTGCCAGCCACGACCGAAGCCATGTCAAGGGCGGCAATGCGTCGGTTGGCCAATATGCGAGGCACCTTGTGCGCACTGATTCTCTGCGCCAGCCCTTCCACGATGGCGCTTTTGCCTACGCCGGGTTCGCCGATGAGAATCGGGTTGTTCTTCTTGCGTCGGCAGAGGATTTGCATCATGCGTTCTATTTCCCGGTCGCGTCCGATTACGGGGTCAAGTGCACCCCGTTCTGCCAGAGAGGTGAGGTCGGTGGTGAAATTGTCGATGATAGGTGTGTCGCTTTCGCTGTCCTTCGGAGGCTGCTGGCGCTTCTGGGCAGGTTGTTTCCGGTTGCCTTGTGGCAGGTCGTTGTCATTGCCGTCATCTTCTTCGTCGAATGCAAAGCTGTCGGAGGCGGCATTCGGTGCCACATCTGAGGATAGCGCTTTGCGAAGGGAGGAATAGTTCACCTTGAACTCAGACAACACGTCTTTGGCCTCGTTGCTGCTGTCGTGTGTCAGGGCAAGAAGCATGAGCAGCATTTCATCGGCCTTTCCTTGGGCAATCTTGGCTTCAAGGAACGAAAGCTTCACGATCCGTTCGCAAGTGTCGTCGAAGCCGATGGACGATTCCTTGCTTGCCTGTGCCACGTGAGTGTTTGACTGCAGTTTGCTTCTGAGAATGTTGCCCAGTGCCTTCACGTCGACACCCAGCCATAGCAGGGTGCCTACGGCTTCGGCTTCATCGAGCAGGCTGAGCAGCAAGCATATGGAGTTTGCTTCCGGCTGGCCGAAGGCAATGGCTATCTTCTTGCAGCGTTCCAGCACACGCTGGGTGGCAGCTGATATTTCGTAGTTCATCATTCTTTTCGTTGTGGGTTAAGGGATTTGTGGCATATGGCTTTCCGTTCCGACATGCGGTGGCCCGTCAGTCTGTGCAGAACGGCATCGGGCGGAAAGCGTGAGCACAATGGTATCTGAAAATACTATGCAAAAATAGTGCCACGGTTTCCTTCTATCTGCGTTCTGTCTTTTTTCCTGGTGTTTCGTGCTCTTGCTCGTAATGCTCGACTTGAGTTCTGTTGCGGCTGATGCTCACCAGATAGACTCCGCCAAAAATGAGTGCGATGGCCACGCATTTCGTCAGGTTGAGGTGGTCCATGCCGACGCATATGCTGACAATGCAGGCCACGACGGGCTGCACATAGTTGTACATGCCGGCCACTGTGGGGCGAAGGCCCTTCTGGCCGGCAACTATGAACATGTAGCTGACAAATGTGGCCACAACCACGATGAACAGGATGGCTCCCCATGCTTGCGCGCTGAGTGCTGACCACTGCATGGCGGAGAGTCCGCGATAGGAGAATGGAAGCAGGCAGATGAATGCATAGGTGAACATCCACTTCATGATGGTGATCAAAGAATACTTCTGTGCGAAATTCTTGAAGAACACCAGGTAGGAGGCATAGCTCAACTGGGCAAACATCACGAGCAGGTCGCCACAGATGGAGGAGGCGCTAATTGGTGAACTGCCTTGTCCGAAATTGGCGTTTCCAAGGATGAGCAGCAGTGCGCCGCAAGCACCGCAGGCAATGCCGAGCACTTTCTTTCCGGTGATAGGCTCCTTCAGGAAGAATGCGGCAAGCACCATGGCCCATAGGGGCATGCTGGTGGTGATGATGGAGGCATCGGCGGGAGAGGACAGCGACACGCCAAAGATGAAGCTTCCTTGGTTGAACACGATGGCCAGAAGCGAAGCCACGAAGAGCCTTGCCAGGTCGCGGTGGTTAACGTGTTCTGGCTTCTGGAATGCCGATGCAATCCAGAAAAGCAACATAGCCCCCATGATGCGGAGGTCTGTCAGTACCAAAGGTGTCACAAGTCCCGTGGTCATGACGATCTTTGCCATGGGTGACATGAGTCCCCATGAGGCATTGGCCGTGAGCATGGCTGCGTGGCTCTTGAGTTTGTTGTTCATTAGTCAGTTTTTGTGTGGGGGAGGGCAGAGGCGGGGAGATCATTGGGGCGAGAATGCATGAGCCTGTGGCTTCTGTTGCCGGATGTGATGTGCTTTTGCATTGCCCCGATCTGTTCAGGCTCGGTGTGCTCTCCCCAGATTCAGTGCCGTGTGTTGAATTTTCGTTCGAATTCTGCCAATGCTGTCAGTGTTTCCGCTCTTGCCGGCACGAGTGGCAGCCTGAGCACGTTTTGGGCTTTTCCTTGAACGGACAACAAGGCCTTGATGCCCGAGGGGTTGCCATCGGCCGACAACAGGCGGAAGCATTCGCACAGGTTGCGGTGAATGGCAAGCGAGGTGTTGTAGTCATGCTGCAAGGCGCAGTGCACCATCTGTCCGAATGCTTCAGGGTAGGCGTTTCCTACGACGGAGATGACGCCGGCAGCTCCCAATGTGAGCAGTTCGAAAGTGATGGCATCATCGCCGCTGAGCACTTCAAATCCTTCGGGAGCATGGTCGATGATTTGCTCGATCTGTGCGATTTTGCCTGAAGCTTCCTTCACGGCCACCACGTTGGGGCAGTCGTGAGCAATGCGCAGGGTGGTGTCTGCTTCCAGGTTGACGCCCGTGCGCCCGGGCACATTGTATAGCACGACAGGCACGGGGCTGGCTTCGGACACTGCATGGAAGTGCTGGTAGAGTCCTTCTTGTGAAGGCTTGTTGTAGAACGGGCATACAATCAGCACGCCTTCGAAGGCTGAAAGGTCCATTCGCTTCAATGATGCGCATACGGCTTGTGTGTTGTTGCCTCCGGCTCCCAAAAGCATGGGTACGCGACCGTGGTTCGTGCGGCTGACGGTGTCGATGACGGATTGCTTTTCCTCTTCGTTCAGGCAGGGCGTTTCGGCTGTGGTGCCGAGCACGCACAGAAAGTCTATGCCTCCGCTGATTTGGGCCTCTACGAGTGATTCCAATGCAGGGTGGTCGATGGTACCGTCTTGCTTGAAGGGGGTGGCAAGTGCTACGCCTAATCCTTTGAATGGGTTTTTCCGTTTCATATGTGTCAGTGCTGTTTTCTTGTTACGTTGGAAATATGTTGCGAAGTTACGTATTTATTGTCAGTGGACAAAGGTTTGGGGAGGGAATGATGCCCTTTTGTATGCTTTGGCCGGATATTTGTTGGAAGATTGCCTTATGTGGGGGTATGTTGCGTCGGTGCTTCGCTGTGTTTGCCTATGTGCAAAACGAACAAGACGGACAAACCTCCCGGCTTATCCGTCTTGTGTACACTCTCAGGGGTTCGAACCCTGGACCCACTGATTAAGAGTCAGTTGCTCTACCAACTGAGCTAAGAGTGCAACGCTACAAAGTTATGAAAAGGAAAGTACACTCTCAGGGGTTCGAACCCTGGACCCACTGATTAAGAGTCAGTTGCTCT
>DAIRWG010000078.1:0-9902 GCA_036802405.1 Alloprevotella sp.
GCGGGCTGAAAGCAAATGTTGTGCTTTCAGCCCGCCCATTCCCATGATGGTCAAGCGCCTGCCTGTCAGCCCCGCGGTGCCTCCTCATCGCCCACGCTTTCGAGCAGTCCTTCGCAGGCATCCTCCAGCAGGTCGATCACCAGCTCGAATCCCTCCGGCCCGCCGTAGTAGGGGTCGGGCACCACCGTGTGGCCCGGATGGTGGCGCAGATAGTCGGCCATCATCACCACCTTGGCACGATCGGCCCCGGTGGGTGCCAGGCGCAGCAGGGCTTCGCGGTTGCGCTCGTCCATGGCCACGACGAGGCTGAAGCGGCTGAAGTCCGCCTCGCCCACCGGACGCGAACGGTGCGTCAAGCGGTAGCCGTGGCGCGCGGCATGGCTGCGCATGCGCTCATCGGGCAGCTCCCCCTCGTGGTAGTCGATCAGGCCCGCCGAGTCGATGCAGAACTCAGCTTCGCGCCCGGCCCTCCGCACCAGCGTGCGGAAGATTTCCTCCGCCGTGCACGAGCGGCAAATGTTGCCCAGGCAGATGAACAGCACTCCCCGCTTCATCGGTTGGAATACATGTTGTCGTAATACTTCTGGTAGTCGCCCGAGGTCACATTGTCCATCCACTCCTGGTGGTCGAGATACCATTTCACCGTGCGTTCGATGCCTTCCTCAAACTGCAGGCTCGGCTCCCAGCCCAGTTCGCGCTGCAGTTTGCGCGAGTCGATGGCATAGCGCATGTCGTGGCCCTTGCGGTCGGTCACGTGGGTGATGAGGCCCAGGTCCTCGCCCTCGGCACGTCCGAGCAAGCGGTCGACGGTGCGGATGAGCACCCGCACGATGTCGATGTTCTTCCACTCGTTGAATCCGCCGATGTTGTAGGTGTCAGCCACGCGCCCCTGGTGGAAAATCAGGTCGATGGCCCGTGCGTGGTCCTCCACGTAGAGCCAGTCGCGCACGTTCAGTCCCTCGCCATACACGGGGAGCGGCTTGCGGTGGCGGATGTTGTTGATGAAGAGCGGGATGAGCTTCTCCGGGAACTGGTAGGGGCCGTAGTTGTTCGAGCAGTTGGTCACGATGGTCGGCATGCCGTAAGTGTCGTGAAAGGCCCGCACGAAGTGGTCGGAACTGGCCTTCGAGGCCGAGTAGGGCGAATGGGGATTGTACTTCGTGGTCTCGAGGAAGAACTCCTCGCCGTAGGCATGATGGTGGTCGGAGCTGGCCTTCGTGGTGAAGGGGCTCTCGATGCCCTCGGGGTGCGTCAGCTCGAGTGCGCCGTACACCTCGTCGGTCGAGATGTGGTAGAAGCGCTTGCCCTCATATCCCTCGGGCAGGCTTTCCCAGTACACCTTGGCAGCCTGCAGCAGCGAGAGCGTGCCCATCACGTTGGTCCGGGCGAAGGTGAACGGGTCCTTGATCGAACGGTCCACATGGCTTTCGGCAGCCAGGTGGATGATGCCGTCCACGTGGTGCTCCTGCAGGAGGCGCATCACGAGGTCGATGTCGCAGATGTCGCCCTTCACGAAGGTGTAGTTCGGGCGATCCTCGATGTCACGCAGGTTGGCCAGGTTGCCGGCATAGGTCAGTTTGTCCAGGTTGATGATGTGGTAGTCCGGATACTTCGTCACGAAGAGGCGGACCACGTGCGAGCCGATGAATCCGGCACCGCCCGTGATGATGATATTTCGTTTCATGCGAAAGTCGTTGTTATGAAGGGAAAAATCGTGGGGGAAAATTCTATTCAGGGTGGTTCTAATAATTCTGATGAGGCGATTTGTGCCTTATCGGAAGTGTATTTTTGTAAGTAGATGAAGGAGCATAGCGGGCTATGTGACTGAGTCTACTTGCAAAAAGACGCTTTCGAGAAGGTGCAAAGCGACCATCAGAATCTTAGAATATTTAAAACAGAATTTTTAGAACCACCCTTCAGCCATTCATGCCTCCATCTGGCGTTCGTCCTCCTCCAGTTCTCTGAGGCAGCGCTTGAGACTGTCGGTCCAGTAGGGCACCTTCACGCCGAACGTCTGCTTGATCTTGCTCTTGTCGAGCACCGAGAAGTGCGGGCGCTTCACGGGGCTGGGAAACTCCTCGCTGTAGCACGGCTGGATGTCGCACCCTTTGTGGCCCGAGAGTTCGCCGATGAGTTTGGCAAAGTCGAACCACGAGCACACACCCTCGTTCGAGAAGTGGTAAATGCCCTCCTTGTCCAGCTGCCCGGTGCGGATGATGTGGCCGATGGCATCGGCCAGGTCGGCGGCAAAGGTGGGCGTGCCCACCTGGTCGAACACCACCTTCAGCTCCTTGTGCGAAGCCGTGAGCGCGCGCATCGTCTTCACGAAGTTGCGTCCCCAGCGCGAGTAGAGCCAGGCCGTGCGGATGATGATGTGGCGGCAGCCCGTGGCGGCAATGCTCTGCTCGCCGGCCAGCTTCGTGCGGCCGTACACGCCCAGCGGATCGGTGGGCCAGTCCTCGCGGCAGGGCACGTTGCGGTCGCCTTGGAACACGTAGTCCGTCGACACGTGCACCAGCGTGCCGTCCACCTCCTTCATGGCCTGGGCCAGATGGCCGGCAGCCGTGTTGTTGAGCAGGTTGGCCGTGTCGAAGTCCGATTCGGCCTTGTCCACGTTGGTGTAGGCGGCACAGTTCACGATCACCTCGATGCCGCGTTCCTTCACCATGCGGCGGATGGCATCAAGGTCGGTGATGTCGAGCCGTTCGTAGCCTTCAGCCACATCGGTGAAGGTGAATGTATGTTTGCTTTCGGCGGCCACGCGCTGCATCTCATGTCCGAGTTGCCCGTTGGCGCCGGTCACTAATATGTTCATGATTTTTTGGTTGATAGGGAGTAGAGTTTGAGTGCCCATTAATTCGATTCAATGTTTGCGATTCAACGTTTGCGATTCAACGAGCATTCATGTGCATATATGGATCGGGCGGGCTGAAAGCCCAGTGGCCGCTTTCAGCCCAGGGCAACGCCCTGGGATTAAGCGAGTAAGCATTCCTTTCGCCCTGTAAGGGCAAAAGCCCTACCGACACCATGTACTTGAACAGTCTCTTGCGTTAGGTTGGGCTTTTGCCCTTTCAGGGCGTACCCAATTGTGGCATGGCAGCACCCAGGGCGATGCCCTGGGCTGAAAGCAACAGTTGGGCATTCAGCCCACCCTTGACACATGCTGAATGGTATACACCAAACTGGCCGCCCCATTCCTTTAGGTTTACGATTTGACAAGTGTTTCCCGAGGTCCCCCCCGGGCGATCAGTATTCCAAGTTTTTCTGCAGCGTGTCGGGCCCTTCGTCAATGAGGCTGAGCAGGTAGCGTCCGTAGTCGTTCTTGGCCATGGGCTGGGCCACCTCGCGCAGCTTTTCGGCCGTGATCCATCGCTTACTGTAGGCAATGGCCTCCAGGCACGCCACCTTCACGCCCTGGCGCTTCTCAAGCACCTCGATGAAGGTGGAAGCCTCGGAGAGCGAGTCGTGCGTGCCCGTGTCGAGCCAGGCATATCCGCGCGCCATCGTCTGCACCTTCAGTTCCTGCATCCGCAGGAATTCCTGGTTCACCGTCGTGATTTCCAGTTCGCCGCGGGCCGAAGGCTTGATCTGCTTGGCAATGTCCACCACCTTGTTGGGGTAGAAGTAGAGGCCCACCACGGCATAGTTGCTCTTCGGGTGTTCGGGCTTCTCCTCAATGCTCAGGCAGTTGCCCTGTGCATCGAATTCTGCCACGCCATAGCGTTCGGGGTCGCTCACACGGTAGCCGAACACCGTGGCCTTGTGGTGCTCCTCGGCATCCTCCACGGCCTTGACGAGAATCTGGTTGAGCCCAGCACCGTAGAAGATGTTGTCGCCCAGCACCAGGCAGGCGCAGTCGTTGCCGATGAACTTTTCGCCGATGATGAACGCCTGGGCCAGACCGTCGGGCGAAGGCTGCTCGGCATATTCGAACCGCACGCCAAACTGGCTGCCGTCGCCCAGCAGGCGCTGGAAGCCCGGCAGGTCGTAGGGGGTGGAGATGATCAGGATCTCGCGGATGCCGGCCAGCATCAGCACCGAGATGGGATAGTAGATCATCGGTTTGTCGAAAATCGGAATCAGCTGCTTGCTGATGCCTTTGGTGATGGGATAGAGGCGGGTGCCGCTGCCTCCAGCCAGTACGATTCCTTTCATGATAGTGGGGATGTTCCCTGGGGCGGCGGCAGGGGCCGGCATGGATGGCCGAGGCCTTGGGTCGCCGCTTGCGGGATGGTTGGCGAATGTTGTTGTGAAAATAAAGGGTTGCGGCCCGTTTCACGCTTTCGAGGGCGCGTAGAGGTCCACGTTCATGTCGAACGGACTGTCGAAGTCCTTGAGCAGGGCATGGCGTGTGTCTTTCTCCGAGAGGATGGCGTGCTCCGTGGGTATCTGCCAGTCGATGCCGAGCGAATCGTCGAGGATGGAGATGCCGCCGTCGGCTTCGGGGTGGTAGAAATTGTCGCACTTGTACTGGAACACGGCCGTTTCGCTCAGCACGGAAAACCCGTGGGCGAACCCGCGGGGAATGAAGAACTGCCGGTGGTTGTCCTCCGTCAGCTCCACCGCCACGTGCTGGCCATAGGTGGGCGACCCCTTACGGATGTCGACGGCCACATCGAGCACTGCTCCGCGCACGCAGCGCACCAGTTTGCTTTGCGTGAAGGGGGGGCGCTGGAAGTGCAGTCCGCGCATCACGCCGTAGGAACTCATGCTCTCGTTGTCCTGGCAGAAATCGATGTGGCGCACTTTCTCGTCGAACTCGCGTTGGCTGAAACTCTCGAAGAAATAGCCGCGTGCATCCTTGAAGAGGCGGGGTTCGATGATCACCACTCCCTCAAGGGCTGTATGTATTACGTTCATAACCTGTGTTTTATTGTGTCGGGGCACCATCATTTTTTCCATCAGAAAAGTCGGTGTGCCCTTTTCTCCGGCCGGCCTGAATGGTCAACTTGCTTACAAAGGTAAGTCATTCCGTTGGAATAGTGCGCCCTTCGGCCGATTTTTCTTCTTTTCGTTCTGCCACTAAGGGCCACGGAGAAACGCAAAGCCTTGCGGCATGCTTGTTTTTTTTCCGCGAAGGGCCGCTAAGGGCCGCGAAGCCTTGTGCGGCGGAGTATTCTTTACCACAAAGGGCCACGAGGGAACATGAAGCCTTGCGGCATGCTTGTTTTTTCCACGAAGGGCCGCTAAGGGCCGCGAAGCCTTGTACGGCGGAGTATTCTTTACCACAAAGGGCCACGAGGGAACACGAAGCCTTGCGGCATGCTTGTTTTTTCCGCTAAGGGCCGCGAAGCCTTGCGGCGGAGTATTGCCCTGCAATGTTTTTTGCTGCCACGACTTACGCGGGTTCCAAGGTTTTATGCCGCATGGCTTCGCGGCCCTTAGCGGCCATTGATGGCCCTTCGCGTAAAACCCATCCGCATGGTCTTCGCGGCCCTTAGCGGCCCTTCGCGGAAAAACAAAACATCCCGAGTACGCGGCCAGGAAACCGCGGTACCCCATGCCCTCTTCCGTAGCAAAACTCCGCCGCATGGCTTCGTGCATATTCGTGGCACTTCGTGGTCAACCCTCCAACACTACCGCGGTACCGTAAAAACACTACCGCGGTGCCGTAAAAACACTACCGCGGTACCGTAAAAACACTACCGCGGTGCCGTAAAAACACTACCATGGTGCCGTAAAAACACTACCGCGGTGGTGTAAAAACACCACCAGCATGCCGAAAATTGCAACTACCGCATCAAAAAACGACTTGTCCACGCGCGCACGCGCGCATACGCGCATATACATACATGGTAATTGCATTTTTTGCTGTCATCTGTCACTCCCCACGGTCCAAAGCACTTTTCGAACAAGTTCCCCATATGCCGCCAACACCGCGGTGAAGCACAAAAACGTACACACCCCGTCGACAAGTTGACAGATGACAGCAAAAAACGTGATAACCCTGTAGATACATACGCGCGTGCGCGCAAATCCCCACAACAAAGCCCACAGGCCCCGTGGTGTGACATAACGCGGCCCACCGTGCAAATTATCAAGCACAGACAGAACTCTTTGGATTTTTTATGTTACCTTTGCTTCGCATCCGCGCAATCCGCCCACAGCATGGCGCTCCGCGCATGCACCGAAAACGATTCAACACTTACACACCACACCGTGAACAAGCAAAGAAAAAACTCCGCACCCCACCCTCTTCAGGGCAAAAAGACGGGAGCAGCATCGGCACAGGCTGCCAAGGGAGGCCATCAATCCGCCCCCCGAAGCTTTGGCCGAATGAAGCCCGGCATGGCCCAATGGGTGACCTACGGCCTCGGATTCCTGGCCGTGTTCGCATTCTTCACCCTCGTCTATGGCGACGTGATCGAGCGCGCCGAACAGAGCATGTACATCTCCACCGCACCCGAAACGATGCAGTATCTGCTCTCGCAGCCCCACGGACAGCTGTTCTACGCCTCGCGATGGGTGATGCTCCTCTGCAAGTGGGCACCACTCGGAGCGGCCTTCCTCGCCCTCGTCATGACCCTCACCGCCCGCGCTTTCGACTATGCCTTCCGCATTCCACGCGCGCTACGGGGCATCGGATTTGCCGTGCCCGTGGCTGAGATGGCCTGGATGCTCAGCCGTGGCACCAACCTCTACTACAAGAACGAACCCTCGCTCATCGTGCTCATCCCGCTGGTGGCCCTGGCTGCCTGCGTCGTGCTGGCTGCCCTGGTGGCGCTGGTGAAGCGATGCACAAAGACCGCCCCGGCCGCTCCCGCCCCGGCCGCTCTTGCCGTGCGCCCCTGGGGTGCACTGCTGGCCCTGCTCATGGTGGGCGCCACTGCCGCAACGGCTCTCAAGGTGAACGAGAACGTCATCCTCACCGCCCGTTTCCCCAATCTGGCCGACCGTCAGGACTGGGACACCATCATCAGCGAAGCACAGAAGGCCAAGCGCCCCACTCGTGCCGTGGCGGCCTACTATGCCATCGCACTGGAGGAAACCGACCAGTTGCTCAACCACATGTTCGACATTCCCTACGATTTTCCCAAGCTCCAGCTCGACCGCTACGACGGCAGCGAGGAGTATGGGCTCTTCGTGATGGACTGCAACTTCCATGCGGGACTGCTCAACCCCGCCTACCGTGCCGCCATGGACCACGTGGTGATGAACGGCCCCCGCGTGTTTGCCTACAAGCGCATGGCACTCTGCGCCCTGCTCAACGGCGAGACGGCCCTCTGCCGCAAATACCTCGCACTGATCGACCGCATGCCCTTCGAGCACGACTTCGTGGAACGCTACTCGGCCATGGCCGACAATCCCAAGCTCATCGACTCCGATGCCGAACTCACCCACGTGCGCTCGCTCTATCCGAAGGAAAGCAAGTTTGAGCAAAACTACCAGCAGCCCTCCTTCCTGGGCTACAACGTGGGACTCGGCCAGGGCAGCGACCACACGCTGCTCACCTCGGCTGCCGCCTGCCTCTACTCCAAGGACATGAACGCCTTCCTCATGCGTGCTCAGATCATGCACCAGAAGGGCATGCCTTTCCCCACCTGCATGCAGGAAGCCATTGCCGTGGCTGCACTCAAGATGCCGCAGGCCTTGGAGGCCTTCCCCGAAGTGGGCAAGTTCGTGCCCGACGAGGTGCGCGCCTTCCTCATCGATGCCAAGCCCTATGTGGACGACCGCGAGGCGCTCCGACAGAATCTGAAGGAGCGCTGGCTGGGCACCTACATGTACTACTACTACACGGAGAACAACGACCCGAGCCAGACGCGCAAGGACTCCGAAGCGACACCCGGAAGCAAGGCTGGCGTGAACTGATGCACCTTGATTGACCTTGATTAATCTTGGTGCATGACTCTCCCCCACCCTACCACCACAACAACCCAAGCATAACTCTGCAACACACACAATGAAAACGCGCAACATACTCCACCTGCTCTGCCTCGTGGCCCTGGCCGTGCTCACGGCCTGCGGACGGCCCGATGCGGCCATTCCCGCCCAAAGCACGGCCGTGAGCGAAACTCCGGCCATCTATCCCGACTACCGCGACGTGGTCATCCCGCCCAACATCGCACCGCTCAACTTCAAGGTGAAGTCGGCCGGCACCGAATTCGTGGGATGCATCGAGGCCGGCGGCAAGCAAATCCTGACCGCGGCTGCCGACGACGGTAAACTCGAATGGGACTCGCTCCAGTGGCGACAGCTCCTGACCGACAACAAGGGCAAGGACCTCAAGGTCACCCTCTATGCCCACCGCGACGGGGGTTGGGTGAAATTCCCGGCCTTCACCCTCAGCGTGGCGCCCGAAGAGATTGACCGCTACCTCAGCTACCGACTCATCGAACCCTCCTACGAGCTCTACCGCCAGGTGGGACTCTACCAACGCGACCTCACCAACTTCAACGTGAGCACCATCTACGAGAACAACCGCGAATTCGATGCCGGAGAGAACCACTGCGTCAACTGCCACAACTACCAGAACTACTCCACGCGCCGCATGCTCTTCCATGTGCGTGCCAAGCACGGGGGCACCGTGTTCATCGAAAACGGCAAGGCACAGAAGATGAACCTCAAGAGCGACTCCGTGCTCTCCTCCTGCGTCTATCCCTCGTGGCACCCCACACGCAACTGGGTGGTGTTCTCCTCCAACCTCACCGGACAGGCTTTCCACGTGGAGGGACAGCAGAAGCTGGAAGTGGTGGACTACGGTTCCGACCTCGTGTTCTACGATGCCGACAACCACACGCTCACCAACATCCTGCGCACTTCCGACGACTTCGAAACGTTCCCCTGCTGGGCTCCCGACGGGCGCAAGCTCTACTACTGCGTGGCCCACGTGCCGGAACTGGCGGGCATGAGCAACGAGAAGCGCCAGGATGAAATTGCCCAAGTGAGTGCCCGCGTCCGCTACAACGTGATGAGCATGACCTTCGACCCCGCCACGCGCCGCTTCGGCCCGCCCACGCTGGAATACGACTGCGCAGCCGACAGCAAGAGTGCGGCCGTGCCCCGCATCAGCCCCGACGGACGCTACCTGCTCTTCACCGTGGCTTCCTACGGACAGTTCCACATCTGGCACCGCGATGCCGACCTCTTCGTGAAGGACCTGCACACGGGCCAGACCTATCCGCTCTCGGCGGCCAACAGCCCCGAGGCCGACAGCTACCACTCCTGGAGCAGCAACGGACGCTGGATCGTGTTCGTGTCGCGCCGCGACGACGGCAACTATTCGCGCCCCTTCATTGCCTACTTCGACCGCAACGGCATGGCCCACAAGGCATTTGCCCTGCCACAGGAGGATCCCGACTACAGCATCCTGCTCAACCGCAGCTACAACGTGCCTGAGCTGACACGCGATGCGGTGTCCATCTCCGCCGAGGAAATCAGCAAGTGTGTGCGCAACACCGAAGGCGAGAAGGTCACCTACCGAAAGCCTTGACAACCCATTCCACACATTCCACTCAGGGGCCCCGCCTTTTCAGGCGGGGCCCCTAAGTGTATCGGTGTGTATCTGCGCGTATCAGACGAGTGGCGAGCAGGCTCCTTCCGCAATGGCCATGCGCTTCGCCAACGCTTCATGCTTCTTCGTGGCCCTTAGCGATAAAACTCTGCCGCCGCATGGCTTCGTGTTTCTTCGTGGCCCTTCGTGGTCAACCCCCACCGCCGCAAGGCTTCGCGTTTCTTTGCGGCCTAACGGGCCCTTCGCGCTAAAACTCATCCGCATGGCCTTCGCGTTCCTTAGCGGCCCTTCGCGGAAAAAATCTCCCCGAGCCCTCACCGCCGCATGGCTTCGTGCTCCTTCATGGCCCTTGGTGGTACCCCCCCACCGCCGCATGGCTTCGTGTTTCTTCGTGGCCTAACGGGCCCTTCGCGCTAAAACTCATCCGCATGGCCTTCGCGTTCCTTAG
>DAIRWG010000078.1:10002-13164 GCA_036802405.1 Alloprevotella sp.
TCCCCGAGCCCTCACCGCCGCATGGCTTCGTGCTCCTTCATGGCCCTTGGTGGTAAAAACAAACTCAACCGCAAGGCAAGAACTCCCTTAGCGGAAAAACAAAACATCACGAGCCCCCTTCGTTGCAAACATCCGCCGCAAGGCTTCACGCATCCTTTCGCCCCTCGTGGTCCTCACCCTCCCCCAAAAGAACACTGCCATTCTGTCAGTAAAAAGAAAATCCATGTCAGTCAAGAAAAAAATCACCGGTTACGGCCTTTTGGCACGCACCTTGCTTTTATGAGGGTGTCGGCGGCCAGCAAGCCGCAGGCAAATCACAATTCACTCGAATAAAAACAATAAAAAAATAGATACAATCATGGGAAAGATTATCGGTATTGACCTTGGAACCACCAACTCTTGTGTTTCCGTTTTCGAAGGTAACGAACCTACCGTCATCGCTAACAGCGAAGGCAAGCGCACCACTCCTTCAGTGGTAGCATTCGTGGAAGGTGGCGAACGCAAGGTGGGCGACCCCGCCAAGCGTCAGGCCATCACCAACCCCCAGCGCACCATCTACTCCATCAAGCGCTTCATGGGCGAAACCTACGACCAGGTGCAGAAGGAAATCGCACGTATGCCCTACAAGGTGGTGCGTGGCGACAACAACACCGCCCGCGTTGATGTGGACGGCCGCCAGTACACTCCGCAGGAAATCAGCGCCATGATTCTGCAGAAGATGAAGAAGACCGCCGAGGACTACCTCGGACAGGAAGTCACCGAAGCCGTGATCACCGTGCCGGCCTACTTCTCCGACTCGCAGCGTCAGGCCACCAAGGAGGCCGGCCAGATTGCCGGACTCGAAGTGAAGCGTATCGTGAACGAGCCTACGGCTGCAGCCTTGGCATACGGTATCGACAAGGCCAACAAGGACATGAAGATTGCCGTGTTCGACCTCGGTGGCGGTACGTTCGATATCTCCATCCTCGAATTCGGTGGCGGCGTGTTTGAAGTGCTTTCCACCAACGGCGATACCCACCTCGGCGGCGACGACTTCGACCACGTGATCATCGACTGGCTCGTGCAGGAGTTCAAGAACGACGAAGGTGCCGACCTCACCACCGACCCGATGGCCATGCAGCGCCTCAAGGAAGCTGCCGAGAAAGCCAAGATCGAGCTTTCCAGCTCCACTTCCACCGAGATCAACCTGCCTTACATCATGCCCGTGGGCGGTGTGCCCAAGCACTTGGTGAAGACCCTCACCCGTGCCAAGTTCGAGCAGCTGGCCCACAACCTCATCGAGGCCTGCAAGGCTCCGTGCGAAGCAGCACTGAAGGGTGCCGGCCTCTCCACTTCCGACATCGACGAAGTGATCCTCGTGGGTGGTTCCACCCGTATCCCCGCCGTGCAGCAGCTCGTTGAGCAGTTCTTCGGCAAGGCTCCCTCGAAGGGTGTGAACCCCGACGAAGTGGTGGCCGTGGGTGCTGCCATCCAGGGTGCCATCCTCAACAAGGAGAGCGGTGTGGGCGACATCGTGTTGCTCGACGTCACTCCGCTTTCACTCGGCATCGAAACCCTCGGCGGCGTGATGACCAAGCTGATCGATGCCAACTCCACCATCCCCTGCAAGAAGAGCCAGGTGTTCTCCACCGCCGAGGACAACCAGCCCGAGGTGACCATCCACGTGCTGCAGGGTGAGCGCCAGTTTGCCCGCGACAACAAGAGCATCGGCCGATTCAACCTCGCCGGCATCGCACCTGCCCGCCGCGGTGTGCCTCAGATCGAGGTGACCTTCGACATCGATGCCAACGGCATCCTCAAGGTGTCGGCCAAGGACAAGGCCACCGGCAAGGAGCAGACCATCCGCATCGAAGCTTCCAGCGGCCTCTCCGAGGACGAGATCAACCGCATGAAGGCTGAAGCCGAAGCCAACGCCGAAGCCGACAAGAAGGAGCGTGAGCGTGTGGACAAGATCAACGAGGCTGACTCCATGATCTTCCAGACCGAGAACCAGCTCAAGGAACTCGGCGACAAGCTCCCGGCCGACAAGAAGGGTGCCATCGAGGCTGCCCTCGGCAAACTGAAGGAAGCCCACAAGAACCAGGACATCGCTGCCATCGAAACTGCCAAGACCGAGCTCAACAACGCATGGCAGGCAGCCAGTGCCGAGATGTACCAGCAGACGGGTGCACAGCCCGGAGCAGGTGCCGGATTCCAGGGTGGCCCCCAGGCCGGTCCGCAGGGAGGTGCCCAGGGTGCTTCCACCAACAAGGACGACATTCAGGATGCCGACTTCGAGGAGGTGAAGTAAACTAGGAACAGACACATCTTATAACTAACATAAGGCGCACAACTAAAAGACAAGAAGTTTGGTTGTGCGCCTTTTTTATTTTAACGCATATACATTATGGGACAGTATTTAGCAATCGGTTTGCGCATCAGAGCAGCTATAAGCAAAAAAGATGTGGAAAAGCATCTGAAGAACGAGAAGTCGGCTGACGACATACTCAGACAGATAGAGAAGGAATATCGCCTTGAGGACATTTATGAGCGCAAAGAAAATGACGACTACTATGTGTACTCGCTCAAGAACGATATTCTCGACAAAGAGTATGTGCCATGCATCGAAAAGTTCTATGCCTTGCGATATGAAGAATACAGCCATGCCAACGCCGATGTCATAGAAAAATTGAAAGAGCTCCCTGACATGTCTGCACGCTTGGCACTGTTGGAAGACAGAAGCTTCCAGGACTATCAAGAAGGTGACAATGTGGATTACTTCTATCCTGACCGATGGAGTTCGAGCGGAATCCGCATCAACAACTACAATGCCATCCTCAGCATTGACGGCAAAATAATCATGGAATACTACGAAAGCGTGTTCAACTTCTTCCGCCGCAGCATAGCCGCACAAATGTCCGAGTTTGAATTGGCCAAAGCACTGATGGTGTGGATTGACGGGTGATGCACGGAACGCATATAAGTAGGTGTTCGCCGATTTTGCTATAAGATTTGCACCATATTTGGAACGTCCCTTAATTTGAAATAAGGAAAGAGCCGAATATGGGAAGCAACTGCTTACGACATTATCAAAAGATCTGACTTTAAGTAGGTGTTCAGAATTATTTTAGGGTGGTTCTAATAATTCTGATGAGGCGATTTGTGCCTTATCGGAAGTGTATT
>DAIRWG010000079.1:0-13023 GCA_036802405.1 Alloprevotella sp.
TTGAGCAGGCGGATGAGGTAGGTCGGAGTGCCCGTGCGGAACCAGTAGTCCTGCAAATCGCTCTCCTTCAGTGAATTCAGAAGGCTGAAAGGATTGTACACCCCACGCAGGCGCTTGCTGAAATGGTAGCCGTCGAAGCGCTGTTTGAGCATCCGCCTCATTTCATCCACCGAACAGGCGTAAACGTCGGCCATCTCTGCCACAGGTTGCTGGAAGTAGTGTTCGATTTCCTCAGTCGTGATGCCGCAGATGGCATCGTACTTGACGGACAGGCTGATGTCGTCGGGCTGGTTGAAACCGCTGAACACAGTGGTCTGCGAAAACTTCGTGACTCCCGTGAGCAGCACGAACTGCAGGTGCTCATCGGCAGCCTTGAACGTGGAATAGAAGGCCGCGAGCCGATTGCGGTTGTAGATTTCCAACGTGATTTGTTCACCCAGATGTTCCACCTTATAGTTCAAATCCATCACATCGAGCAACGGCTTGTCGTATTCATCCACCAGCACCACGGCCCGGAGGCCCGTCTGACGGTGCGCTGTCTCCAGAACCTTGCGGAAACGCACACTGTAGTCGCGAATATCTCCCGTGTCGATGCCGTATTGTGCTTCCCAATCCCGCAGATAGGACTCCAGCACCTGGTCCAGCGCGTTGCCGGTGGCATAGGATCCCATGCCGAAGTCAATGTGGAACACGGGATAGTGCTTCCACTCCTGCTCCATGCCGGAGATGGCCAGACCTTCGAAGAGGTCGCGGCGACCCTCGTAGTAGCTCTTCAGCGTGGAAACGAGCAGGCTCTTGCCGAACCGGCGCGGACGGCTCAGGAAATATATGCTGCCCTCGTGGGTGAGGGAATAGATCTGGTCGGTCTTGTCGACATAGATGTAGCCACCCTCACGGAGGCGTTCAAACGATTGTACTCCAATGGGATATTTCATAGGAATGCGGTTTTTGGGTATTTGGGTGTAAAGCTACTCATTTTTTTTGAGAATGGGCGAAAGTTTCTCGGTTTTCACCCAAGTCGGGCAGCCTGTTGGAAGAAAAAGTGAAAGTCTTTGAGCCATTCCCTTTGTTCTTCGCCCGCCTTGCACTAACTTTGCTTCGAAAATAGCACAAAAAATATCTTTCACATAGCCAATGGACTACAATTTCAGAGATATCGAACAGCGGTGGCAGCACACTTGGGCCACCGAAAAGACATACCACGTGGAGGCTGACAGCACGAAGCCGAAGTTCTACGTGCTCAACATGTTTCCCTACCCCTCGGGTGCCGGACTCCACGTGGGACACCCGCTGGGCTACATTGCCTCCGACATCTATGCGCGCTACAAGCGCTCCTGCGGATACAACGTGCTCAACCCCATGGGCTACGATGCCTACGGACTGCCCGCCGAGCAATATGCCATCCAGACGGGGCAGCACCCGGCCGTGACCACGGTGAAGAACATTGCACGCTACCGCGAGCAGCTCGACCGCATCGGATTCTGCTTCGACTGGGACCGCGAGGTGCGCACCTGCGACCCCCGCTACTACCACTGGACGCAGTGGGCATTCGAGGAGATGTTCAACCACTTCTACTGCAACAGCTGCCGCAAGGCCATGCCCATCAGCCGCCTGGTGGAGCACTTCGAACAGGAAGGCACACAGGGCCTCGACGTGGCCCAGGGTGAGGAACTCTCCTTCACGGCCGAGGAGTGGAAGCTGATGAGCGAGAAGGAGCAGCAGCAGGTGCTGATGAACTACCGCATCGCCTACCTGGGCGAGACGATGGTGAACTGGTGCCCCAAACTGGGCACCGTGCTGGCCAACGACGAGGTGGTGGACGGCGTGAGCGAACGCGGCGGCTACCCCGTGGTGCAGAAGAAGATGAAGCAGTGGTGCCTCCGCGTGTCGGCCTATGCCCAGCGTCTGCTCGACGGGCTTGACACCGTCGACTGGACCGACTCGCTGAAGGAAACGCAGCGCAACTGGATCGGACGTTCGGAAGGCACCGAAATGGAATTTGCGGTGAAGGACTCCGACGTGAAGTTCACCATCTTCACCACACGTGCCGACACGATTTTCGGTGTGACCTTCATGGTGCTGGCCCCCGAGAGCGAACTCGTGGCCCAGCTCACCACCCCCGGACAGAAGGCCGAGGTGGATGCCTACCTCGAAGCCACCAAGAAGCGCACCGAGCGTGAGCGCATTGCCGACCGCCGGGTGAGCGGCGTGTTCACCGGATCGTATGCCGTCAACCCCTTCACGGGCGACGCCATCCCCGTGTGGGTGAGCGACTATGTGCTCTCGGGCTACGGCACGGGAGCCATCATGGCCGTTCCCGCCCACGACTCGCGCGACTATGCCTTTGCCCGCCACTTCGACCTGCCCGTCGTGCCGCTGATCGAGGGAGCCGACGTGAGCGAAGAGAGCTTCGATGCCAAGGAAGGCACCGTGATGAACTCGCCCGCCGAAGGCAAGGAGGCCCTTCACGGATTCTCGCTCAACGGACTGAGCGTGAAGGAGGCCATTGCCAAGACGAAGGAGTTTGTGACCGAACACCACCTGGGCCGCGTGAAGGTGAACTTCCGCCTGCGCGATGCCATCTTCTCGCGCCAGCGCTACTGGGGCGAGCCTTTCCCCGTTTACTACAAGGACGGCATGCCGCAGATGGTGCCGGCCGAATGCCTGCCGCTCGAGCTGCCCGAGGTGAGCAAGTTCCTGCCCACCGAAACGGGCGAACCGCCCCTCGGCAATGCCTCCCGCTGGGCTTGGGACACGGTGAACCGCTGCGTGACCGACAACGAACGCATCGACCAGCAGACGGTGTTCCCCCTCGAGCTATCGACCATGCCGGGCTTCGCCGGATCGAGCGCCTACTACCTGCGCTACATGGATCCGCACAACGACCAGGCACTCGTGGGCAAAGAAGCCGATGCCTACTGGCAGAATGTCGACCTCTACATCGGAGGTTCGGAACACGCCACTGGACACCTCATCTACAGCCGGTTCTGGAACAAGTTCCTCTTCGACCTCGGCACCTCGTGCAAGGAGGAGCCTTTCCAGAAACTGGTGAACCAAGGCATGATCCAGGGCCGCTCTAACTTCGTGTACCGCATCAAGGACACCAACACCTTCGTCAGCCTCGGGCTGAAGGACCAGTATGACGTGACGCCCATCCATGTGGACGTAAACATCGTGAGCAACGACGTGCTCGACGTGGAGGCCTTCAAGCAGTGGCGCCCGGAGTATGCCACGGCCGAGTTTGTGCTGGAGGACGGCAAGTATGTGTGCGGATGGGCCATCGAGAAGATGTCGAAATCGATGTACAACGTGGTGAACCCCGACATGATTGTCGAAAAATACGGTGCCGACACGCTCCGCCTCTACGAGATGTTCCTCGGCCCGATCAACCAGAGCAAGCCCTGGGACTCGAACGGCATCGACGGCTGCTTCCGCTTCCTGCGCAAGGCTTGGGCACTCTTCTATCCCAAGAACGGCGACTGGGCCGTGACCGATGCCGCTCCCACCAAGGAGAACCTCAAGACGCTGCACAAGCTCATCAAGAAGGTGACGGAGGACATCGAGGTGTTCTCCTACAACACTTCGGTGCCCGCCTTCATGATTGCCGTGAACGAGCTGGCGCAGCAGAAGTGCACCAGCCGCGAGGTGCTCGAGCAGCTGGTGGTGCTGTTGGCCCCCTTCACGCCCCACATGGCCGAGGAGTTGTGGCACTCGCTGGGACACGACACCACGGTGTGCGATGCACCCTGGCCGAAGTTTGACGAGAGCTACCTCAAGGAGGACTCGGTGACGCTGAGCGTCTCCTTCAACGGCAAGACGCGCTTCACGCTCGACTTTGCGGCCGATGCCACAAAGGAACAGATTCAGGAAGCTGCCCTCGGCTCGGAACAGGCACAGAAGTACCTCGAAGGCAAGCAGGTGGTGAAGGTGATCGTGGTGCCCGGACGCATCGTGAACATCGTGATCAAATGACCTGCCCCCGACGCAAGATAACAACCGGGCCGGGCATCAGCCCCTTCTGCCTCAGGCATGCAGCCCCACGCGGACGGCGGATGCCCGGCCTTCCCCCCCCTACCCAAAACCTGATACGCAAAATGTCAATCGCCAACAAATGGACCGTGTTCCAAGACATCCGCGACTATGTGATCATCACCATCGGCCTGGTGCTTTACGCCGTGGGCTACACCTGCTTCCAGCTGCCTTATGAGATTCCGATGGGCGGTCTGGCCGGTGCGGGTGCCGTGATATTCTATGCCACGGGATTCGCTCCGCAGTACACCTTCTTCCTCGTGAACATCGTGCTGCTCTGCGTGGCCGTGAAGGTGCTCGGATGGCGCTTCTGCATGAAGACCATCTACGCCGTGTTTGTGCTGACCTTCCTGCTCGGCATCGTGCAGGAAGTGATGATCGACCTCAATGCCAACAATCCTGGCATGTTTCACCACGTCAACCCCCGCAGCGGACTGCCGCAGGTGGTCACCGACAACATCTTCATGTCGTGCATCCTGGGTGCCGCCATCGAGGGCTTCGGCATCGGCATGGTGTTTCTCAGCAACGGATCGACCGGAGGCACCGACATCATTGCCTCGATCATCAACAAGTATCGCGACGTGACGCTCGGACAGATGATGATGCTCTGCGACCTGCTCATCATCACCTCCTCCTTCTTCACGCCCTCGGGCAATGTGGACCGCCTGCTCTACGGCTACTGCACGCTCATCATCACCAACCTCCTGCTCGACTATGTGGTCGACCGCGGACGCCAGTCGGTGCAGTTCCTCATCTTCTCAAGGTGCTACGACGAGATTGCCGAGGCCATTTCGGCCACCCATCGCGGCGTGACCGTGCTGGAAGGCTTCGGATGGTACACCAAGGAGCAGCGCAAGGTGCTCGTGGTGCTGGCCAAGAAGCGCGAGAGCACCAACATCTTCCGCATCATCCAGGGCATCGACCCCTCGGCCTTCGTGTCGCAATCGAAGGTGATCGGTGTGTTTGGCGAAGGGTTCGACCGCATCAAGATCAAGGCTGACAAGGACAAGGTGGCTCAGGACACTGCCAAGGCCGCCCAGATCAATGCCCAGACCAATCCGGGCGTTTCCACGCTCAACCCCGATGCCGAAAAGCCGGCTCCCGCCGAACAATCCTGAGCATGGCACGCGACTGGCTGCAGGAACCATGCAGCAACGATGCACCATAGGGCTATGCTGGGCACACCCGCCCGGATAGCCCTATGTGCCTTTCTGCGCATGCTTCCCATCCAAGCCTCGGCTCGATGCCTTGCCCCGATGCATTTCCACCTCAATCCGACACACCCACACATGCTGACCCTCGTACCCATGGGCGGACTCTGCAACCGCCTGCGCGTGGTGCTTTCGGCCATGGCCCTCGCACACGACCATGAAGCCGACATCCACGTGGAATGGTTTGCCAACGCCGAATGCCAGGCAGACTTCACCCAACTCTTCGTGCCGATCGGCTCCGGGCGCCTGCACATCCGCCGGGGGCGGATATGGGCCTGCCCCTCGCGCCGCCGCCTGCTCCATCTGCCGCGACTGCTCCGCATGGCCATGGGCTATGGCTGCCAGCGCGACGACTTCTGCCCGAACTCGACCGACGAGGTGGCCCGCCTCATGCAGCGCCATCGCCGCTTGTACATTTCGTCGGGCCAAAAGCTGGCCGACTATTCCCCCGAATGCCTGCAGCGGCTGCGCCCATGCAGCGACATCCAGCAGCGCATCGATGCCCTCGTCCGCCGCTTCGCCCCACACACCGTGGGGGTGCACATCCGCCGCACCGACAATGTGCAAAGCATGGCGCACAGCCCGGTGGAAGCCTTCATCGAGGCCATGCGCCGCGAGGTGCGGGCCGACGGCAAGGTGCGTTTCTTCCTGGCCACCGACGATGCCGAGGTGAAGGAACGGCTCACCAGGCTGTTTCCCAACCGCATCATCACCCAGCAGGCCCCCGTGAACCGCGGCACGCTGGAGGGGATGCGCGATGCCATGGTCGACCTCTACTGCCTGGCCGCCACCCACCACCTGTTGGGATCCTACTGGAGCTCCTTCACCGACACGGCTGCCGAAATCGGACGCATCCCGCTCACGATCGTGGGAAAGGAGAGTTGACGAGCGGCGCTGAAGCTGACGCTGAATGTTTGTGCTGCAAGGCACCCGCACTCCTCCCGTTGCCAAATATTCCCCTCTTCCCCATCCTGCTTTCAAAAATTCCCCCAAATTCACCCCAATTCCCCCCAAATTCACCCAAATTCCCCATTTCTCCTCTCCAATGAAACTCGTATTTGCCACCAACAACGCACACAAACTGGAAGAAATCCGTGCCATGCTCGGCTCCGACATGGAAGTGCTCAGCCTCTCCGACATCGACTGCCACGACGACATTCCCGAAACGGCCGACACCCTCGAAGGAAATGCCCTGATCAAGGCACGGTGGGTGAAGGAACGCTACGGATTCGACTGCTTTGCCGACGACACGGGACTTGAGGTCACCGCCCTCGGCGGCGCACCGGGCGTACACACGGCACGCTATGCCTACCCCGACCGCCACGACCCCGAGGCCAACACGCAGAAGCTGCTCAGCGAGCTCGACGGTGCCACCGACCGCAGTGCACAGTTCCGCACGGCCATCGCCCTGATCCTCGATGGCGAGGAGCACCTGTTCGAAGGGGTGGTGAAAGGATTCATCAGCACCGAGAAGCGCGGCACGGAGGGTTTCGGCTACGACCCCGTGTTCATGCCCGAGAACCTCGGACGCACCTTTGCCGAACTGGGCACCGAGGTGAAAAACCGCATCAGCCACCGCGCACGGGCCGTGGCCCAACTCGTCGGTTTTCTCCGAGCCGACCGCTGACGCCAGGGCACACGACCGTTCGCCCCTTCTCCCCAAGAAACACGTCATCCCCCCCTTCTCCGACAATGAAACACTTCACTTTTATCCTTCTGGCCTTCTTCAGCCTGCTGACGGCTCTGAGCGGCCAAGCACAAGAGGCAACCGATGCCTCACTTTGGACCTACTACCTGGCCTATCAAGATGCCGAACAGGTGGCCAGTGCCGGCAACGGGGTGGTTTACGCCCGCTTCAACGGCAACCTCCTGCGCTACGACGCTGCCGACCAGTCGGTGAGCGAAATCGACCGCCGCACCGGATTGTCCGACAAGGGCATTGCCTACATGGGCTATTCCCCCACGCAGCACTGCCTCGTGCTGGCC
This sequence comes from Alloprevotella sp., assembly GCA_036802405.1. Taxonomy (GTDB): domain Bacteria; phylum Bacteroidota; class Bacteroidia; order Bacteroidales; family Bacteroidaceae; genus Alloprevotella. Next base: position 7,227 of record DAIRWG010000079.1, read on the forward strand.
TACAAGTCGAACAACATCGACCTGCTCTTCGACAACGGGACAACGGTGAACATCCCGCAGCTGAAGCACTTCACCGACTACGACATCACGCCGACCAACCTCAACGTCAGTGCCGACTGGGCCATGCTCTCCACCACGGAGGGCATCGTGGCCATCGACCTCAAACGGCGCGAGGTGAAGGCCTACTACCGCTTCATGCGCAGCGTGCGCGATGCCACTGTGGTGGGGGAGCAAATGCTGGCCGCGCTTGAAGGGGAAGTGGTGAGCTGCCGCCTCGACGGCAATCCCTACTCCCTTGCATCGTGGAGCCAGGTGGCCCCGTTCACGGTGTCGCAGTTCGTGAGCTCAGGTGGCGGTGCCTACCTGCTGGCCCCCATCGCCTCGGGGCAGGATGCCTCAGTGGTGGGAGTGCACTTCATCCGTCCCGACGGGCAGGGCGGTTTCACCCGGTCGCACATCACATCCACCTACATGGACCGCGGCACCGCCACACCGCAAGGGGCGCAGTTCGTCGGTTCTTGGGGAGTGCATTTTGCCTCGGCCGATGCACCCGAGCAGCTCACAAGCATCAGCATGGGCCACTATCTGACCGACGTGACACGCGATGCCGACGGCACCTTCTGGCTGGCCGACAACGGGAAGCTGCGCCACTGCCGCCTCTCCGCCACCGGCGATGCCCTTGACGACACGGGCAACACCTTCGGCGGATTCGGCGCACGCCGCGACCTGGCCTACACCATGCACTACGAGGGCAACCGCCTGCTCGTGGCCGGCGGACAGCACTTCCTCGGCCTCAGCCCCACGGCCATGATGCTCGATGAAGAAGGGAAATGGCATTTCTTCCAGGAATCGGGCGACAACGTGGTGCTCAATCCCAAAGTCACCCTGACCGACTTCAACGACATTGCCCAGGATCCTGCCGACCCCACCCACCACTTCGTGGGATTCTTCGGCGGCGTGGCGGAATACAAGGACTTCCAGTTCGTCAAGCACTACGGGTCGGCCAACTCCGGTCTCGAGTTCGAGCAGAGCTCCGGGCTGGAGCGCCCGAAGTATACGATGGTGGGCGGCCTGAACTTTGACGCCGAGGGCAACCTGTGGATGCTCAACTCGCAAACGGCCAATGCCGTGAAGGTGCTCAAGAAAGACGGCACCTGGGCGGCCATCGCGGTGGACGGCCTCAACAAGGGCAGCACGCAGGTGCAGCATCTGCTCTTCGATGCCGACGGCCGCGTGTGGATCACCTCACGCCGCCAGACGAGCACCATGTCGGGACTGGCCTGCCTCGACTACGGCGGCACCATCGACGACACCTCCGACGACACCAGCCTCCTGCGCTACAGTGTCACCAACGAGGACGGCGCCACGTGCGACATCAAGAACGTTTACGACATCTGCCTCGACCGCAGCAACCAGCTGTGGATCGGATGCGAGAAGGGCGTGTTTGTGGTGCAGCGCCCCGACCAGTGGTTCTCGTCGTCCTTCTCCATCTACCAGCCCAAGGTGCCGCGCAACGACGGCACCAACTATGCCGACTACCTCCTCACAGGCATCGGCGTGACAGCCATCGCCGTCGACGGAGCCAACCGCAAGTGGCTCGGCACCGAAGGGTCGGGCATCTACCTCGTGAACGAGGACGGATCGGAGGTGATCAGCCATTTCACCACTGAGAATTCGCCCATCCTGTCCGACAACATCTTCGCCCTGGCCATCCATCCCGCCACGGGCGAGCTGATGGTGGGCACCGACGAAGGCCTGTGCTCCTACGCCACCGGTGTGACGCGGGCTGCCGACCACCTCGTGAAGAGCGAAGTGAAGGTGTTTCCCAACCCCGTGCGCCCTGACTACCACGGGCGCATCACCATCAGCGGCCTGACCGACGGGGCGGAAGTCAAGGTCGTGAGTTCGGCCGGACAGCTCGTGGCCCGCGGCAACGCCACCGGCGGCGCCTTCCTGTGGGACGGCTGCAACGCACGGGGGCAGCGCGTGGCGGCAGGCGTCTACTTCATCCTGCTCGCCACTGCCGACGGCAGCACGGCCGTGGCCTCGAAGGTGGTGGTGATCTGACGCACTGGCACACTGCCTTTCACCATTTGGCACAAATTCGAAGGAGCCGCTGTGGCCTATGGCCACGGCGGCTCCTTTTATGTCCCATTTTTCGGACAGCGGAGAGAATTCAAACTTTTTTCACGCACGGAAAGGGTGCACGTGGAAGCAAAACCGTAAATTTGCTTCCACGCGGCCCGCAGGATGCATTGCCTACATCCGGCACGAGCCGTCACACACTTCTCAACACACCAACCTATGGGAAAGAACATCACCATCCGCTGCAAGAACACGGGGCGGGAGCACCGCGTGCCAGTCGGATTCAACCTGGAGGAATTCTACGAAATGCTCGACCTCAACCTGCCCTACGGCGCCACCAGCGCCAAGGTGAACAACAAGGTGGAGGGACTGCACTACATGCTCTTCAACGACAAGGACGTGGAGTTTCTCGACATCACCACCTCGTCGGGCCTGCGCACCTACACGCGCTCGCTCTTCTTCGTGCTCTACAAGGCCGTGCGCGACCTCTACTCCGGCGCACGCCTGCGCATCGACACGCCCGTGTCGAACGGCTACTACTGCCAGCTCTCCCTGGAGGGGGGCGTCACCCCCGAAGTGGCGGAGCGCCTGCGCACCCGCATGCAAGAGATCGTGGATGCCCGCCTGCCCTTCCACCGCATCACCTGCCCCACCGACGAAGCCATCAGCCGCTTCCGTGCCGACGGGCTGCCCGACAAGGTGCGGCTGCTCGAGAGCCTGGGCTCGCTCTACACCACCTACTACACGCTCGACGACACGGCCGACTACTTCTACGGCTCGCTGCTGGTCAACACCTCGCAGCTCTACCTCTTCGACCTCGTGCCCTACGGCGAGGGGCTCCTCCTCCGCCTGCCCGACCCGAACAATCCCTCGGAGCTGCGCCCGATGGTGGAACAGCCGAAGATGTTCGAAGTGTTTCGCGAGCAGCACCGCTGGAACGCCATCCTGGGCGTGACCACCGTGGGCGACTTCAACAAGGCCTGCGCACGCGGCTTCACCAACGACCTCATCAACGTGAGCGAGGCCCTGCAGGAAAAGAAGATTTCGCGCATTGCCGACCAGATTGCGGCCCGGCCCGAAATCAAGGTGATTCTCATTGCCGGCCCCTCGTCGAGCGGCAAGACCACCTTCTCCAAACGCCTCAGCGTGCAGCTGATGGCCTGCGGACTCAAACCCGTGCCCATCTCCACCGACGACTACTTCGTCGACCGTGTGAACACCCCGCGCGACGAGAAGGGGGAATACGACTACGAGCACATCCAGGCCATGAACATCGACCTGCTCACCTCGCAGCTCAACGCGCTCATCCATGGCGAGGAGGTGGAAACGCCACGCTACGACTTCGAATCGGGCCGCAGTGTGCCCAGCGGCAAGAAGTACCGCCTCGGCGAGCACGACATCCTCATTCTCGAAGGCATTCATGCCCTCAACCCGCTGCTCACCGAGGGCGTGGAGGAGAAGCACAAGTTCCGCATCTATGCCTCCGCCCTGACCTCCATCATGCTCGACGACCACAACTACATCCCCACCACCGACAACCGTCTGCTCCGCCGCATCGTGCGCGACCACAAGTACCGCGCCCGCTCGGCACAGGAAACGATTCACCAGTGGCCCTCGGTGCGCAAGGGCGAGGAACGCTGGATTTTCCCCTACCAGGAGCAGGCCGACGTGATGGTCAACACGGCCCTGCTCTTCGAGCTGGCGGCCCTGCGCGACCAGGCCCTGCCGCTGCTGGAGGAGGTGCCCGAAAGTGCGCCCGAGTACTCCGAAGCCTACCGCCTGCGCAAGTTCCTCACCTACCTCAAGCCCATCTCCACCCGAGGGCTGCCTCCCACCTCGCTCCTGCGCGAGTTTCTCGGCGGCAGCACCTTCAAGTACTAAACGCCCCGCCCGGTCGCACGCCACCGTGCCCCGGCGTGCCACGGTATACTTCGGTGTGCCACGGTATACTTCGGTGTGCCACGTCCGTTTCCAACCACAATGCGCCCCCTTCCGCTTGCCATGGCAGCGGGAGGGGGCGCACGGGCCTTGGGGACGGAGCGAACGTGGCACGGATCACCAGTCCACACCCGGCGTGTGCATAGGCTGTGGACCAGCAGCCGTCATCAGTTGCCGAACGCTTGCTTCACGGCATAGAGTGGAACATTGGTCATCCAGTCCTGCTCGCGATAGGGCGACATGGAGAATCGGATGCCACTCAATCCGGGGTTGCTGCCCACAAACTGGCGCAACGACTTGGCACGCAGGTTTTCCTCAGCCTTCACTTCTACGGGCACCACTTCTGCCTCATGCTGCACCACGAAATCTATTTCCAAGCTAGAACTTTCGTTGGAGTAATAGTATACATAGGTGTGGGGAAGGCACATCATCTGCTGCAGCACAAAGTTCTCGGTGAATGCCCCTTTGAACTCCTCAAACACATTGTTGCCTATGAGCATTTGCCGAGGAGGCGTTTGAGAAAGCGCCCCCAGCAAACCGCAATCGAGCAGGAACAGCTTGAATGCCGAAAGATCCTCATAAAACTTCAGCGGAACCGCGGCCTTCCTCACACGCATCACCTTATGCACCAGCCCCGCATCAACCAGCCATTGTATGGCCAATTCAAAATCGTTGGCCCGGGCGCCTTTCCTTACGGCTCCGTAAATGAACTTCTTGTTGTCGCGTGCCAATTGCGAGGGGATGGAGTTCCACACCATGTAAATGCGCTGCACCTGCACCTGTGAGGCATGCTTGGATATGTCGTTGCGGTAGGCTTGAAGGATTTTTTCCTGAATGGCCCTCACCTCCCAAATGTCCTGACGCTGCACAAAGGCCGCCACGGCCTCAGGCATACCGCCCACAAAGTAGTATTGCCGCAGCAACTCCTCACAATGGGCACGAACAGCCGACAAGGCATCCCAATCCTTCTGGCGCAGCAGTCCGAGCAAGGATTCCTGCCCCATGGCCAACAGGAATTCATCGAAATCCATGGGATAGAGTGTGAGCATGTCGACTTTGCCCACCGGAAACGAGGTGCCTTCATGCAAGGTGATGCCCAAGAGCGAACCGGCCACTACCACATGATACTCGGGAGCATTTTCACTGAAATATTTCAAGGAAGCAAGTCCCCGGTCGACCTCCTGTATCTCATCAAGAAAGATCAGCGTGGTCCCAGGCTGTATGCTTTTGCCCGAAAGGGCACTCAAGCTACGCAAAATGCGCGGAATGTCGTAGTCATGGAACATATGGGCCATGTCGGGATTGTTGTCGCAATTGATGTAGACAAGCTGCTGATATTCCCGCTCACCGAATTCCTTCAGAATATAGGTCTTGCCCACCTGGCGTGCCCCTTGCAGGATCAAGGGCTTGCGAGTAGCCGAAGATTTCCATTTCAATAGTTGCTGATAGAGGTATCGTTTCATGACTTTTCTCCTTTTTGCAGGCAAAAATACACTTTTTCGGGGGAACTTTCAATGCAGAAGCACACTTTTTCGGGGGAACTTTCAGCACAGAAGCACACTTTTTCGGGGGAACTTTCAACGCAGAAGCACACTTTTTCGGGGGAACTTTCCGTTCAAGAGCAGCAATCTGGCCCAACGGACTATTGATTCGACTTGGAATCCGCTTTCCCCATCCAGCTCTTAAAGCCCAATATTTCATTCACAGAACTGTCACTATAGGGTGGTTCTAATAATTCTGATGAGGCGATTTGTGCCTTATCGGAAGTGTATTT